>NZ_CABDUX010000002.1:1547766-1895533 GCF_901411515.1 Raoultibacter phocaeensis
ACGGCAGCGGCAGCGGCATCGTCGGCTGCGGGCGCTTCTGCGTCACCTGCCATGTCGGCAACCGTCACCGGCACAACACCGCCGGCGATAACGGCATCGGCGATGAATTCGGAGAGCAAGCGCACCGAACGGATGGCGTCGTCGTTGGCCGGGATGCCGAAATCAACATCATCGGGATCGCAGTTGGTATCGAGCGTACCCACAACCGGGATGTTGAGACGACGGGCCTCGTGGATGGCGATGGCCTCGCGGTTGGTGTCGATCACGAACACGGCCTCGGGAACCTTCTTCATATTGCGGATGCCGTTCAGGTTGGTCTGCAGCTTGGCGAGCTCTTTGCGAAGCAGGATCTGCTCCTTTTTGGGCAGAAGCTCCATGCGGCCGTCGGCCTCCATGGCCTCGAGCTCCTCCATGCGAGTCACGCGCGAACGGATGGTCACGAAGTTCGTGAGCATACCGCCGAGCCAACGAGCGTTCACGTACGGCATGCCACAGCGGTTCGCCGCATCGGCAACGGCCTCCTGAGCCTGCTTCTTCGTACCCACGAACAGCACGGTGCCGCCCTTGCGCGCGGTTTCAGAAATGAACGTGTAGGCCTTGTCGAGACCGAACAGGGTCTGCTTGAGATCGATGATGTAGATATCCCCGCGGCTGCCGAAGATATACGGCTTCATCTTGGGGTTCCAACGGCGCGTCTGATGGCCGAAGTGGCTGCCCGCATCGAGCAGCGAAGTAATGCTGACCTTAGTCATGTTCTCTCCATTCGTTAATCCTCTGCGCATGGTCTTCCCCAGTCCCGCAGCCTTTTTCGGTTGGCCACTGGCGGTGCCGGGTCGCACACGCATGTGTAATTAGAAACTTGCAAAGTATACCACCGATTGTAAGGAATGCAAGAGCGAGTCTTAATTCCAAATTCCGAATCCCAAGCCCCAAGTCACAAGTCACAAGTCGCTCCGATTTTAGGCCTTGGAAACGCTGTGGGATTCCCTTATACTAACGGTCGAGCCGCACGGAGTTGGTTCCTCCGCACGGCTCTCGGATCGCTTCGGCGGTTCGGGTTGGTTTAGTGCTCCTTGTCCGGCTCTTCGTCGGACGGGAGCTTTTCTATTTTGTCGATGACGAAGTCAACGACCCGCAAGATAAGCCCGATAAGAGCGATAAGAACCTGCCAAACTTCAACCTTCATAGGCGCCACCCCTTCCTGAGTATCTAGAATTCAGAAAATGGCCGGCACGTTTCCCGCGCGGGCTGCACCCCAACATCCTGTATCATGGGAGAAAACGAAACGGCATACAAAAGCGGGCGTTCGCGGCGGCGCAGACGCGAGGGCACCCGTCGAACGAGAAGCCGCATACGGAAGAGGACATCCCATGAACTACAACCTGGCAGCATTCACGGCGGCGTACGGCACATCCGAGCAGCTTCCCCCTTCAGTCCACCCCGAAGTCGCGTTCGCCGGGCGCTCGAACGTGGGCAAATCCTCGCTTCTCAACAAGCTCTTCAACCGCAAGGCGCTTGCAAAGGTCTCATCGGTGCCGGGCAAAACCTCCACCATCAACTTCTTCTCGGTCGAAGGCGTCGATTTCGTCGATTTACCGGGATACGGGTATGCCAAAGTGGCGAAGTCGGAGAAGGCGCGCTGGTCGGAGCTTATCGAAGGCTACTTCAACCAGGAACGCTCGCTCGCACTCGTCGTCTCGCTCATCGACATACGCCATCCGGCAACCGACCTCGATACGGGCATGGTCGAGTTTCTATCAAAAGCCGATCTTCCCTTCGTACTAGCGCTCACCAAAGCCGATAAGCTCTCGAACATGCAGCGACAAAAGCAGGTGGCTGCGCTTCGCAAGCAGCTGAGGCTTCCGAAGGATCAGACGGTCATCCCCTGTTCGGCGGAAAAGGGCATCGGCATCGACGAGCTGCGCAAACACATCGAAAACGCCGTATCGTAGCAGCGCTCTACACAAAACGCAGCTTCGAGCGGACCCCAGATGCACCCAACCAGCGGATAAGCAGGGCACACGTGCGCGCCACGAAGAAACCTCGGAGCTCGCCTTACGCCAACCCCATCGTAGGGCTTGACGCAGCAGCATCGCCGCTCTCGTCGGCACTGTCGTCATCGCTTTGCCAAACGAGGTCCATCATCTCCTGGCGGTCGTGCACGTCCATCTTCGCGTAGATATGGCTCACGTGCGTCTTCACGGTACCGTTCGAAAGCACGAGTTCGTCCTGGATGAACGCGCGGGTGCGGCCCTGTGCGAGCAGCACGAACACCTCGGCCTCCCGCGGCGAGAGGCCGTAGCGGGCGGCAAGGGCCAAACAGGTATCGTGCACGCTTTTCGTCAAGGGCGTGCTGGGCTTTGCATCAACGCGGGGAGCGTGCGCCTCCCAGGTATCCGCTTCATTCCCCGTTCGTGCCTCTGCCGCCCGCCGCAAACCACCGCTCGCGGCCCTTCCCTGCACGATCGCCTCGTCAGTTCGCCTCTTGCCGCCGAACCACGTCGCACTCATAGCGACGATGACGATCACATAAGTGGCAAGCAGCACGAATACGTTGCTGATAACCGCCGATTCACCGAGCAGAAGCACCCATGCGATAGAAGCGCCTGCGTAGATGGCCCCCGCTATGCCGATGACCCGATACGAAGGCAAATCGAGCGCATCGAGCGCGGTGATGACCACGGTCCAGAACAGCAGGTGCGCGAACAGCTCGTCGATCTGGATGACGTCGATGAGAAGCGACATCGAAGCGCTATCGGAACTCGCTTGCACAACGACCACGAACAAGCCGGCAAGCGTAAGCAGCATCGCAGGTTGGAAGCGGATAGCTAAGGTGAAATCGGACATGCGAATCAGAGCGAAGTATGCGAACGCGGCAACGCTCAGCGCCGGCACTACCAGACCCATCAGCCACGGAACGCTATCCGATATGTTCGCATTCGTGTTGCCCCACATGCCCAAATAGCTCACCGAGCGAATGACTGCAAGCAGGATGGCCGATACGGCGACCATGATGAAGGTGTTGCGCCGAAACGTCTGCGACGTCGGCGCCGCAATCTTCGGTTTAGCGGGAACCCCGTATACCGTCCGCACGCTCGCAGAAAAGTCGCCACCGTCATCGCCTTCCGAAGCGCCACGCGCGAGCGAGCACGCCACTTCGAACACCAGCGCCGAAATGACCGGCAAGGCGATGGCCACGACAACCTGCCACTCGGGTCCCATAAGGACGCTCAGCGCAAACAGGATAGGCAGCTTGACGATCAGGCCGCCCGCGACCGACCAGACCGCGCACGAGTAGCCCTGCGTGCGGGCGAGCATGAGGTTATAGCGGGCAACAAGCCAGAAGTACCCGACCCCCGCGACGAACAGGCCGCCTACGGCAAGCACTTGGGGCGCAAAGAACGTCTGGTGGTACGAGAGCCCGAAGCAGGCAGTGCCCGCCGCGGAGATAAGCGGGAGCACGTAGCGCAGTACGCGATCGGACCGCTTGAGTTTGCGCGGTGCGATCACATAGGAAACCGCCAGCGCGAAAATGCCGAGGAGAAAGAATATCCGGGGGTTGACCCACGACTCGATACCCGTAGCCGACGACATGAACCCCATCGTATGGCCCATAAGCGTGCACCATACGAGATTCAAGCCGAGCCCGAGAGCCGCGAACACCCCGCATGGGTTCAAAGGCATGCTGCGCATATGCATGATGTGATGCTTCCCTCTTCTTTCCGTCCCTTGCCGCGCATCCCTGAGCGCCTTGCGCGTCGAACCATTATCGCACGAGACGTCCCCCGATGCATCCCGTACCGCGTCTCATCGAGAAAATCGGGTATTGCGCAGCGGCGTTCGATGCCGGCGAGCATCCGCATCCCCCAAAGTGGACGATGCGGATTTGCCTGGGGTTTTCTAATCGGACCTTTGGGGGATAGTGAGGTCTGTCCGCCCGCGATACCATCGATGCCGAGCCGTAGCGCATACGAAGGAAGGAGAAGAACGATGCGGTGCGGCAGAGGACGCGGCGGTTCCGCCTACGCCTGGCTCGATGCCGGTTTTAACAGCGTAGCGCGAAGCGCCGTATGCAAGGAGCAAAGAGAAAGGGGACCTATGTCGGTCAAAACGAAACTCGTCATCGCGACGATGTGTCTGGCATGCACCTTCTGCCTGATCGCCGGCTGCTCGCCGAATCAAGGCGAAGACCAGCAGCCTTCGGGCAAGGAGCCGTCAGGCGATACGAAACCCGCAGCCGAGGAAAGCCTTACGCCCGAGCAGCAATCGATCATCGACGGCGCGGAAGGCACTACCGATGCGGACATCAACGAAGAGTTCTATCCGGGCAAAGAATACCTCGACGGGCTGTGGGATCGCTGGGATCAGATAGCCGAAGAGTACGCGCCCGAAATCCGCACGCTTCCAAACGGCCAGATGGTGCAGCGCACTCCCACCGAATACGCAGTGAACCCCGATGCCTGGCAAATCCAGGCCGGTTCCAACTCGTACAACACCTACTGGCTCGACGCCGATAACCGCGGATGCGAATCATGCCATCCCGATATGAATTCGCTTCTGAAGAACCTGCCCTACGAGCATCCCGTGGCTTGGAACGATGAACTCGACAACAAGACGACGCTACAGCAATGCCTGTTCTGCCACTCGTACGCACCGGGTTACATCGCCAAGCAGTACGAATTCGGCACGCTCATGCACGGCATCCACTTCAACACGCGCAACAAAGCCGAGTTCAGCACCCAGTTCCAAGGCGACTGCATGTCGTGCCACAACGCCACCGAGAACGACGAAGGGCTCGAAATGTGGGATCTCACCAAATACGACCGTCTCTGGGGCATCAACAAAGTTGCCGACGTCGAGGGCGAGTTCGCTATCGACCAGGAGAAGATCCAGGATCAAGACGGCGTGTTCTCGTACGACTGGATGCACGCCTACTACGACAACATGCGCCACGGCGCAGGCGTGAACGGCCTTAACCTCGAGATGCCGCAAAGCCTCTTCGACGAATGGGAGATCACCGTTTCGGGTACGGTGGCAAACGGATACACTGCGAAACTTCCCGATCTCATCGAGGAAGCCGAAAAAGCCGGGGTCGTCGTAGAGAAGACCTCCAAGATGGTTTGCAACTGGAATCCAGTCGGCGGCGGTGGCGTAACGAACACCGAAATCACGGGCATTCCGGTAAGCTGGCTCATCGAAAAGGCCGGCGGCTACACTGACGACACGACCGGCGTACGCGCGCTTCGCGCCGACGGCAGCTCCAAGCGCGCCTTCCCCGTCGATAAGGTGGACAGCAACGAGGCTTTGCTCGTGTACAAGATCGGCGGCGAGTACCTCGACGCAACGCGCGGATATCCGTGCACGAACTGGGTCGAAGGCGTCGATGCGCAGATCAACTCCAAGCAGATCGACACCTACGAGGTGACGAACGAGGACATCGACTACACCGATAAATGGGCCGGCAACCCCAACGGATGGCAGAACGAGGCGAACGTTCCCATGAACAAGCCCAATGCCACCATCCTGGGCGTGCCCGACGGACTTCTCGTGCAAAACGGCGAGCCTTTCACGTTCGAAGGCTACGCTGACGCGTACGACGAGAAGATCGCTTCGATGGAGTTCTCCATGGACGGAGGCGAAACATGGACGGCCTTCGAACTCGGCGATACCGACCGCAACAAGATGGTCTGGTGGAGCTTCACCTATACGCCCGAGCTTGAGGGGGCGTACTGCCTCACCGTACGCGCTACCACCGAAAGCGGAGCAGAGAGCTTCGAAACCCAAACCGTCATGTTCAACGCCAAGGACAAGCTGCCGAGCGCCGAGGAAACCACCGTACTCACCTCCGGTTCCCTCATTCCGCCGAAAGTCGACCTTGCCGCCACCAACGAAGAAGAGAAGTAAGGAGGACGCACATGCCATTCACTACACCGAAAAAGATAGCGGCAGGCGTTGTTAGCTCCGCACTGCTGCTCTTCGGGGGAGCTACAGCCATCGCCTCGCCGCTCCAATCGCAGACCGATGCGCGAGCCGACGAACCCCAAACGACCACCCACACCGTCGGCGACCGCGAGATCATCTCGCGCTGGATGGGCGACGAAGAAAGCCCCTATACCAAGGTGGCGAACGTTCAGGGAATCTTCGCGTTCAACCAAGAGGGCACAACGCCCAACGACGAGCTGTTCAACATCTTCGGCGCCACGCTCACAAGCATGTGCTCGAAGCCTGCAGCAGACCTTGCTGCAGAACAGGGCGGGGTCGCGAACTACTATGTAAACGTCGGCGGCAATATCAAGAAGAACTTCACGGTGAACGTGGAGGACCTTTCCGAAGATGTGGGCGATCAGGCGCTTATGGCCTGCTCGTGCGCTACGGGATCGCCCTTCGGACAGGTTGCCGTCATGGGTGTGCCGCTCTCTGCCGTGGTCGAAATGGCCGATCTGGAAGACGGCGTGAACACGGTAACGGCCTTTGGCGCGGACGGTTTCGGTCAGCCGCTTCCGCTCGAATACGCGCTTGAGAAGAACGCGCTTTTGGTCTACCAGGTCAACGGTCAAGAGCTCGCGACCACGGGCGAAGGATCGAGCCTGCAGCTGTTCATGCCCGAAACGGTGGCCCGCTACTTCACACGCAGCATCGTGGAGATCGAACTCACCGCCCAGGAGCAGGTACCTGACGTGCAAGCGGTCGATCCGACGTACCGCAACAAGGTTAACATCTTGAACAGCGCAGAAGAGTGCCTGTTCAAGGTCGGCGACGAGATCACGTTTGAGGGGGTAGCCGATGATCTCGGCAGCCCGATCACCGCGATCGAGTTCTCATTCGACAACGGTGCCACCTGGACGAGCTGCGAAACGGCTGGCGCCACCGCCGATAAATGGGTCAACTGGCAGTTCACCACCACGTTTGGCGAAGCGGGCGATTACCGCATGACCGTCCGGGCGAAAACCGCCGACGGCATGGTATCGCCGCTTGAAGCAACGCTAGCCTTCGAAGTCGCATAAAGCCGAGGGACTTTGCAGACCCGTCTGCACCCGAGCGCCCCGTCGGATGCGGGGCGCTTTCGGCATGCTATTTGAACTGGCTCGGATGCTTCTCGAAGAAATCGGTGCGCGGGGGCAGTTCGCGAATGCGATGGCGGCCCTCGGTGATCTCACCGGCGCTGCAGAGTTCCGCGTTGTCTTCGAAGTCGTAGTTCCAGCTGAAGAACTCGTCGAACTCGAAGCTCAAGTAGTCGCAGATCTTCTCGGTTCCCGCAGGCACGACCGGATGCATGAGCAGCGCGGCCACGCGAAGCAAAAAGAAGCAGTCCACGAGCACCTGGCGGCGCATCGCATACACCGCATCCGCGCTCGATGCGCCACCGACGGTGCCGTCAGGGTGGGAATCGAATTCCGACGCGCTCTCACAATGAACGGCATCCGTCGCTCCCGACGCTGCCGCAGCTTGCTCGACTTCGCGAATATGCTCGGTCCAGTACTTGTTCGACCAGCGGATGAACTCGTCCATGATCGACATGATGGCATGGAGCTCGGCTCGGTGCATCGTGTGATCGTAGGCGTTCAAAACCTCGTGCACCTTTTTGACTACGTCGTCCGATACGCTTCCGAGGGGCATGTAGCCCCCGAAGTGCTTTTGCGCTTCGTAGAAGCAGCTGCGCGCGAGGCGGTTGAACACGTTCGTGAGCAGTGCGCCCTCCTTGAGCACGGGATCGGCCACACGCGGATCATCGCGCTTCTTCTCGTCCTGCTCGAACGGCTTGGGCTTGAACCCGACCGATTTCTGATCGAGGCCGAGAGCGAGGAAGTGCGCCCGGAGCTGCTCGGGCGTGTAGTAGTCCAGCAGCTCATCTGCCGTCGGCGGCTTGACAGCGCCCGATGACGAAGCTTTTTTATCGCCGAACAGGATGTGGTAGTTCGCGATGAGGTTCGTCTGCCGAAGCGGATGCTCGGCAATGCCCGGCTGCAATATGTCGCCCGGCCTGATCGCCTCGAACAGCGCCGGTTGCGCTACACCGTAAAAATACAGGTTGTCCTGACCGATGAACTGGTAGACCTCTGCATCTTCCGAGCACCAGAAATCACGCCAGCTGCCGCGCGGCATGCCCATCTTGTCGTTGACCGCCATCGTGAACGACATCGGAGCCCACAGGCTTTCGGGCCAGCACCATACCGTAAGTCCCTCGATGCCCTCGAGAACCGGTGCCTTCACACCCCATTCGATATTGCCCGTGATGCGAAACGGCGTAAGCGTCTTTCCCATGCGGAAGCGAATGTTCGCACGGGCGAGGATCTCGCGAGCCTCGTCGCGTTCGTCGATGGTGGCAAACTCGATCTCGAAACTCTGCTTGCCCTTCCCTGCTTCCCGATACGAATGGACGGGAAGCGTCTCGGCAAGGGCGAGGTACTCGTCGTACGCCTCGTTTTTGATGTAGACCACCGGGGGCGCCAAAAACTCCTTCACCGTGTTGTATACGACGGGGCGCACCTCCGGGTCGGCTTCGAGTTCGGCGGTGCGCGCACGGAGGAACCCCGCGAACGCGGGCAGGTCGAAGTACCAGTTCTCGACGGGCCTCATCTCGGGCGTAACCCCGGTGACAGACGACTTCGGCGCGATGAGATCCTCGGGCGCGTACTGGTGCCCGAGGTCGCATTCGTCGGCGTAGGCATGTTCGCTCTTGCAGCCCTGTACGGGGCAGCGCCCCACCACCTGGCGGCCGTTCAGAAACGTCTCGGCCTCAGGGTCGTAGAACTGCAGCGTCGCGCGCTTGCGCAGATACCCGTTCTCGTAGAGCTTTTCGATGAACGCTTCCGAAATCTGCTGGTGCACCTCGCCCGAATGGCCCATGCCGCTGCCCTCGTAGATGGACAGGCTGATGTTGTAGGCATCGAGCGTTCTCTTCTGCGTCTCGTGGTTTTCTTCGACATACTCGGCAATCGTGCCGTCGAATTCCCCGGCTTCGACAAGCTTGCGGTACCCCTCGTTGATGGGCGAGCCGAAGCAGTCGGTACCCGATATGAACCGCACGTTCTCGGGCCCGATGCGGTCGCGCAGGAAACGCGCGTAGCAGTCGGCTGGCACGAACACGCCCGCTATATGGCCGAAATGCAGCGGTTTGTTGCCGTACGGCATACCCGCCGTCACGACGGCTCGTTTTGGCCAGTTCGGTTTATCGGATGCTGGCACCATCGTGTTCAAGCTCCTTCAGCGCGGCGGAAAGGTCGTCGGTCGAAGCCGAAGCTCCGAGGATGTCGAGCAAATCGAGCATATCGAGCGCCGAAGAGCTCTGCAGCTTGACGGTCGTGTACGAGGAGACGTTCGCAAGCTCCGCCGCCTTTTCCACCGCATCGTCGAGCGTGCCGATCTCATCGGCGAGCCCGTTCTCGACGGCGGTCATACCGGTGAACGTAAGACCGGTCGCGAGTGCGCGCACTTCCTCGACCGACATGCCACGACCCTCGGCGACCGTCTCGATGAACGTCTCGTTGATCTGATCGACCATATCCTGGTAGTAGGCGCGCTCTTCTTCGGTGAGCGCGCGATTGCCGTAACTCGAATCCTTGCTGTCGGCTGAGGTGATGTCCTCGATGCGGATACCGAGCTTCTCGTAGAGACCGGAAAGATCGGTGACCTGCATGGCGGTGCCGATCGAGCCGATCGAGGTAGTTTTCGCCGTGAAGATGTAATCGGCCTGCGACGATATCTCGTAGGCGGCGCTCGCGTTCATCGATGCGCTCGATACGACAACGGGCTTCGAGAACTCTTTAAGGTATTCAGTCATCTCCTCGCCCGCCGTTGCCACGCCACCGCCCGAGTTCACACGCAAAACGAGTGCCTTGACATGCGAATTCTCTTCGGCCTTGTCGAGCTGGGCTTTGAGGCCTTCAGGACTTGAGGTGGTGCCGTCGTATTGGATGGTGCCGTCGATGGCGATGATGGCGACCGCGTCGCCTGTCAGGTAATCGATATCGCTCACCGTCGACGACGAGAACGATGGGAAGGATCCCATCGAGGTGAACATGCTCGTGCACGACACCATACCGATGACGATGACGAGGAAGATGGCGAGCACGGCCACCAAACCGACAATCCACCCCTTGCCCTTCTTCGGGGGCTCGGGTGCGCAGTATGCAGGTTGACCCTGGTAATAGCCGTGCGGCTGGGGCTGTTGCTGAGGTTGGGGCTGTTGCTGGGGTTGCGGCTGCTGCCACGCCTGCTGCTGCCAGTTGCCTTGATCGGACATGTTGTCTCCTTATCGTCCGCTTCACCGTCGTGCCCTGAAACAGGGGAACCGTGTACGGTGCACACGGTTCCCATTATAGTAGCCGACGCGCAAAGCCATCGTTACAGAACCCTTACGGTCTCCATCATGCGGCTCACCTTCCGACCCGCCGCCTCATGCGGCTTCGGCGAAGCTCGTTCGCTTCGCTAAACCCGCTACCAGGGTGCGGTACTCGGCGAAGATAAACCGTGCGCCTTACAGCTCGATGGTATCGTCGGATTTGTTCATCTGCGCTTTCTTCGCCGTCCGCAATAAGAACTCCTGGTTCGTCGTGGTCTGCTTGAGCGATTTGATAAGCATGTCCATAGCGCGCTCGGTGTTGTTCATGTTCGCAAGAATACGGCGGACCGCCCAGATAAGCGGGGCCTCCTGCGGCTCGAGCAGCAGGTCCTCCTTACGCGTACCCGATGCGACCGGATCGATCGCCGGGAAGATGCGGCGGTCGGCGAGATTGCGGTCGAGCTTGAGTTCCAGATTGCCCGTGCCCTTGAATTCCTCGAAGATGACCTCGTCCATCTTCGAACCCGTATCGATGAGCGCGGATGCAAGGATGGTGAGGCTGCCACCGCCTTCGATGTTGCGGGCGGCACCGAGGAACCGCTTGGGCGGATAGAGCGCAGTCGAGTCGACGCCGCCCGAAAGGATGCGCCCACTCGCCGGCTGCGCAAGGTTGTACGCACGCGCAAGGCGCGTGAGCGAGTCGAGCAGGATCACCACGTCGGCACCGTCTTCGACAAGGCGCTTGGCGCGCTCGATGACGAGCTCCGACACCGCGATATGGTTCTCGCAGGGCATGTCGAACGTCGACGAGATGACCTCGCCTTTGATGGAGCGCTCCATATCGGTAACCTCTTCGGGACGCTCGTCCACAAGCAGGCACATGAGGTGCACTTCGGGGTTGTTCGCCGAGATGGAAGCCGCGATGTCTTTGAGCACGGTTGTCTTGCCGGCCTTCGGCGGAGATACGATGAGTCCGCGCTGGCCCTTGCCGATGGGCGCCGCCAAGTCGATAACGCGCGACGTGATGGTGTTCTTGCCGTGCTCCATCCACAAACGCTCGTCGGGATATACTGGCGTAAGATCGGCGAAGCGGACGCGCTTGCCGAGCTCGTCGAGGGATTTCCCGTTCACCGAGATGATCTTCTGAACGGCGGCGTACTTCTCGTTCTCGCGCGGCGGCCTGGTCTGACCCACCACGAAATCGCCCTTGCGAAGACCGTTGCGGCGGATGGTCGATAAGCCCACGTAGGCATCGGTTTCGCTCGGCAGATAGCCCTGCGTCCGCAAAAAGCCGTATCCGTCGGCAAGGATGTCAAGTACGCCTTTGACCTCGATGAAGCCTTCGGCTTTGACGCACGCTTCGTAGACTTTCTCGATGAGATCGGCCTTCAGGAGCCCCGTGTGGTCGAGCCCGAGCTCTTCGGCTTTCGCACGCAGTTCTGCGACTTTGAGCTTCTCGATATCTTCGCGCGTGGTCTGCGGCACGACAGGCTCGCGGTTCGAGCCTTGATGCTGGCGGCGCTGCTTGCGCTGGTTGGCGTTGTTGCCTTGCTGCTGGCGGTTGTTCTGCTTGTTGTTCTGCTTGTTCTTATTCTGATTCTGGTTCTGCTGCTTGCCGCTTTGCTGCTTGTTCTTGCTCTGGCCGTTTTGGCGCTGCTGGCTTGAACGCTCTTCGGACGATTTGTCGGCCTGCGGCGTTTCCGCCTTGCTTTCGGTCTGCTTTTCTGCCGCCTGCTTAGCCGCAGTGCCCTCCGCCTCTTGCTTCTCGGCGGTGCGGGAACGCGCGGTCCTGCGCGCTGCGGGGCGCTTGGTTTCTTCGGTTGCGCCCTCGGTTGGTGCGGCTTCTGCTTTCGGAGGCGCGGCGCTACCCGTTTCGACGACGACGCGCTTGGCACGCGGCTTGCGGACGGGCTTCTTCTCCTCGGTTTCGGGGGCCTTCGCTTCGGACGGTTTCGCCTCCGAACTCTCGGGGGCTTCAGCTGGTGCGGTTTTGCGGGCACGCGGCTTGCGGATGGGCTTCTTCTCCTCGGCAGGGGCGGCTGCCGCTTCTACCGTGCTTGTTTCGGTTTCACTCATGCGTTTTGAACTTTCTCCCAGTCTTTCATGAAGGCATCGAGGCCTCGATCGGTCAGCGGATGGGCCACCATCTTCTTCAACACGCCGAAGGGAACGGTGGCGATATCGGCGCCCATGAGCGCCGCTTGGGTAACGTGGTTGGCGCTGCGAATGGACGCCGCGATGATCTCGACCTGCTCGCCGTTAACGGTGTTGGGGGTGAAATCGTAGTTGTTGATGGCTGAAACGACGTTTTCGAGCTGGCTGAGGCCGTCGTCGGAAATGTCGTCGAAGCGCCCGACGAAGGGGCTGATGTAGCGGGCGCCCGCACGGGCAGCCAAGATGGCTTGCGGTACCGTGAAGCACAATGTCATGTTCACCGGGATGCCTTCGGCTGCAAGCGTGTGGGTGGCCGCTAAACCCTCAATCATCGTGGGCACCTTCACGACGACGTTCGGGGCGATGGCGGCGAGCTCGCGGCCATCGCGCACGATCTCGTCTCGCTCCATCGCGACGCTTTCGGCGGACACGGGCCCGTCGACGATATCGCAGATGCGCTTGATGTGGTTATGGAAATCGGAGAGCTTTCCCCCGATACGAGCGTACAACGAAGGGTTGGTGGTCACGCCCGCGAGAGCGCCCCAGCTTGCTGCCTCCTCAATCTCGCTCAGATCGGCGGTGTCCAAAAAGAATTTCACCCAGGTCCTCCTTTAATACAGGCCTCAAGATATACGACGCGACAAAGCGCGCATTTTCCAGAATGGGGTTGTTAGCTATGAGAATAGGCTATCTTTCAAAAAAGAAGTATAAAGAACTGCGACCATGGTAGCGTATGCGGTCTGCGGTTTCAAGAAAGTTTTTCGATACGTAACAGAAAGAACCCTGCACGACGCCATCGGGCGGAGGCGTTTCTTAGCCCAGATGGGCGCGCGGGGCGTAGCGTTTCGCCCCCATGGCGTCGGGGTGTACCACGCGGAAGCGCCAAGGCGCGCACGCACGTGCGGCGTGCGCGCCGAAACGGATTTACAGCGGGTACGGATGCGGGACGTGCTGGACCGACACCCAGTGCGTACGCGTCATCTCTTCGAGAATCCAATCGCCGTTGAAGCGGCCGAGACCCGAATTCTTCTCGCCGCCGAACGGGCAGTGCTGCTCGTCGGCCACGCTCATGTCGTTCACGTGCGTCATGCCCGCATCGATCTTGAGCGCAAACGCCACCCCGCGGGCCTCGTCCTTCGTGCACACGGCCGACGAAAGCCCGTAGCCCGACATGTTCGCAAGGCGCAGCGCCTCTTCCTCGTCGGCGGCCACGATGAGGGGCGCCAACGGGCCGAACGTCTCGTCGAGCGCAAGCGAGGATTCGGGATCGACGTCGGTGAACACGTACGGAGAGATGACACGACCCTCGATGGAACCTTCGAGCGCCATGGTCGCGCCTTGCGCCTGGGCCTTCTCGATCTTGGCACGCAGTCCATCGAGCTGCGTATCGTTGATGACCGGTCCGATGTTCGTGGCCGGATCGAGCGGATCTCCGCAAACGAGGCGCGATGCACGTGAGACGAACTGCTCGGTAAATTCCTCGGCGATGGACCGATCGACGATGATGCGGTTCGTGCTCATGCAAATCTGGCCTTGATGGAGGAACCGCCCCGCGATGGCGATGTCGACCGCCTGCTCGATGTCGGCGTCATCGAGCACCACAAGCGGGCAGTTGCCGCCAAGTTCGAGCGCGATCCGCTTCAGATGCGCGCCGTTCGTAGCAAGCGCGCCGATGCGCTTGCCCACCTCGGTCGACCCGGTGAAGCTCACCATCTTCGGTGTGGGATGTTCGACGAAGTAATCGCCGATCTCGCTTCCCCGCCCGGTCACAACCGATAGC
Source organism: Raoultibacter phocaeensis (assembly GCF_901411515.1). Lineage (NCBI taxonomy): Bacteria > Bacillati > Actinomycetota > Coriobacteriia > Eggerthellales > Eggerthellaceae > Raoultibacter > Raoultibacter phocaeensis. The sequence goes on from NZ_CABDUX010000002.1 coordinate 1,561,983, forward strand.
AGGCCCGAGGGAAGTCCCGCCTCTTCATAGATCTTCGCAAGCAGCAGCCCGCCCGTGATAGGGGAATCGCTCGCGGGCTTGAGCACGACGGCGTTTCCGAGCGCAAGCGCCGGGGCCACGCTTCGGTTCGAAAGGTTCATCGGGAAGTTCCAGGGGCTGATGACCGCGATCACGCCGAGCGGTTCGCGGTAAACGCGGTTCTCTTTGCCGGGCGTGTCGGATGCGAGAATCTCGCCGTGCATCCGATACGGAAACGATGCCGCCTCGGCGGCGATGTTGCGAGCGGCGCCCACTTCGAATTCCGCCTTTGCGCGAATGCTGCCGGTTTCGAGCTGGCACCAGCGCACAAGCTCGTCGTGGCGCTCATCGAAGATGCGCACGACCCTGTCCATAAGCGCCGCACGCTCGGACGGAAGAGCGAGCGCCCACTCCTTCTGGGCATGCACGGCCGCAGCATACGCTTCGTCCACGTCGCCTTTATCGGCGAGCACGTGGGTGGCGAGCACCTCGTCGTTGTAGGGGTTGCGGTCGTGCAGGCTTTCGCCGCTTGCGCCGTCGCGCCACATTCCCGCGATGAACTGCTTGTCGAGTCCGGAATAAGGTTCGGGGGTTTGGCTCATGGGATCCTCCTGCGTCTCAGGAATCATGACAGATAGCCTGATTATACGGAGGATTGCCCCGCACAGCCTCGAAAGCCCGCCCCCGAGACGCAGGCGAGGGCAAACCGTAGGCGTTCGGTTACCCGACGTCTAGAGCGATCGGAAAAAACAGGTGCGCTCGCCGGTGTGGCACGCAGGCCCCGCAGGTTCCACGAGGGCGAGCAGCGTATCGGCATCGCAGTCGTAGCGCAACTCGACGAGCTTTTGGGTATTGCCGCTTGTGGCCCCCTTGTGCCAAAGCTCTTCGCGCGAGCGCGACCAGAACCACATGGTGCGTTCTTTCACCGTAAGGCAAAGGGCCTCGGCATTCATCCACGCCATCATGAGCACGTCTTTGGTCTTCGCATCCTGCACGATGCAGGGTATGAGTCCCGCCTCGTTGTACGCAAGTTCTATCTCGTCCATAGCAACCCTCCTGTTTGGAAGGCCCCCAAAACCAGCCGACCAGAGCGCCGAATGCGCTTGGCCGCCCGTTTACGGAGGCACCTAGCCGACGAACGGCTCTACTCAACGCCCAGGGCTTTCCGTTTCGGCTACAGCCTCACCGGGATGCCCTGGCTTGCCATGTATTCCTTGACCTGGCGGATCGTCAGCTCGCCGAAATGGAACACGCTTGCGGCGAGCACCGCATCGGCTTCGCCTTCGATGATGCCTTGGGCGAAATGCTCGATCGCGCCCACACCTCCCGACGCGATAACCGGTATATCGACCGCGCGGGCAACCGCACGCGTGAGCGCGCAGTCGAATCCGTCGCGGCTGCCGTCGCGGTCCATGCTCGTGAGCAGGATCTCCCCCGCGCCCCTGCGCGCCGCCTCGGCCGCCCAGTCGAGGACGTCGATGCCGGTAGCCTTGCGGCCGCCGTGCACGTACACCTCCCATTTGTTGGGATTGTCGGCCCGCTCTTTCGCATCGATGGCGCAGATGATCGCCTGCGTGCCGAAGGCTGCGGCGGCAGCGGTGATGATCGAGGGATCGGCGATGGCCGCCGAGTTGATGGAAACCTTGTCGGCGCCGGCGGCTATCATGGTGCGGATGTCGGCGACGCTTCTGAACCCGCCTCCCACGCAGTACGGCAGATGGAGCTCTTCGCTCGCCCTGCTTGCCAGATCGATCGTGGTCGCGCGGTCGTCGCTTGTGGCCGTGATATCGAGGAAGATCACCTCGTCGGCCTTCTGCTCGTCGTAGCGCTGCGCGAGCTCGATCGGATCGCCCGCATCGCGCAGGTTCACGAAGTTCACGCCTTTGACCACGCGGCCGTCTTTCACATCCATGCACGGTATTACGCGCTTCGTCAGCATGCGCACCCACCTCCGCACGGATTCTCGGATGCCAACGCCGCCTCGAAGGCCCTGGTTGCAGCTTCGCAGGCCGCCACCGCTTCGGCCACGTCGAGCGACCCTTCGTATACGGCACGCCCCGCGATCACGCCCTCGATGCTTCCCGCGACGCTGCCGAGCCGCACGATGTCGTCGAGGTTCGCAACGCCGCCCGAAGCGGTCACGGGATTGCCGAACACCTTCGCCATCGCCGCGTACGCCGTTTCGTCAATGCCCGTCTGCATGCCGTCGCGCGCGATATCGGTGTAGACGAGGTGCGAAAAACCCATCTCGGCAACCTGGGCCGCAAGCTCTTCGGCGGGAACGCCCGCGCCCTCGCGCCACCCCGACACGGCGACTTCGCCGCCTTTCGCATCGATGCCGGCAACGAGCAATCCCTTGTACCGCGCGATCGCCTTATCGGCGAAATCGGGGTCGGCCACAAGGCTCGTGCCGAGCACCACGCGCGAAACGCCTGCATCGTAGAGGCGCTGTATCGTATCGAGCGAGCGGATGCCGCCGCCGACCTCCACCTTAAGAAGCGTTTTCGCAAGGATGCGCTCGATGAGGGCGATGTTCTCGGGAACGCCCGACTTCGCGCCGTCGAGGTCGACCACGTGAAGCCACGTCGCCCCCGCCTCCTCGAAACGCTGCGCCTGATCGGCGGGATCGTCGTTGTACACGGTCACCTTCGCATAGTCGCCCTTCGCCAGGCGGACCGCGCGACCGTCGAGAATGTCGATTGCCGGTAGCAGATGCATCGGATCACCTACCTTTCGTTTCTGAAATTGCCCGATGGGGGCAGCAGCACTGGTGTATGGTTCGCCTCATGCCCTTACGCTCCCGTCGCACGCCGCGCGATCGCTGCGAAATTGCGCAGGAGCGCCGCACCCGCATCGGAGCTCTTCTCGGGATGGAACTGCACGCCGAACGCGGTGTCGCGGTAAGCGACAACGCTCGGAAAAGCGACCGAGTGCACCGTCGTCGCCACCGTGCAGGGCGTATCGGGCGCGATGTAGCTATGCGTGAAGTAGAAGTACTCGCCCGGCTCGATGCCCTCGAGCAGTGCTGTCGAGGCTTGAGCGTCGAACTCGATCGAGTTCCATCCCACATGCGGCACCTTGTAGGCTGCGCCTTCGGCATCGGTGCGCGGCATGCTTGTGGCCACCCCTGGCAACACGGCAAGCCCGCAAGCGTTTTCGGCCTCGTCGTTGTCGACATCGGTACCTTCGGTTCCCTCGTCGAACATGAGATGAAGCCCCAGGCAGATACCCAGAAACGGCACGCCGTGAGCGATCCGCTCACGGATGGCAGCGGCCTGCCCGAGCGCATGCATCGTATCCGCGGCATCCGCGAACGCCCCCACACCGGGCAGCACGATGGCATCGGCGCGGGCGATCTCTGCGGGATCGGCGGTCACGAATCCATCGGCGCCGACGTGCCTGAGTCCGCGCTCGACGCTCATGAGGTTGCCCTTGCAGTAGTCGACCACCGCGATACGCGGTGCGCGGGCCGATGCAGCGCCGACGTTTCCCGTTTCGGCTTTTGGGCCGTTCTGCCCGACCGTCACAGCGAGCCCTTTGTCGAAGGCAGTACGCCCGCTATACGCGGATTGATGCGTGTCGCGTCGCAGAGCGCGCGACCGCACGCCTTGAACGCCGCTTCGATGATGTGGTGCGAATTCTCGCCCGAAAGGCTTCTGATATGGAGCGTCACCCCCGCGTTCGTCGCAAGCGCGATCATGAACTCCTTCGCAAGCGTCGTATCGAACGTGCCGATGATCTCGATCGGCAGATCGACCGCGTAGTGCAGTTGCCCGCGCCCCGATAGGTCGCACGCGGCCAGCACGAGCGCCTCGTCCATGGGTACGTAGCTCGACCCGAACCGCACGATACCCCGCTTGTCGCCGAGCGCCTGGGCAAACGCGCCTCCGAGCACGATGCCCACGTCTTCGACCGTGTGGTGCGCATCGACTTCGATGTCGCCTCTCGCACGCACCGTGAGGTCGAACAGTCCATGGCGGCCGAACGCGTCGAGCATATGGTCGAAGAACGGCACCCCCGTATCGACATCGGTCACGCCCGTGCCGTCGAGGTTCAGCGTAAGCTCGATGTCGGTTTCCTTCGTCGCACGCGCAACCGTGGCGATGCGCGAGCCGCCTTCGGCGGCACAGTGTTCGGTCATGCCCTCCGCCTTTCTATGAGTATCTGCTTCAGTTCCATGAGGAAACGATCGTTCTCATCGGGCGATCCCACCGTTACGCGGAGGCAATCGGTAAGGTGCTCGGCGCCCGAAAAGTCGCGTACGAGAATGCCCCGGTCGTAGAGTCCCTGCCACACGGACGGTGCACCCTCTGCCCTGAAGAGAATGTAGTTCGCATCGGACGGGTACGCCTTGATTTCGGGAAGCTTGCTCAACTCGTCGACAAGGCGAGTGCGCTCTTCGATGATCGAGACGATGCCCCGCTCGAAGCTCGCACGGTTCTCGTACACCGCTTCTGCGATCGTTTGCGACACCGCGTCGACCGAATAGGGCTGGCGCACCTTGATGAACTGGGTGATCACATCAGCGTTACCGAGGATGTAGCCGAGCCGCACGCCCGCAAGCGAGAACGCCTTGGAGAACGTGCGGAGGATGACGAGGTTTCGGTGCTGGGCCAAATACGGTCTCATGGTCATGCGGGAAAACTCGAAGTACGCCTCGTCTACCATGACAAGCGCATCGGTCGCATCGAGCAGCTCGAGCAAGAACCCCTCGTCGGCGAGTTTCCCCGTGGGATTGTTCGGACTCGCCACGATGAGGTAGTCGATGTCGCCTTCGGCCACTCGGGTCAGCACGGCGTCCTCGTCAATCGTATAATCCTCTCGGCGCGCTACGTTCACGACGCGGGTTCCCGTCAGACGGGCGTTCTGCTCGTAGACCGAAAACGTCGGCGGCACGTTGAGAAACGTGCGATCCGGTCCGCCCCACGCAAGCGCGATGTTGAACAAAAGTTCGTCTCCCCCGTTGCCCACGAGCACGTTTTCGCGCTCGAGCCCGTTCGCTTCGGCTATCTTGTCACGCAGGCCGTTTGCGAGCGGATCGGGATAGCGGTTGAAGCTCATGGTCTTCAGACGGCGGTTTATTTCGGTGCGAACCTCCTTCGGCACATCGTGCGGGTTCTCGTTCGCCGAGAGCAGACACGTTGCCGGCAGGTACTTCGGATCGTAGGGCGAAAGCGCATCGAGGCGCTCACACGAGGGCCGTACGCTATTCATGCGGATCTTCGATTCCGTACAGGTTTCCGGTTTTCATGAGGTTGCAGCGAAGCTCGACGCTCTTGGCGTGAGCCCACAGGCCTTCGTGCTCGGCGATGGTCATGACGGCCGATGCGTCGTTGGCGAGCGCTGCCGACGAGTACTGGATGACGCTCGATTTTTTGACGAACTCGTCAACCGAAAGCGGCGAGGCATAGCGCGCGGTGCCCCCCGTGGGAAGCGTGTGGTTCGGACCCGCCACGTAGTCGCCGACCGCCTCGGGCGTCCAGGCGCCAAGGAAGATGGCGCCTGCGTTGCGAATCATTCCGAGCAGATCGAACGCGTGGTCCATGTGGATCTCGAGATGCTCGGGCGCGATCGTGTTGACGGCCTCCATGGCACTTGGAATATCGGGGCACACGACGATGAGGCCCTGATCGGCAAGCGACGCGCTCGTGATTTCGGCACGCGTCGTCGAGACCATGTGCTTTTCGATGGCAGCCTCGACGGCATCGGCATAGCTTTCGGAGAAGGTGACGAGATAGCAGCTCGCAAGCGGATCGTGTTCGGCCTGAGCCATGAGGTCGATGGCTACAAGCGCTGCTTCAGCCGTCTCGTCGGCGACTACGCACACCTCCGAGGGGCCGGCGATCATATCGATGCCCACATCGCCCGACACGACCTTCTTCGCCGCAGCAACGTACGCGTTGCCGGGACCGGTTATCTTGCACACCGGATCGATCGATTCGGTGCCGTAGGCGAGCGCGGCGATGGCCTGCGCGCCTCCGATCGCGTATATCTCGGTGACGCCCGCGATGCGGCACGCCTCGAGGATAGCCGGATCAAGCGAGCCGTCTTTCGCGGGCGGCGTGACGCACACGATGCGCTTCACGCCCGCCACTGCGGCAGGCAGCGCGTTCATGAGCACCGACGAGGGGTAGAGCGCACGCCCGCCGGGCACGTAGATGCCCACCGAATCGAGCGGCTCGATCTTGCTGCCGACAAGCGCCCCGTCCGCACGCACGCTAAACCAGCTCTGCTGGCGCTGCCGCTCGTGGAAATCGCGGATCTGGTCGGCTGCCTGGCGAAGCGCCTCGGCCGTCTTCTGGTCTACATGCACGATAGCTTCGTCGATGGCCTCATCCGCTACGCGAAATGTCTCGAGCGTGACGTCGTCGAACTTCTCGGTGTATTCGGATAAAGCCGCATCACCCCGCTCGCGTACGTCCTCGACGATCGAGGTAGCCGCGATGAGCGCCTCGGCGTTGAACGCGCCAGTACGGTTGAGGGAGCTTTCCTTGAACGTCTCCCCTGGCTGCAAGACTATCCTGCGCATGGTTCGTATCTCCTATCGGTTGAGGCCCTGGAGGGCTGCTGCTAATTCTACGATACGCGCGTCGGTGCGAAACGAGCATGTGTTGGCAAAGAAGCGGGCGGTCGAGTCGAGTACCTCATCGACGATGGCGAGGTTATTTTCCCGCAGCGTCGTGCCCGTCGCCGTAATGTCCACGATGCGCTCGGCCATGCCCGTGAGCGGCGCGAGTTCGATGTTGCCGTGCAGCTTCACGATTTCTACCTGCATGCCCGCTTTCGCATAATACGCGCTCGTGATGTTGGGGTACTTCGTTGCCACGCGGATGGAGCCGAGACGCCGGTAGTGCTCGTCCACCGAGGGACCAGCGCCCGCAGGCTCGGCAACCACGAAACGGCATGCACCAAAGGCAAGGTCCACGAGCTCGACCACGTCGGCATCGGCTTCAAGCAGCGAATCCTTGCCGCAGATGCCGCAATCCGCCGCGCCGAGAGCCACGAAAGCGGGTGCGTCGGTGGGCCGCACGATGATGTAGTCGACACCCTCGTTCGAGATGATGAGCTGACGGCCCGGATCTTCGAGACCGGCCGTATCGAGCCCCGCAGCCGAAAGCGCCGCGATGGCGTCGGCGTTGAGAGAGCCCTTGGGAACGGCAATGCGCAGGGGACGCTCGGGGAGCGCATCGAGGGGCACAGGTCCGGCGGAGGCGGCAGCCATCGCCTGTTCGAGAGAGAACGCGAATCCTGCTGCAGGGCGGCTCTGACCATAGGCTGCAAGCATGTTGTCGTAGCGCCCACCGCTTCCGAGCGGCGAACCGAGTCCGGGCGCGTACGCCTCCACCACGATTCCCGTGTAGTAATCGAACGAGCTCATGATCGAGAAATCGACAACGATGCTGCTTTCGAGTCCCGCTTCGACAAGCAGGTCGTAGGTCTTCTCGAACGCGTCGAGCCCGTCGACGCATCCGAGCGGCGAAACGAGCGAACGCACCTTGTCGATTGCGTCTTTCCCCCCGCGGATGCGCGGAAGCGACCGTATCGCAGCGGCGTAGGCGGCATCGACCGAACCGTCCGAACACAGTGTGTCGAGGTCCACGAAATTTGAGGCATGGTACGCCTGAAGGACGTCTTCTTTCCAGTCTGCCGCCGCCCCGCTTTGCTCGAGCAGCGCGCGCAGTACCCCGACCGTACCAATGGCTAGCTTGAACCCGACGATGCCGCACGTGTGTAACGCTTCGGCGAACAGCCCGACCATCTCCGCGTCGGCGGCGGGGCCTTCTTCTCCGATGTACTCGATGCCCATCTGGGTAAGCTCGCGCGCAACCGCCTGCATGCCCGATTCGGCCTCGCGAAACACGCGTTGCGTATAGCGAAACCGAAACGGCCCGGGCTGCCCTTTGAGCCGCGTTGCGCACATACGCGCAACTTGCAGCGTCACATCGGGGCGCATGGCCAGAAGATCGCCCTGCGAGTCGAAGAACTTGAACGGCGCTGCGGGCATGCGCCCGCCCGCCCGCATAACGTCCATGACTTCGAGCGTGGGGGTCTCGATGGGTTCAAAGCCCCGCTCGGCAAAACAAAGCTGGACGCTTCGCGTGAGCTCTTCACGCACGCGCGCCTCATCCGATAGCATATCCCTGAACCCTGCCGGGGTAACGAAATTCATAGGTCGGTCCTCTGCTTGCTCATTGCCGTTTTTGCGGCATCCATGGTAATTCTACTCGTAGCAGCCTCGGGGGTAACCCGTCGCCCGCATTCGGCACGAGGCCGTCACGAACGCTATCGTCGAACCGCCCGAACGCCGAACGAATCCATCCCGTTAAGCTTACTGTTGCTTCTTGTATTGCTTCTGCTCGATGTACTTTAGCACAGTAGAGTAATAAAGCAATATAGAATTTCGCGCGATCACGGTATCGACGAAAACCGATGCCCGCAAAATGCTCCGCAGCCCCACATACTCGCATTCTGCAGCCGTTTCGCCACAACCGACGGACCGCTGCTCGATGCATCGACGATAACGCATCCGCATTCGGAGTGGCCTTCTCATGTCGATGTCGCATAGCGCCTGATGGCGAGCTGGTGCATTAGTGTTCCGAGCGATATATCTCAATCCCTGTTTAACGGCGGTTCGCAAGTCCGGTGTCCGCCAAGGCCCGCTAAACGACCTTTTTCGGAGTTATTTTCTAAGCTGAAAAATTTCGAACAGGCTTTATTCGGTTTCTGCATGAATGAAATGTCGTTTAGCGGCGGTTGACGGACACCGTGCGAAACTCTGCTGTCGATCGACTCCGACCGTCCTGAAAAGGTGCCCTGTTGTTTCGTTCATCCCATAGAATTATACTTATTTAAGAATTATATCTGTGCGAACGATCGACAAAGGAGCACCATGGAGACCGAAGCCACGCAATACGATGAGATAGCAGAGCGCTTCTTCGCGCCCATCTACCCCGTAATCGCCGATGCGATCCTCGAGAGGACGCACGCACGAGAAGGAAGGCTTCTCGATCTCGGCTGCGGAAGCGGGCATCTCGGTTTTGCGCTTCTCGAAAAAGGAGCCTACGCGCACGCCGTCTTCGCTGACGCGAACCTCGAAGCGTTGGAAATCACGAAGCGGCGGGCCGCCGAGCGCGGATTCGCCAGCCTCATTGAAACGAGTGTCCAAGACGCATGCGCACTCGATCTGCCTAACGAGAGCTTCGACCTCATCGTTTCTCGCGGCAGCATGCCGTTTTGGGAAGATCAGCGCGCAGCGTTTCTCGGCATCTACCGCCTGCTTGCACCAGGCGGATGGGCGTATATCGGCGGCGGGCTCGGCACCAAGGACCTCGGCGAGAGCATCAAGACAAACATGGCAGAGGCACGGGCTGAAAACGGCGGCGAAGGGTCCCGATGTTTCGACAGAAGGCTCTCGAAAGCACTTGCCGATGAAGAGTACCGCATGCTTTTCAAGCACACGAATGCAATTCTCACCATCGTCAACAACGATGACGAAGGCCATTGGATCATCGTTGGGAAACCTGCGGCCGAGTAAGACGAAACAACCCCTTGCAGCTCAGCCCGTATCGCGTATACCGCTTCGTTACAAACCCAGCTGCATAGTAGCTTGCCACATGTTCCACGACATGTAGACGCAAAACGCCACGTAGATGGTCGCGATGATCTTCACCGCAACGTGCCAATCGCTCTTCCAGCAGATCACGATGCCGACAGGCCAGAATATCAGAAGGAAGAAAACGATCCAGAACGTCTGCTTGTACCATTTCTTCTCATTCGGGTCGCGCATCAGATCGTTGGCGTCTGCACGCTGGGCTTTGCGCTGCCAATCCCCTGCCCTGCGGTTCTCGTCGGTCATGTCGAACTCCTCCTGCGATCGATCTCATCAACGCTATCGTAGCGCGTATCGGGCGGGGCGCTCGAAGCGCCCCGGTTTCGTTGACTTCTCGTTATCTGCATGGGCAAGTGCCAGCTGCAACCTTCCGCACGTGCCTCCGCCTTACAAGCTCCTGCTGGAACCTTCCTGCGAACATCGGCCGGACACCGATACCCGAGCTTACCAGCTGAAGCCCGTTACCCGAAGTGTATCGGCTGAGCCCCGCTATCCGAGCTTCTTCGCCAAAAGCTCGTTGATGACCTTCGGGTTGCCCTGGCCGCGCATTTCTTTCATACACTGGCCGACGAAGAAGCCGATGAGCCCCGTTTTGCCGCCTCGGTATTGCTCGACCTTGTCGGGATTTTCGGCGAGCACTTTGTCCACGACCGCCTCGATGGCCCCCGTATCGGAAACCTGCTTCATGCCGCGCTCTTCCACGATGGCCGAAGGATCCTTGTCCTCGTCGAGGATGGCCGAAAACACCTCTTTGGCTTGCTTTGACGAGATCGTATCCTGGCTGAGAAGCTTCACGAGCTCGACGGCGCGCGCAGGCGAAAACGGCGTGTCGGCAAGATCGACGCCGTCGTTGGCGTTCAGGTACCCCGTCACGTCGTTGATGATGAGGTTCGCAAGCGGCTTGGCAAGCGCCTGGTTATCCGCACAAGCCATGCACGCCTCGAAGAAGTTCGAAGTGCTGCGGTGTTCGACGAGATGACGCGCGTCGTAAGCCGAAAGCCCGAACTCCGCTTCGTAGCGTTTGGCCCGAGCATCCGGCAGTTCGGGAAGCTTCGCGCGAACGCGGTCGATGAACTCGTCCGAGAGGTTGTAGGGCGCGAGATCGGGTTCGGGGAACAGGCGATAATCGTCCGCCGTCTCCTTCACGCGCATGACAATCGTGCGCTTGGCGGACGGATCCCAATGACGGGTTTCCTGGTAGATGATGCCGCCCTCTTCGAGCACCTCCGCCTGGCGGCAAATCTCGCAAGCGAGGCCGTCGTGAAGGTTCTTGAAACTGTTCATGTTCTTGAGCTCGGTCTTCGTGCCGAGGCCCGTCGAACCGCGGCGGCGCAGGCTCACGTTGCCGTCGCAGCGCAGACTTCCCTCCTCCATCGAGCAGTCGGAAATGCCGAGCGCAAGGTATATCTGGCGGAGCTTCTGCATGAACAGGCGCGCCTCTTCGGGCGTGCGCAGCTCAGGCTCGGTAACGAGCTCGATCAAAGGCGTTCCGCACCGATTGTAGTCGACGAGCGAGTGGGTAGCCCCCGCGATGCGCCCCTCCGAACCGCCGACGTGGTTCATCTTGCCAGCATCTTCTTCCATATGGATGCGCGTGATGCCCACATGCGCGCGGTAGCCCTCGGCCGTTTTCGTCACACCGCCCAGGCTCTCGCCCTCGCCGAGCCCATCCAGATCGATACGCTCTTTGGCGGCGGGCCCGTCGACTTCGAGATCGAGCCACCCGCGCATACAAAACGCGACCGGACCCTGGGTGGTCTGGAAGTTCTTCGACATGTCAGGATACATGTAGTTCTTGCGGTAGAACATCGAGCGCTTCTCGATGTCGCAGTTCGTAGCCAGACCCGCAAGCACGATCGATTCGATGGCCGCCTTGTTCGGCACCGGCAACGCTCCGGGAAGGCCGAGGCACACAGGGCAGGTATGGGTGTTCGGATCGGCCCCGTACTCGAGCTTGCATCCGCAGAACATCTTCGTTTCGAGCGTAGTCAGCTCGGCATGGACCTCAAGTCCGATCACGGCCTCCCAATCGCGCAGCACCTCTTCGAGCTTCTTCATTAGGCGCCTGCCTTTCCATCGGCGAAGGCGGGTGCGATATGCTCGATGTCGTAGCACGATTCGAGCGCCGCAGCCACACGGAACATGTTCTGGTCTTTGAACTGCGGGGCGATGAGCTGCACGCCCACGGGCAGCCCCGTTTCGGTGCCGAGGCCCACAGGCAGGCTCATGCCGCCGTTGCCCGCGATGTTGATCGAGATCGTGAACATATCGGACAAATACATCGAAGTCGGATCCGACACCTCACCGAACATGAACGCCGTACGCGGAGCCACCGGGGCGAGGATGCAATCGACCCGCTCGTAAGCGCGGGCGTAGTCTTCGGTGATGAGGGTGCGCACCTGCTGAGCGGGATAATAGTATGTGTCGTACACGCCTGCCGAGAGCAGGTAGCTCCCGAGCATGATGCGGCGGCGCGTTTCGGGGCCGAACCCGCCTGCGCGGCTCGCCTCGTACTGGCTGCCGAGATCGGCGTGGCCCGGATCGCAGTAGCCGTAGCGCACCGAATCGAAGCGGGCAAGGTTGGAAAACGCCTCGCACGGACCGAGCACGTAGTATGCGCTCATGGCTGCCTTCGCGTTCGGCAGCTCCACTTCCACAAGCTCGGCTCCGAGCTTTTCGAGGTTGGCTGCGGCCTCTTCGACCTTCGCCTTCACCTCGGGCTCAAGGCCCTCGGCCTCCATGAACGCCGGAACGATACCGATCTTCATGCCACGCACGCCCTCACCGAGGTTAGCGGTGAAATCGGTCGTGATGTCCTGGCTCGTGCAATCGCGCGGGTCGCGACCCGAGATGGCGTTCAAAGCGAACGCCGCGTCCTCGACGGTTTTGGCGAAGGGCCCAACCTGATCGAGCGACGAACCGAACGCCACCACCCCGTAGCGCGAGACCACGCCGTAGGTGGGCTTCACGGCAACGACGCCGCAGAAACTGCCTGGCTGGCGGATCGAGCCGCCGGTATCGCTGCCGAGCGTGACGGCGGCAAGGCCCGCGGCAACCGCCGCTGCGCTGCCGCCCGACGATCCGCCCGGAACGCGTGAGGTATCCCACGGGTTTCTCGTAGGACCGAAGGCGGACGTCTCGGTCGACGAGCCGAACGCAAACTCGTCCATGTTGAGCTTGCCGAGCGGAATGCCGCCGGCCGCGATGGTTTTCTCGACGCAGGTTGCCGTGTAGGGGGCCACATAGTTCTCGAGCATTCTCGACGAACAGGTGGTATGCGTGCCCTCTTGGTTCATGTTGTCTTTGAACGCCACCGGCACGCCCGCAAGCGGCCCGCACGCAGCGAGGTCGCCCGCAGCAATTGCCGCATCGAGTTTGGCAGCTTGCTCGAGGGCAAGCGCCTCGGTCGTTTCGAGAAACGCGTGAATCTGCGGATCGATCGCGCCGATGCGTGCGATGGATGCCTCAGCGATCTCGCGAGCAGAGAACTCCTTCACGGCCAATCCCTCGCGGATCGCCCGGACGCTCATCTCGGAATAGTTCGCAGCCATCAGCGATCGCCCCCCTCGCCGAGGATCGAGGGAATGAGGAAGCACCCATCCTGCTGTTTAGGCGCGTTTTCAAGCGCAGTCTCTTGCGTGAAGCTTTCCTGCTCCGCATCGTCGCGCATGATGTTGCTCAAATCGCCGATCGGGTGAAACGTCGGCTCGACGCCTTCCAGATCGTATTCGGTGATGGGCTTGAGGCTTTCGATGATGCCGTTGAGATCAACGGTCATCTGGGCAACCTCTTCTTCGGTGAGCCCGATACGCGTATAGACCGCGATATCGCGCACATCCTGTTCGGATACATGTTGGGACATTTGGCTTCCTTCGCTTTTCCCTTGTGGGTGCCTGAAAACGAATGGCAAAACATTCGCCGCCTATGATAGCAAACACCACGTTATCGAGGGAGCGCAAACAAGGGATACCGGTCGATTCTACGATACGGACGAACCGGAAGCATCCAACGTTTTGGGGTCATATACTCGTTTTGCGCGGCTATAGAAATCTTCCCTCGTATCAAAGAGGGAAAATACGATGGCACTCCTTTCGCTGGAATAGTAGTACCCCAGCCGATACGAGACCCCTTTATGCGAGAATCGGTAAACGACCAATCCCGCCAAATCACCGACTTTAGCCGTCCCGCAAGACGGATCCTCTCGAATCGAATCGATCGCAGCCGATATTATCTGTGCTAAATCTTTGCTCTTTATCTTCTTGAGATCTTTCCGCATTGCGGGACCGATGACGTAATCAAGCATAGTGAGCCTAACAGCCAAAAAGATCATCGAGGTCAGGATTGATTTCTCGTTCGTCCAGCGTATCCAAAATATGCTCGTGGTATGCGACGATGCCTTCGCGCAGTGCCTGTTTTTCGGCAGCCCACGCATCGACAAGCTCGTCTCCTTCGAGCCCTTGCGCGATAAGCTCTCTTAAGATGAGCGCATCGAACTCGTCGTTATCGGAAAGCTCGACGGGCTTGACGAGAATGCCCTCGTCGGTGAACACGATGGTGGCGTACTCGTTGAAGCCCCTGCTCTCCAACCATGCCTTCGGAATGCTCACCTGCCCCTTGCTCGAAATCTTTCGGACAAGCGGCTTGACGGCAGCGCCACGAGAGGATTCGCCTGAACGATCACCTTGGGCAGCCTCGTTTTCGGGAGCCTTTATCTTCGCGGTTTTTTCTGCTACCACACCCGCCATCGCTAACTCCTAGTGTATTGTTTACTTGTTTACTTGTTGAACAGTTTACCGTATAACAACGAAAATCGCAATTGCAGCGCATGATTTTCGCTACGCTTGCATCAACTTAGCAGCGAGAGCACCAAGGAGCAGGAAGCAACCCTTTGCTACCTCTTTGCACGAACGGCGACGGGTTGCTTGCTATAATGGTTCGGCAGCAGGGAGCCGCAACGTTACCCGATACCCGCACTCCGCAAGAAAGCAAATCATTGACCGCAGATAACACAGCAGACTTCCCCTATCGGCCCGTAGACGAACCGGGTGATGCCGCCACGCGCAAGCGCTACTGGGCGACAGCTATAGGCCTGCAGAAAGTCGATGGGCTCGAGCCGTCACGCTACCTGCTTTCCCTGGCTGAGCAAAACGCTTCAGGCGAACTCACGTTGCGAGAGACCGCCGAATACATCGCGTCGTATCACAGCAAAGAAGACACGGGCGATCCCGAGCGGCAAAATTCCCGTGAAGCCGACTTGGTAAGCCAGCGGATCGTCGAACTGCTCGCAAGCCGATCGTTTCTCTTCGACCCCGAAATGCTCAGCATCGTTCATGCGGCGCTGTTCAGGGATCTCGATTCCGAAGTTTACCGTCCCGGGCTCTACAAACGCGAAGCGCTCATGAAGCAGGAGGCCATCCTCAACGGCGATAGCGTCGTTTACGGCGACCCAGCCCTCATCGATCGCGCCCTCGCGCTTTTGTTCGAGCGGGAAGAAGGATCCGATTACGGATTCGAATTCGATCGCGAGCGGATTAACCGGTTCAGTTCGTTCATCGCGCATCTATGGCAGGTGCACCCGTTCGAGGAGGGCAACACGCGCACGGTGGCAGTGTTCGCCGAACTGTACCTCGGCCATCTTGGGTTCGACGTGACGAACAACCCCTTCGAGCATCATTCTAAGTATTTCCGCGACGCACTCGTGCGGGCAAACTACCGCAATGCCAAAGCGAAAATCAAACCTGAAATCGATTACCTTGCACTGTTTTTCGAAAACCTGTTGTGCGGTGCAACGCATACGCTCGACTCGACCGATCTCATAGTCGCGTCGCTTTTCGACGATCCGACGCTCCTTCGCAATGTCGATCCATCCCAAGCGCTGAACCGCTAACCCAATCTGATGTCGCCAGCAACATCGCGCCATTGCCCTGGTCGTTTGTCGAAACGCATGATGGATCTAAGCCTGCAAAGAGTATACGATAATCCCCAGCACCAACCGATTGCGAGAGAAGGGCATCATGGACGAAGTGCTGGCATTCCCAAGGAAAACCCGACGAGCGGCATTATGCGCTCAGTACCTCGATCGCATCGATTTCGTCTCGCCGAAGGGAAAGCGCATCCCACAGATCGACTCCGCATTGCAGGTTGAGCCAATACTCTGGCGACGTGCCGAACAGACGCGAAAGACGCAACGCCATATCGGGACTCACCCCCCTGCGCTCCCTTACAAGCTCGTTGACCGACTGTCTCGACACCAAAAGCTTCTTTGCAAGCGCAGCTACGCTCAGTCCGTAATCCGGCATGAATTCCTCGCGAAGAATCGCGCCTGGATGCGTCGGTTTTCTGGTCATCACCTGTAAGTCTTTCGTCCTCATAACGCATCTCTCCTAATGGTAGTCGCACAGTTCTACTTCGAAGGCGTCTCCCGCTTCGAAGCAAAAGCAAATACGCCATTGGCTGTTAATCGAAATCGAATACTGTCCAGCGCGGTCGCCCATCAATGCATGGAGCCTGTTTCCGGGAGGCACATGTAGATCGTCAACGCAGTTCGCTGCATCGATCATATCCAATTTCCGAATCGCACGATCAAGCACTTCAGAGGGAACCTTTTTCGAGCGTCCTTCGAGGAAAAGTCGTTCCGTATTTTTATCTCCGAATGTCTTGATCATAATAGTATTGTAATGTGTATCGTGACACGTGTCAAGAACGGATGACAGGAACCCGATTCAGTTCGCTCCTACCCTTTTCAAGTGGCACCATATCGAGATGAAGCGTTTGCTCGACCACTTTCATAAGCGCCTCGTCGGTAATATCTGGGTTGATTTTCACCAGTCCCACGAGACCGAATATCACCACGCAGAACATCTCGTATACGAGTTCGATTTCGATTTCGTGATAGGCGGCGTACTCGGTGACGATGTGCGCGGTGATACAATCAACCGTCTCGCGCACGGCGCGCACATCGAAGGCGTCGCGCACCCCGAGCTCTTCGAGAACCCCGATCATCGGACGCGGACCGCTCGAATCGTACAGCGCGCGGCGAAACGCTGCGATGCATTTCTTGAGCGAGCCGGGCGTATCGCCGAATTCGCGTGATTCGTTCCACACGATCGCGCTTTCCACAAGGTCCTCGACGTAGTCGTCGAGGACGGCATCGGTGAGCGCTTGCTTGTTCTCGAAGTAGTAGTACACAAGCTCGCGGGTGACGCCTGCTTCTTCGGCGATATCCTTCACCGTCGTAGCCGCGACGCCCTTTTTCTCGTACAGTTTGCGGGCTGCAAGCACGATCTCTCCCGCTTGGCCTTCTATCCGTTTGCTCTCGGTAAGCGACCTGCCGCATTCGCCCTGGATCGGTTGGTATATGGTTTGTCGATTCCCGAGCCGCATCGCGAGCCCCCTTGCCCCGAAACGTGTACGGACCCGCCCGGGTAGTGCTTTCCGAGCGGGTCCATTATACGGCACGGGAAGTTTTTCTCCTCGACGAGCCACACTATGCTCCAAACGCTACTCGTTTTCCTCGAGCACGCGCTGGTAGGCTTTCGTGTCGGCGTACAGTTCATCTTTGAGCGGGTTGAGCTTGTTTTTTCGAATCTTGTTGAACTGGTAGATGGCGAGCGCACCGTTCGAGACGAGCGCGAGCAGGCTCACGACGAAGAAGGCCGTCGGATTATGCGTGGTCGGAATAGGCGCAAGCACATCGGCGAACTGCGGTACCGTCATGACGAACATGATCCAAAGTCCGAGCGTTTGAGCCCGATGCTGCAACCATGCCCCTTTCTTGATGAAGAACGTCGGGATCGTACAGGCGAGCAGAAGCGCCAAACCGCAGTATGCGGAGTGATCCGAAATGCAGTTGTACGTGTAGGCGAAGTTCCACAGATCGTAGGCTATGATCCACGCCCAGATCATATCGGGCCAGATCATATCTTTCGACGAATCTTTCGAGATGATGATGCCGAACCACCCGCAGATCGTGAGGATATTGAGGATGCCGGCGATACCGTTCATGATGTTCCACGGGCCAGAGATCGTCCACAGATTCTCGACCACCCCGCCCGACCACAAGCCGAAACTGAACACCTGAAAGTCGCGCAGCACTGCTTCGGCGATGTTGACGGCGAGGATGAGCGGCGGAAAGCACAACGCCCACTTCTTTTCGTACAGGTAATGGACCGCACCGTCCTTTCCCCGCCATTTCACGAAACGCAGCGCGATGAAGCCGAGACACCCCGCCAAAGCGGAATATGTTTTCACCCAATTGAACCACGTACCCGTACCGTACTCGTTTCCCGGTGCCGCCGTTTCGGGCCATACGAAGATCGTGAGAAAAATCGGCACCATGGCAAAAAGCGCGATGCCCGCCCAAAGCGATGTTCGCCCCAATTCATTGAACGCCATGAGGGCGAAGAGAACGAACAACCAGATGACCCAATACGACATGTCGGCGGCTTGATACAGAATGCCCACGAGATCCCCTTTCCTCTTGCATATGCGCGATGCCATCGTTGGGGCCAGTATAGTGAGCGGCTCGTCTGATATCTTTCACACAAAGGCCTTGCATGTGAAAACGGATGCTCAAGCTGACCGGCGATCATCCGCTTTCAACTTTCTCCCCGATACCCGTTGACACCTTATACTATGTGTCATATAGTATCGTGCGAAAGGAGGTATGCGATGGATGCGCAATTGAAGCGGGGCTTTCTCGATGTATGCGTGTTAGCCTCGATCGCCCGGCAGGATTCGTACGGCTACCAGATCGTCAAGGACGTGCCGCCAACCCTGCACTTAACCGAGTCTACGTTGTATCCCCTGCTCAAACGACTTGAATCGGCAGGAATGCTCACGGTTTACTCTGTCGAGCACAACGGAAGGCTCCGCAAGTACTACCGCATTACCGAGATGGGCATAGCCTATCTGAATGATTTTTTAGCTGAATGGGACGACATAGCAGCCGTCTACGAATACGTGAAACGAGGTGCCACCCAATGAACAAGGCCGAATTCTTAACCGCGCTGCGCCGCGCCCTCGGCAAGCTTCCGTCATACGAGGTCGAGCAGACGATCACCTTCTACGCAGAGATGATCGACGACCGCATAGAAGACGGCATACCCGAGCACGAAGCCGTCGCGGCGCTCGGACCCGTCGAAGCCATCGCCGCACAGATCATCGCCGAGACGCCGGCCATCCCCAAAGCCATCGCGAAGGCGAACACCGGCTCGCGCACCTTGAATATCGTGCTTCTAGCCGTGTTCTCCTTCATCTGGGTGCCGATCGCCCTCGCGCTCGTCATGGCGGCGCTCGCCGTGTACCTTTCGATATGGGCGACCGTCATTGCGCTATGGGCAACCGTTGCGGTTCTGATCCTCTGTGCTCCTATCGGCATCGTCGGCCTCATCTGGTGTCTTGCAAGCGGTTACCAGCTTACAGGGCTCTATATGCTCGGTTGCGGACTTACCGGCACCGGGCTCGGCCTGTTCGCCTGGTTCGGCGTGCTTGCGGCAAGCAAGGGGCTCGTGAAGCTTACGCACTCGTTCGCCAACTGGATCAAAGGCCTGTTCGTGAAGCGCACGGGAAGCAACACGAACGCCACGAGCGTAGATCCGTATGCTCCGCAGACCGCTGAAAGAGGGGTTTACCATGTCTAAAGCGCAGAAAATAACGCTGATCGTCGCAACGGCGCTGCTTGTCGGCGGCCTCGGACTGTCCATCGGCGTGCTTGCGGTGGCGGATTTCGACTTTGGCAACCTCTCGACCACGCGCGACTGGGTTTCGACAACCAACACGCTCGCACCCGAATCCGAAGATGCCCATACCGACATCGTCGTACGCGACAGAGCCGAAGACGTGCGCATTGAGGCAAGCTCGTCGGACTCGATAGAAATCGAGTACTGGGAAAGCGACACGAAGGCATTCAAGACGACCGACGAAAACGGCGTGCTGACCATCGAAGCCTCGTCAAAGCCTGTAGTGCAGTTCTTCGTGATGGACTTTCAGGACCGAGCGACCGTAATCAAGGTGCCGCGCAGCTACGCCGGCTCCCTCTCGGTTGAAACAGCGAGCGGAAACGTAGCGATTTCGAACCTTCCCGCAGCAGGCGCCATTGCAGTAACCACCATGAGCGGCGACGTTGATCTGCACGGCTTCGGCAACGCAGTGTCTGTGGAGGCCGCAACGGCGAGCGGAAACGTCCATATGCGGGAAATCCGCTCGGAAACGGTGCAGATCTCGACAACGAGCGGCACCGTATCGATCGACGGCGCAAGCGCCGACAGCCTTTCTGCAACGAGCGCAAGCGGCGATGTGCTGCTGAAAGATTCGGGAGCGAAGGGCATCGACGTTCGCACGATGAGCGGTGAAATCACCGCATCGCGATGCTCGGGAAGCGTCATCGTCTTCGACTCCACAAGCGGAGATATCTTCGCCCAGATCGCGGGATCCGAAAGCGAGTATGTAATCGACGCTCGATCGATCAGCGGATCGATCGCCGCACCCCGCGGCGCGTCCGACGCCGAAAAGAGCATAACGCTCAACACGACCAGCGGAGAAATCGAGCTCTTCTTGTACGAAAGATCCGGAAGCGAAACCATACCGAAAGACGACGCACGCGCAGAAACGCCACGCGATTCGTCCGATTCGACCGCACCATCCGCGCCAGAAGCACCGGCGCCTCCCGAAGCGCCTGCCGCGCCGAGCGCGCCTGAAGCCCCTGCGGCACCGAAAACGTCCGCAGCGCTTCGCTTCGCAGCGTAGTTTGCGACGCGAGAGTGGCAGGCGCACCGATAAGGGCGACGTCGGGACGTAAACGAGCGCCGAAGCTCGCCTTCCATCGCGCAAAAACGAGCGCCCGCCATCTGCCGAACTATCGACGGATGGCAGGCGCTCACGCGTCGGACACTCGGCTATTCGAACTTCGCAGCAGCCTTCTTCAGCTCGTCGATGATGGCGATGTGCTGGGGACAGACCTCTTCGCATGCGCCGCATTCGATGCATTTGGAAGCCTCTCCCCCCTCGGCGTTCCAGTCGTAGTTCTCCTGAGCACGATATTCGTCGCCGTACGCGATGAGCATGTTGAGCGAAGCGAGGGCTACGGGAATCCGCACGCCTTCAGGGCAGCCTTTCAAACAGTACCGGCAATCGGTGCAGGGGATCACCGGAAGCGCATCGAGCGCTTCGCGAGCCCGAACGATCGCCGCGTGCTCCTTCGCGTCCAAGGGCCCGAAACGCTTCATGACGGCCACGTTCTCTTCGACCTGCTCAAGCGTCGACATGCCCGAAAGCACGCACACGATGCCTTCGAGCGAGGCGGCGAAACGCAGCGCCCACGATGCAAGCGGCGCATCCCGGTCCGCCTCGTGCAGGATCGAAGCCACGGTATCGGGCAGCTTCACGAGCGAGCCGCCCTTGATGGGCTCCATCACCACGACGGGAAGCCCGTGGGCGCGGGCGATCTCGTAGCACTTCCGCGACTCGATGGATTCGCTTTCCCAATCGGCGTAATTGATCTGCAGCTGCACGAAATCGACCTCGGGGTGCGCCTCAAGCACGCGCTCGAACTCGTCGGCCTTATCGTGGAAGGAGAAACCGAGGTTTCTGATAAGCCCGGCCTCTTTCTGGGACCGTGCGAAATCCCACAGCCCGTAGTCGTCGAACAATGCCGTGCGGTTCTCGCCGAGGTTGTGCAGCAGGTAGAAATCGAAGTAGCCGGCGCCACTCTGCTCGAGCGAGGTTGCGAACATCGAGCGCGCTTCATCGGCATCCTTCGCCATCCACGCAGGCAGCTTGGTAGCAACCTGGAAGCTCTCGCGCGGATAGCGCTCGACGAGCGCTTGCTTGAGCGCCGCCTCGGATGCACCACCATGGTAGCCGCGCGCCGTGTCGAAGTAGGTGAAACCCGCATCCATGAACGCATCGACCATGCGCTTCACCTGTTCGATGTCGATCACTTCTGCACCATCGGCCTCCGTCAAAGGAAGCCGCATGAACCCGAACCCGAGTTTCGGTATGTCTTCGCCTACATAGCCCATGTCTGTGTCCTCGTCTAATCCTGTAGTGCGCCCGTACAACACCCCGCAAGGCAAATGCCTTCGCTGCCATAATAGCAAAAGCGGCCCCGCAAAGAGCCGCTTTCGAGCATCGACGTGTACGAGTTGAAGACTTTCGCACTCAGCCGTACGCTACACTGCTGTTTCGCCCGCAGCACTCGCGCCCGCATTGCGCGCTGCCGTCGTATAGTGGCCGAGCGAATTGTGAACGCGCCGCCATCCGAGCACGTTGCCCAACTCGCCTGCTGCATACAGATGGGGGATCACCGGCTCGTCGTCGATCGAAGCCACGGGGACCGTCGGATCGGCGATATCGGCCCAGGCGTCTATCACCTGGGATTTCGTATTAACCCTCAAACCGTTTCGCTGCGTATGGCGGATAAGGCTCGCCTTCGCGCCGAAGAACGGGGGCGTTGCGATCTTGCTGAGCGGACCCGGTTTGCCAAACGCCGAGTCCTCGCCCGCGTCGGCATCGGCGTTGTATTGGTCGACCGTCGCCTTGAGCGCTGCAGCGTCGATGCCCATTTGGCTCGCGAGATCCTCGATCGTATCGGCTTTGGCAAGGCATGCAGGATCGAACATGTTGCCAGTTTTCGGATTTGGATTCTCGATCTGATCCATCGGCCATTTCAGCTCTTCAGCGGCTGCCGAATCGGCGATGAGCCAAACGTTGCGCGGCTGATCGAGCGCGAGATAAGCGGCCATGAACGGCATTTCGGGATTCTCCGAAAGCGCACCCATGCCTTCGGGCAGTTTGTCGGCGGCAGAAGCCTCGTTGACGTAGCGTTCGCCTTTTCCATTGACGAGGATGCTCTTCTGGTACAGATCCGCCGTCCTCGAAAGACCCTTGCCCGCTGCGTAGTTCTCGTTCGTCGTCCAATCGACGGGATCCTCGCCCCAGCCCCAATACGAGCGCGCTCCGAAGAAGAGGTACAGATAGGCTACATACGACATGTCGGAGAACGCCGCGCCGATCTTCGATGCGGCCAGGTGTCCGTCTCCCGAACTGTCGACGTACAGCAGGTTCTCGGCGGGTACGCCGCCGTCGCCGTAGGTGTCGGGTCCGACGATGCGGGGATCCCATCCTGCGGCCATGCGGGCATTATCGGTCCACGTGCCTGTGCAGAGCACGACGCCCTTGGAAGCCTTGAGATTCTTGATGCCGTCGGGAGTCGCGACCTCGATGCCGACGACGGGACCAGCCTCTTCGCGGTACACGCGCGTCATACGGTTGTTGAGGAGGATCGGCACATCGAGTTCGGCAAGTTTCTTTTCCCATAGTTGTGTCCAGCAGATGCCGCTGTTCGGCGTTCCCTTGCCACCTTCGTATACGCCCGGGTTCGGATCGGGGGCAAGCCCGCGCTTCACATCGCCGCCGAGCACACCCGCAGTCATCGGGCCCCAAACCATGCCCAGATCTTCCATCCACTTGACCGTATCGGGGCCCTTTTCCACCAGCATGCGCATGATCTCGGGATTTCCGCGGTATTCGCAGCTGCGCATCTCCGCCTCGAACCACGAATCCATATCGTCTTGGATGCCCTCGCGCTGCTGGACGACGTGGTTGCCGCCCATCGTGCAGCTTCCGCCCGCAGTCATCCACAACCCGCCCGCATGATCGCCCTTCTCGAGCACGACCACGTGCGCACCAGCCTCCGCCGCCTCGATCGCCGCGGCCATGCCGACGCCGCCTCCGACTACGATGACCTCGTATTCCTCATCCCACGTTGCGGGAACGCCCGAACCCGCGGAAGCCGAAGGCTCGCTGGCTGCCTCCTTGGGCGCTTCGCTTGCGCAGCCCACCAAACCTCCCGCCGCGACCCCCGCTGCTGCCAGTGCGGCTCCTGCCAGAAATCCCCTTCTCGACACATCGGTTCCCATGATCTCCCCTTTCCTCGATGACTGCGGGCGCTGCCCGCATAAACCCCTTGGTGAAAAGCTACATTTCCTCGTGGCACGTATTGCATTCGAACACGTTTTCGTGATGGCACGACAGGCATTGCGCCTTCGCAGTATCTGCGACCGCTTCAGACGAATGCATCTTATGGCAATCCGCACACGCGATTGCAGCATGGTTTTCAGTCTGGGGAAGAGCATGGGGGTTCTCGACGAGCCCTTGCGAATCGGCGAGCACCGTGCTTTCAGCCGTTTTCGCCGCGAGCTCTTCGAGGTTGTGGCACGACAGGCACAGGCCTTCGTCTACCTTCGTTTTCACAAGACGCTTCGGCATCGCCGATGAAGGCAGCGCTCCCTCGTGAGCGCTTGCAAGCGCCGTATCGTCTGCATGGCAGCTCGCACAGCTCTCGCCCTCGGCTTCATGCACCGCTGCCGGGTATCCCGCCGTAACCATCGAGGTTGCTTCGTCAGCGTGGCATGCGGAGCAATCGACATCCGCCGACCACGTGAATTCGACCTCCACCGGCGGCGCCTGTTCTTCCCGCTCCCTCTCGCTCGGCGCATGGGGCGCGCACCCCGTCGCCGCAAGCATAAGCACTGCCGAGGCGCATGCCACGCATAACGCGTACTGCGCCGTTCCCCTCAAACGCTTCATCTACCGACCTTTCCCCTTGGCCATGCAGCGAAACCGCTGAATGCGAGCGCTGCATGGCTCGCACGGACAGCTAATCGATCTGCGTTAACCGCTTCCCGCTCGAACGCATATCGTCCGTATCAATGTTGTATAAAGTCATCAATACGTCGCCATTGTAGCACAGTTTGTTGTATAAAATCCGTTGTTATATATAAAACAATTCCCCAGTATGGGGGAATGAATAAACGACTGCAGATAGTTTTAGGCACCCGCATCAAAGCGCTGCGCGCCGAAACAGGTTTAAGCCAAGAAAAGTTCGCGAACAAGATCGACATGGATCGGACGTACTTCGCTTCGATCGAAACGGGCTATCGCAACGTCTCGCTTCACAATCTGAAAAAGATAGCCGACGGATTCGGCCTTACGCTTTCGGAACTGTTCGAAGGCGTGGAATAGCCGCACAGTCTCTGGTAGCGTTCCTGCCCGAACAATCCGAGTGCGCCTTAGCTGCTCGATCGGGCAATCCGGGCGAGCATGGTGGCCCTACTCGCCAACCACCTGTACATGCTGCTCTTTCGGAATATCCCAAACATACGGTTCTTGCGCGTCGAGATCGTGCGCGAACAGATCGATCATGCATATCTGGCTGTTATCGTAGGTCCTGAAGCAGTAGCGGCCGGTTTCGCAGAACATGATGGAAGAATGCTGCGTGTAATCGACTCCGTGATCGGTGGCGACGCTTCCTTTGGGTATGTCGACTGTTGAGAGGAGATGGACGATAGCAGTCATCGCATCCGCTTCGTTCTCGGATGCGAGCGCGGTTTTCTTACCAAAGAGCACACGCAAGAACCGAGAGGGCGGGGTGTAATCTCCCGGGAGTCCGAACGTGCCGGATCCCTGCCCGAATTGCGTAAACGATACGCCATCGAGAACAAGGGGCTTTGTCGGATTCGGATTCACGCCGATGTAGTTGCGAATATTGGTCACATGCCACGGGAATTCAGGGGCGTTCGACATGACGCCGAGCGGGTTGTCGTAGATCTGGATGCCGTCTTCGACCGGTTCGATCACCGCTGTTCTGCCCGAAGCGTCGGTGATGATCCAGTGAAGCGGCGGGGTCAGACCGAGCAATTGGATGGGGATATCGACAACCCGAGCCCCCGAAAGCCCCGCGATTGCCTCTTCGGTCGTAGCGAATGCGGATAGCAACCAAAACACCACTTCGTGAGGAGCGAGGTTGACCGCATCTCTTGCAGCTTCCGATTCGTAGTAAGCGAACCCCGAGAAGTAGAGCGCAGCGCAACAGAGTCCTTTTTCGTTCACCCCGTCTGCAAAAACAAACTCCTTGTCGTTGCGCGCGAGCCCTGCGAAGGCGTAGGCCGTTTCGCGCTCGACGCCATCGACTTCGGCTTTCCATCGATACGCCCGGGGAATGAGAACGGCATCGGGATCCAAGACGAATGCGAAATCCATCGTCCGCGCAAGGGCGTTTGCCTGCGTTTTGTCTTTGTAGGTGAAACTCGTACACATGGCAGCCAACCAATCGTTCGATTTGCATTCATGCCATGATGAACCCGAACCACGCTTGAGCGCGCATTCGTAGGTGCATCGTGTCACGGCTGAAACCGAATCGTTTGGTCGACGTTCGAGCTTCTACATGTGGGTGCGTTGTGTGTTAAAGGCCAAACGGGGCCGCGGGATTGCCTCGAAAAGCCGCTGCCCAGCAGTCTCCGCCCGCCACGCTCAAATCTGCGCTACACGTTGAACTTGAAGTGCATAACATCGCCGTCGGCGACTACGTATTCCTTACCCTCTTGGCGGAGCTTGCCCGCCGCACGGCAGCCCGCTTCGCCGTTGTACTCTACGTAGTCGTCGAAGCTCGCGGTTTCCGCTTTGATGAAGCCGCGCTCGAAATCGGTATGGATGACGCCCGCCGCCTGCGGCGCTTTCGCGCCGATGGGGATGGTCCATGCGCGCGATTCGGTCTCGCCGCTCGTGAAGAACGATTGCAGGCCCAAAAGTCGGTACGCCTCGCGCACGAGCCGGACGAGACCGCTTTCCTCAAGGCCCATGGCCTCCAGGTACTCCTTCGCCTCTTCGGCATCGAGCTCGGCCAAGTCGGCCTCGACTTTCGCGCAGATGGGAACAGGCGCGGTGCCGTCGATTTCGGGGAGATCGGACGTCAACTGGTCCTCGTCGACATTGGCGATGTAGAGCATGGGCTTGACCGTAAGCAAATGCAGGTCGTAGATGCTCGCGCGTTCCTCGTCGGTGAGATCCATGCGAGCGACGCGGTGGCCCTCGTTGAGCCCCTCGAACACCTTCTTCGCCGTTGCGAGCTTAAGCGCGGCAGCCTTATCGCGCTTCGCCTCTTTCTCAAGGCGCGGCAGCGCTTTTTCCACCGTAGCCAAATCGGCCAGGATCAGTTCGGTCTTGATGGTCTCGACATCGCTTTGCGGATCGACTTTGCCCGAGACGTGCACGACGTCCGGATCGCTGAAGAAGCGCACGACTTCGCAAATCGCATCGGTCTCGCGGATGTTGGCCAGGAACTGGTTTCCGAGACCCTCCCCCTGCGAGGCACCCGCTACCAACCCTGCAATATCGACGAACTCCACCGTCGCCGGCACAAGACGCGCCGGATTGTCGATCTTCGCGAGCGCATCGAGGCGCGCATCGGGCACCGGAACGACGCCCACGTTGGGCTCGATCGTGGCGAACGGGTAGTTGGCGGCAAGGCCGCCCTTGTTGGTAAGCGCGGTGAACAGCGTCGATTTGCCCACGTTGGGCAGGCCGACGATTCCGATGGATAACGACATGAAGCTGGCTCCTTCTACGATAGCAAGAAGCCATTATAGTGGATTTCTCGTTTCTGAGTGAGGAAGCCTCGGATTCTACCTTGGGCGAGCACGTCTGAACCATCGGATCGAAGCGGCCTATCGACTGAGGCGTCCCGTTCAGACGGTGCTGCAGACACTCCTCGCCTCTGACCAACCTGGGTTAGGTGGAGCCCAAGCAAGCTTCGCCCCTGACGAAGCCATACATTCTTGCCAAACCGTCGAGTGCCAACCATCGAAGTGCCGATTTCGCGCGAAACTTCTGTTGCACCCAATCGAGATTCGATACGGGCCAACCGTTCGGAACAAAAAAGAAGCCACGGGTCGGACTCCGCGGCTTCAAAGCCATCATACGCTCGAATCGGCGGATAGCCGCATTCGCTTACCCATACGTAACGCCGCCGTAATCCTTAAGGCATCGCAGCGAAGCGCGTACGATGAAAAGCGCTGCCGCCGCAACCGATCAGGAATCTTCTCTGCTCTCGAACAGCGAGCGGTCCGCAATCTTGTAGCCGACGCGCCACACGGTCATGAGGTAGCGAGGCTTCGAGGGGTCGTCCTCGATCTTCTCCCTGATCTTGCGTACGAACACGGTTACGCTGTTCGGATCGGTCGCATCCTTGTCGCCCCACACATGCTCCATGATCTGGTCGCGCGTGAACACGCTGCCGGGATCGGAAGCGAGCAGTTCCAAAAGCTCGAATTCGCGCGACGACAGCGACACGGGCTTGCCGCGCAGAAACACCTCGTAGCGACCGAACAGAAGCTCGAGATCGCCGACCTGGTAGGATTTGTGCTTCTTGGGCGAAATGGCGCGCTCGGGTTCGGAAGCAGTCCCCTTTCTGCGCAGATGAGCCTTAACGCGCATCGAAAGCTCCTCGGGTTGAAAGGGTTTGACGAGGTAATCGTCGGCGCCCATCTTGAACCCGATGCCCTTATCGACGATATCGCCCTTCGCCGACAAAAACATGATCGGAATCTTCCTGCCTTCGCTGCGGATGATCTCGCAGATGTCGTAGCCGTTCGTATCGGGCAGCATCACGTCGAGTATCAGAAAGTCGGGACGCTCGGCTCGCAGCATGACAAGGCCTTCGGCCCCGTTCGCAGCGCAGCAGTACTCGTATCCGTCGCGCTCGACTATCTGCCCGATAAGAACCTGAAGGCTCTCATCGTCGTCTATCAGCATAACCTTAGTCATCGTGCACCTCCGCATGCCGCTTCGCAGGCAGCACCACGCGAAACGTGCTGCCGCACCCGAGCTCGCTTTCAACCGACACCGATCCTTCGAGCATCGCCGCAAGATCCTTCACGAGCGAAAGCCCGAGGCCGCTTCCGCCGTAACGGCGCACCGTCGACATGTTCTCCTGCGCGAACCGCTCGAAAATGAGCTCTTGCTTGTCCGCAGGAATGCCGATGCCGGTATCGGCCACGTCCATGGTCACGGTCGCCGAACTCTCGTCATAGGCAACGTTCACCTCGACCGACCCTTCCTCTGGGGTGAATTTTATCGCATTGCTCACCAGATTGACGAGTATGCGGCGCACCTTTTCCCAATCGGATTCGATCAAGGGAACATCGGGGGCAACGCGCGTCGTAAGCGCGATGCGCTTTTTCAACGCGAGCGATTCGCTCGACGCCTCAACCATGCCCACCACATCGTTCAAGTCCACGAGTTCGAGGTTGAGCTTTTCCGATCCCGCTTGGATACGCGCGGTCTCGAGCACGTTGTCCACCATTTCAAGCAGGATGCGGCCGTTCTTGTCGATTTCCTCGAGCTGTTTTGCAGCGAGCGCATTATCGGAGGAAACGCTATCGGCCATGAGGTCGGTGAACGCGAGAATCGAGGTGAGCGGCGTGCGCAGCTCATGGCTCACGATGGCGAGGAAATCGGATTTGTACTGGTTTTCGCGCTTGAGCTTGTCGTTGATCTTCTCAACGTGGGCGCGCTGCCGCTCGAGCTCTTCGTTGGCGGCGGAAAGCTGCACTGTGCGCTCGTCCACCTCGGATTCGAGGTTCGCATACAACGATGAAAGGCTCTGAGCCATATCATTGAACTGGTCGAACAACGCATCCAGCTCGCGCGACGCATAGACGGGCCTCAGTGTTCCCTCCGATTCGGGAGGCTCGCTCGGCGTGCCGTCCGACATCTTGGCGAACGAACGGCGCAGGCTTTCAAGCGGATTGGTGATGAGGCGCGTGAGCACGAAGTAGATGATCACCGCCATGCAGAGCATCGCCGCGAGAAAGAACAGGACATTGGTTACGATGGCCGTGCGCATGTTCGCAAACGACGTCTCGGTGGGCACCACGACGCTCACGGCACCCGCAACATCCCCGGTTTCCCAGCCCTCTTTCGCATATCCGGTGGGATCGATCTCGCCCTCTGGCTTTCCATGGCACTCGGTGCAGTGCTCGGTCACCTTCATGGCGGACACGTAGCGAAACACCGTTCCGTCTTCCGTCTCGTCGAACCCGTAGTATTCCTCGGTTCCCGATCCGTCGGAAAACGCGGAGAGTGCCGCAAGCTCGTAGTCGTTCGGCTCGTTGTGGAAGTTGCGCGGCACGGTGTTCGTAAAGCGGATCGCGTAATCGTTGTCCTTCGAGAAGAACGCCGCGACCGATTTGCCCGCGATCGCGCAATGGAGGCCCTTGTACTCGTATTCGCCGTCGGACGTGTAGTTGATCGTATCCTGGTTGATCGAGATGAACTCCCAGACCGCATTCATCTCTTCAACGAGCACCCGCGCCTCGTCGAGCAGCACCGATTCGGTCGCCTGTTTCTGCGATTCATAGGTCCAGAGAATATCGACGGCGAGCAGGATGAGAAGCACGACCGTCAGAAGGCCGATGATCTTAGTCTTCAAGCTCACAGTGGGTTTCTGCCCGGCCATCGCTTCCCCTTCCCTCTCGCTATGATGCCTCCGCCCTCGTTTCTGCCTCCCGCGCTTACTCGGCAAGCAGGTAGGACGCCTCGTCGATCGCCTCGGTCGCCTGCGCGCCGAGCGCGTGCGCGAGCGAATCGATACTCGCCTGCGCGATGCCCGCAACACTACGATAGAACGGCTCTTTCGCCTGCGTTCGCACGTTTTCGAGATAGACGGGCGCAAACACGAGCAGATGGTCGGAAAGAAACGCGCGCGCATCGGACAGGGCGCGCGCAGCTTCGCCGTCCGCCGCAGCGGTCGCGCCTTCGCACGAGCCATCCGCACCGCTTTCAGCATCCCCCGACGCTTCGCTGCCTGCGCCCTCTTCGGCAACAACACCCAAAAGATGCGCGAGGAACGAAAACTCGTAACCGATATGGTCATCGGGCGTGTTGCCCTGCTTGGGAACCTGCACGCCGTGCGCATGGTACGCTTTCCTGACTTCGAGCGTCGTAGGCCCGAACATCGTGCGGTCATCGGTACGGTACACCGATTCGTACGGGGAAGTATGACTCGTGCTGATCATGTGGAACAGATACGTGTAGTCGCGCTTTACCCCCGTTGCAAAACCGTCTCGTCCGCGCACGTCCGCCTCGGCCAGAATGTCGAAAAGCTTTGCCGCATCTTCGGGGGCAACCGACGAAAACGGCTCTTCACGCAGAAGCTCACGCTGGTCGATAAGGCGATCGAGCGTCTCTTGATCAGGGTTTTCGGTGAACAGAAGCGAGCAGAATTCGCAGAGCACGCAATACGCCTGCGCCGTCTCGCTCGAAAGACGTAGTTCGCTGTCCATGGGTTTCCTCTCGTTTCGGGCATCGGCCGCAGGACGAGCTGCGCCGCCTTCGCATGATACGCGAAACGGCGGATTCGCGAAAGTCGGAATCCGCCGTTTGCTCGCGTGCTACCGTCCGACAATCGCGGACGGCAGAGGGAATCTAGTGGCTGATCTCGATCGGGTTCAAGATCTCGCCGCCTTTTTCGGCGTCGCGATGCAGCCCGATGACCACGTTCGCCGCCGTCGAATCGGCGAGGGTGCCGATCTCGGAGTTGTCGCCGTACTTCTCGCGAAGCTCCTCGATCTTGCCGAACTCAAGCGCGCGCACCGGGCACGCCTTGGCGCAGACCGGATCGGGCACTCCCTCGGCGTTCTCGTCGCTGCAGAGCACACACTTGTGCGACAGGCCGTCCGCAAGCTGGACCGGATGATTGTACGGGCAGCTCTTCTCGCACGTCATGCACCCGATGCAGACTTCCTTATCGTTGTTGACGATGCCCGTCTCGGGGTCTTTCGCCATGGCGCCGGTCGGGCAGTTCGAAACGCACGCCGGGTTATCGCAGTGGTTGCAGGTGAGCGAGGTGTAGTAGGTGAACGCCGTCGAGGTGTACGCCCCGTCATCGCCCTTGGCCCACTCGCCGCCGCCGAATTCCCATACCTTGCGGAACTTCTGCGGCACCTCGAGATCGTTGCGGTCGAAGCACGCCGTCATGCACGCCTTGCAGCCGGTGCAGATGTCGGTGTTGACATAGAATCCGTATTGGTCCATTGGTTAGCCCCCTTACGCCTTCTCGATCTTGCACAGATTGGAGTGGACTCCGTTGCCCTTCGAGATGGGCGTGGGCCTCATCGAGGTGAGCACCGAAATGCAGCCGCCCTTGTCGAGCACGTCCTTGCTGCCGATGGTCTCGGCATCGCGCGTCTCGGGATCGTACCATGCGCCCTGCGGGATGGATACGACGCCCGGCATGATGCGCGGGGTCACCTTCGCCGAGAGCTGCGTGCGGCCGCGCTCGGTAGACACGATGACGTCATCGCCGTTCTCCACGCCGAGCTCCGCTGCGTCCTGATCGTTGATCCAGCACTGCTGGGGAGCAACCGACTTGAGCCATTCCACGTTGCCGTAGGAGGAATGCGTGCGGGTCTTGGTGTGATGGCCGATGAGCTGGAAGGGATACTCCGCCTTCGTCGCCTCGTCGCCGAAGCCCTCGACGTTGTTGTAGTAGATGGGCAGGCCCGTGATCTGGTCGCGCCCATCGTCGGGAACGTAGCCGCCGCACGTGAGGTCCCATTGCTGGGAAATGTTGTACGCCTGCTTGGAGAAGACCTCGTACTTGCCCGAAGGCGTGCCGATCTTCTCGGGCTTGGCGATGGCCGGCGTGTGGTTGTCGGTCTTCTTGAACAAGCCCTGCTCGCGGAACTCCTCGAACGTGCCCGGCAGGTCCTCGCCCGCCTCGACGCCCTGCTCGTAGCACCATTTCACCCAATCGAGCTGGCTCTTGCCCTCGGTGAACTCGTCTTTGATGCCGAGCTTGTCGGCGATGAGCGTGCAGATCTCGTAGACGGGCTTCGCCTCGAACAGAGGCTCGATAGCCGCAGTTTCGCAGCATACGAAGCCCGTCCACGCCGAGCCGCCCGTGATGATGTCGTCCTCTTCGAAAGCGGTGGTACCCGGCAAGATGATGTCGGAGATCATGGCCGTGGGGGTCATGTAGCAATCCACCGTCACGATCATGCGCACGCCCGAATCCTTCTCGTCGGGAAGGTTGTAGATGCGCAGGCATTCGTTGATGTCGGCATGCTGGCCCATCATAACGTTTGAGGCATAGTTCCAGATGAACTTGATGGGGGCCTTGAGCGTGATCTCGCCCGGAACCTCGGCGTAGGAGGTGGCGCCGGTCTCGTCGATGTGGCGCACGCCCCAGGTGGCATCGTTCATGGACTGGTAGTCCTCGATGGCCTGGTACCAATCGAAGAACGAGACGCACACGTCGACGCCGTTCTTCTCGGCGAAGTTCGGCAGCGCGGTGGCAACCTTATAGGGAACGCCGCCCACGCCTTCGCGGGCACCCGTGCCGCCGCCCGAGATGCCGACGTTGCCCGTCAGCGTCGCGATCATGGCGATAGCGCGCGCATTGTTGCCGCCGTTGCTGTGGCGCTGCGGACCCCAGCCCTGAATCGTCGCGGTCGGGCCGTCGACGAACAGATCGGCGAGCTCGCGGATCGTATCGGCCGAAACGCCCGTGATGGCAGCGGCCCACTCGGGGGTCTTCTCGCCTGTGCCCTCATAGGCGCCGGTGCCCATGAGATAGGCCTCGTAGGAAAGGTCTTCGTTAATCTCGAGCGCGCCGTCCTTGTCGAAGCCCATAAAGGTCGTGTCCTTGGGCTCGGCCTGCTTCACGTCCTCGATGAAGGTATCGCTGTAGAAGCCGACGAACTTATCGCGGATGAAGGCCTCGTCGAGCTTTCCTGAGGTATGCAGGTAGTGGATCATGCCCGCAACGAGCGCCATGTCGGTGCCGGGATGGATGGGTACCCACTGATTTGCCACGCCGACGGCGGTATCCGACAGGTGCGGATCGACAACCACGATCTTGGCCTCGGGATTCTGCAGACGCACCTGCGTGATGAGGTACTGCATGGCAGAGCCGCTCATGCGGGTGTTCGCGGGATTGTTGCCGAACAGAACGATGTTCTTGGAGTTTACGAGGTCGGTGACTTCGTTGTTGGAGTACGCATCGCCGTTGAACAGCGGCAGCTCCCAGTTGATCTGGCCGGTCGAATAGTCGCAGTAGTGGCGCAGGTAGCCGCCCCACAGGTTCATGAGACGGGCGAATGCCGTCTGGTCGGGATGCCAGGATTTGGCAACCGATCCGCCGAGCTGGCCCGTGCCGTACTGGATGTAGAACGCGTCGTTACCGTACTCTTCCTTGATCTCCTTCATGGTGTCGGCGATCGTCTGAATTGCCTCTTCCCAGGAGATCTCGTCGTAGACGCCTTCGCCGCGCAGGGTACCTTCGGCGCGCTTGAGCGGTTTTTCGATGCGCGTCTCGTTGTAGATGCGTTGGCGGTTGGTGCGGCCGCGCACGCACGAGCGCATCTGGTAGATCCCGCCCGGCTCGAAGTCGTCGGTGCCTTCGTTGTCGTTACCGACGCGCACGACGGTGCCGTCCTTCACGTACATCTTGAGCGGGCAGCGGCTGCCGCAGTTCACATGGCAACCCGACCAGGTGACGGTGTCGTACTCGAAGGTTGTTTCCGGCGTTTCTTTAGCGGCTTTCTCGTCCTCGACATGCGGCGCGCAGCCCGTGAGCGCGACGCCCGCTCCTACGAGTCCCGTCCACGCGAGAAACGAACGGCGGCTGATGCCGGGCGACCGAAACGTCGATCCGGTGGCTTTCTGAACCATACTTCCCCCTTTCAAAGCTCCCTTCGGAGCCTTTCCGGCGTTTCCAGCAGGTGCCTTTCGGCGGCCTGAGGAAACCTCTCTCCTCTATAGGTTTATAGCCAGGTAACAGTTTAGGTTCCCCACCACAGAACCTCCATATCGCTTGTCTGTATTTTTCCTTATTGAAATGTTATGGAAATATTACCGTTGACAAGGAAGGGGTTACCGACAAAGACGAAGAACGCCTCCGACAGCGTTCGCGTCGGAGGCGTTCAGAGGTCGCAGATCGATGGGTGGCTTCCCGCACAATCCTACATGCTGAACAACCCGAACTGCGCCGCCACGTAGGCGACAAGGATCACGGTGACGAGCACGGGCGCGACGTACTTGACCATGACCGTCCACGCTTTCTCGAACTTGAAGGGGCTCGACTGCTTCACCTCGTCGGCAATGACCTTTGGCTTGATGATCCAGCCGACGAACACGCAGGTCAAAAGCGCCGCGATGGGCATCATGACCGAGTTAGAGATGAAGTCGAAGAAGTCGAGCATCGAAGATCCCGGCCCGAGCGGCTCGATGAACGAAAGCGCGTTATAACCGGCGTTAATGAAGATACCCACAGCGGCTATGAACACCATCGCGACGACGAGCGAGCGCTTGCGCGACCACCCTGCCCCGTCGGCGATAATCGACACGCAGGTCTCGGTGAGCGAGATGGCGCTCGTGAGCGCCGCGAATAACACGAGCAGGAAGAAGAGGAATCCGACGATGGAAGCCGCACCGCCCATATCGTTGAACACGCCGGGCAGCGTAATGAACATGAGCGACGGACCCGCGCCCGAAGCAACCGCTTCGCCCGAACCCATGGCAACAAACGCCGCAGGCACGATCATGAGACCGGCGAGAAACGACACACCGATGTCGAAGCCGCCGATGCGCACGACGCTTTGCGTGAGGCTCTCCTTCTTGTTGAGGTACGAGCCGTACGTGATCATGATGCCCATGGCAAGCGACAGGCTGTAGAACATCTGCCCGAGCGCTCCGATCACGAGCTCGGGCGAGAACTTGCTGAAGTCCGGCGTGATGTAATACAGAACGCCATCGAGCGCACCGGGCATGGTGATCGTGTAAATGGCGATCGCAATGGCCATGACGATGAGGGCGGGCATCATGAAAAGGTTCGCCTTCTCGATACCGCCTTTCACGCCAAGCGCCACGATGATGAACACGACGGCCATGAAGATAAGCATCCACAGATAGCTCTCGGTGCTGCTCGAGATGAAGCTCGTGAAGAAACCGCCGCCGTCGGCGAGCGCAGCCGGACCCGTGGTCAGATACGACGCCGTGTACTTCGTCACCCAGCCGCCGATGATGCAGTAGTACGGCACGATGATGAACGGGATGGCCGACGTGATGATGCCGATGAACGCGTACTTCTTACCGAAGCTCTTAAAGGCACCGATGGCCGAAAGTCCCGTTTTGCGGCCAAGCGCCGTTTCGAGGAGCAAGAGCGAAACGCCGAACGTGAACACGAGCACGAGGTAGGTGAAGAGGAACGTGCCTCCGCCGTACTTCGCAGCAAGATACGGGAAGCGCCACATATTGCCCAAGCCAACCGCCGAAGCGGCTGCAGCTAAGATGAACGCCCACTTTCCCGACCATGCCGAACGGGCATGTTTTTCCGTTGTCATAAGCTCCTCCTGTGCTGGCGGCGTGCGGCGCCGCAATTGACACGAACCCTAGGTATCGCATGATTCCGCTTGTCGCACAGGCAAGAACCGGAAGCATGCGGCACCCATCGCGATTGCACCGAGCCGCAAAGGCGCGCGCACCCGCGAAAGAAACTTGATAATTATAGTATAGAAACGCCCGCTAGGAGGGATGATTCTTGCCGATGGGAGCGAGATATCGTCCCTGTCCGCCAGCCGCTCCCGTCAAAACATCCGACCACTGTGCACTTTTAGTCGGATCACTCGGCAAACGAGGAGGCTTCCTCTATGATGGGTAGTTGCTGAAAACACGAGAAGATCGAATGCGAGGAACACGACGCTATGTGCGGTATCTGCGGCTTCACCGGTGCTGACGAACACGACGCTCCCCTACTCAAAGCCATGTGCGACATCATGGCCCACCGCGGACCCGACGGCGAGGGCCAGTACCTCGATGCGCCCATCGCGCTCGGACATCGCCGCCTCTCGCTCATCGACCTTGAAGGCGGCAACCAGCCCATGGTGCGCTCAAGCGCCGATAAAAGCGCAACCATCACCTCACCGGTAATCGAGCCCGCAGGTTCCTACACGCGCGGCGATTTCGCGATCGTGTTTAACGGAGAAATCTACAACTATCGGGATCTTCGGACCGAGCTTGCGGCAGAAGGCTGGGAGTTCAAGACGGACTCCGATACCGAAGTGCTCTTAGTCTCTTACCTTGCCTGGGGCAAGAACCTGCTCGAAAAAGTGCGCGGCATGTTTGCATTCGCCATCTGGGATGCGAACAAGCAGGAGCTCTTCTGCGCGCGCGATTTCTTCGGCATCAAACCGTTCTACTACACGGTTGCCGAAGGCCGGTTCATCTTCGCCTCTGAGATAAAATGCATCCTCGAACACCCCGCCTACGAACGCGAGCTCAACGAAGCGGCGCTCGAACAGTACCTTTGCTTCCAATTCTCAGCGCTGCCCGAAACGTTTTTCAAGGGCATCTTCAAGCTTGCGCCCGCCCACTGCCTGACCGTGCATGCCGACGGGTCGCTCGAAGATGAGCGCTATTGGATCCCCTCCTACGACTTCGACGAGAACCGCAGCCGCGAGGATACCGTCGAGGAGATCGACGCCGCCATGCACGATTCGGTGCGCTATCACAACGTCGCCGATGTAGAAGTGGGTTCCTTTCTCTCGTCGGGCATCGACTCGAGCTACATGGCGGCATGCCTTGCCGAAGAGAATCCCGCCATCAAAACGTTCACCGTCGGTTTCGCCGAATACGAGGGCGAAAAGGACGAGATTGCCTGGGCGCGCGAGCTGGCCGACCAGTTGAACATCGAAAACAACTCGAAGACCATCACCGAGGCCGAGTTTTGGGACGTGCTCGAACGCGTGCAGTGGCATATGGACGAGCCCTCGGCCGATCCGAGCGCCGTCGCACTTTACTTCGTCGATCAGGAGGCCGCTAAGAAAGTGAAGGCTGTGCTCTCGGGCGAAGGCGCCGACGAGTTTTTCGGCGGCTACCGCATCTACCAGGTGCCGTTTGCCAACGAGAAGCTCTCCTGGTGTCCGAAGCCGCTTCTGCGCGGCGCCTCGCGCGTGGCCCGCACGCTCGGCGTGCGCGGTGCGAACTACCTTGAACGCGCATCGGAAACCGCGGAAGACTGGTACTACACCAATGCGAACGGTGTAGCGTTTTCCCCTTCCGAACGCGCCGAACTGTTAAAGCGACCTGTGGCTGGCCCCCTTCCCCAAGAGCTCACCGCCCCGGTATACGCAGAAGTCGCGGAACTCGACGAGACGACGCGCATGCAGTACGTCGATCTGTATTTTTGGCTTGTGGGCGACATCCTGCTGAAGACCGACAAGATGTCGATGGCCCACTCGCTTGAAAGCCGCGTGCCGTTTTTGGACAAGGAAGTCTGGAACGTGTCGCGCACCATCCCCACCCCGTTCAAAGCCGATGCCGAGCAGACGAAGATCACCCTGCGCGAAGCAGCCATGCGCACGATCCCGCAGGAGTGGGCCCAGAAAGAGAAGCTCGGCTTTCCCGTGCCCGTGAAATCGTGGCTCAAACAGGACCGCTACTACGATCAGGTGAAAGCGTGGTTTACAAGCGATGAGGCCGAGCGGTTCTTCGAAGTCGAAAAGCTCGTGAAGCTCTTGGACGACCACCGCGCAGGCTTCGCCGACAACACGCGCAAGATCTGGATCATCTACATGTTCCTTATGTGGTACAAGATATATTTCGTCGATCAGACGGTCCCCGAGAAGCCGGCGGTTTCGTAAGGGCAGCGGTTTATGGCGCTGCCCTTACGACGTCTTATCCCGATACGTTGACGGCGCTGCGCCGGCCCATGCCCCGACCCGGCGGCGCTGCGCCGATTCCCGCTTCCCCTTGGCGCTGACGCGCTGCTCCGATAACGGATTCCGCCCCACCAGACTCTTTCGAGCGGGCAACGGCCCTGCATCGGGCGTCTTCCCTGACGCCGTGCATGAAATCACGGTCGTTTATGGCCAATTGTCTCGGCCGTCCCACACCGTATTCCGTCATGCACGATGCCCGGATTCGCACCAGCTCCCTCATCAGGGGAAATGCTGAGCCTCAACGAAGCGCCACCAGAAGGGCGGCGTTTTCGGCCGAGAATTTGTGGGACGACCGAGACAATTGGCCACGAAACCCTGCATTAGCATGCACGCTATCGGAAAAGCGAATGAGGTAGGAGAAGCGAAGGGTCTAGGCGACCTCGGGCCTACAACCAGCAACCCATGAGCACAGTCACACTCTTAAAACGACTCGATTATGCTGGATAGCGCATTGCGGCGAAAAGATTCGCCCGCAAATCCCTCCTCCGAACATCGCAGTCGGCAACTCTTTCGCGAATGCGAAACCCTGCCCGCTTGGCAAACTGACGCGCAAACCGATCGAAGGCCCCGTAGTCGAACACCTGCCCCTTCGTCACCGTCATAACCTCGTACCCCAGCGAGATAAGATCGTTGCGGCGCTTCGAATCTCTGGCAATCCGAGATGATCCTGTATGGAAGAGGTCGCTGTCGTATTCGATGGCGATTTTCTCATCCGGCCAGCACAGGTCGCATCGATAGAAGCCTTTCTCGACCATACGGGACGCCTTGCCCACATCGATCCGATGGTTCAAAATCGGCCACGGCAAACCGTATCCCCCAAGCGAGCAAGGAAAGCACAGCAGTATAACAACGACGGTCTCCATCGGCGAAGCCGATCCCCTGAGAACCAAGCGGAGAACGCGCCGCACGGTACCAATTCCGCGCAACCCTGCTACCACATCGAGAAAAGCATTCAGCTTTTCGGGATCCGTCAAAGGTGGTCGGGTTACAAATCCCGCCATTGACGACTCCCTCAAGGAATACGTGCCGCACAGCTCGTACGCCAAGCAGACCGTTTGAGCAAATTCGAGCGATCCAGCCTCTTGGATGACGCATAGTTCGGGGGTGGCAACGTACACGTCGCCCGAAGCACGCACGAACGAACGAGCAGGCACCGTGCCTTGCCAAACATGGCTTGTAACCAGCTTCGAGCGCATGCGCGACCCCCGATCGGAAACAAGTACGTGAATTGGAAAACGAAAGGGCCCCGCGCCGTCTGCCACAAGATGCTCTATGCGAGAAACGATTGTGCTTTCGTCGTCCGTCCGAGCGATCGACGCGACGCGGGCACTCGGCAGCTGCTGGAAAACTTGCGGACAAGAACGCCAGTAGTCGAGAGCGGAGCTATGGGAAAGATACAGAACCATAGCGACAGCATAAACCCTCTTTCGCCTCGTAGAACGAGAATTTTTCTCCCGTCAAACTTCGAATCCCCCACAGGTAAGAACTAGGTTGAAAACGGGTAAGGTTCATATGCAAAACAAGTAGGCTTCAGGCGTCATATGCGTAAGCCCTCCGTCAAACGAATCGGCGGCTCACTACCTGCTCTCTCCCGCATACGCTGGATCGTCGGGTAGGAAGCGGACATCCCCGAAGTTACGCTCCCGTAGGAGCAAGCTCGTCGGGATCGAGAACCGCTCCTTCGCAGCCGCCGTTCGCCGCAGCTTCACGCCGCGCGATCTCCTCTTTCGAGAAGCCCTTCCATGTGGGTTCGATGCCCCGTTTCTTATCTTTGGACTGCGAGATAAGGCCGGGCACGATGTAGGCGGCCCAACAGATGATCGCTCCCCACAAGTTCACGCCAAGGAAGTTCGCGTACGTGCCGCCTCCGATGTTCATGAAACCGAGTGCGGCGGGTGCAAACGTATTCACGATGCCGAGCGCCATACCGATCCAGAACGCGAGCTGGAAGCCCACCTTGGTGGGTTTGACTACGCCGTGCATGAGAAAGATCGGCCCCAAACCCATGATCATCGTGCCCGAAATGGTGGTAGCCGCGATGATATCGGCTCCCATGATCATGGGCAGGTTGCCCACGATGCCAAACACGATCATGAAGATGATACCGATGATGCGAGGGTTCATGTTCGGCACGATGTTGAGAATACCCGGAAGGTCGCGCGCCGTGAGTTTGGCAAGCGAACTGAACGTCGAATCGAGCGTCGAGCCTGCCGTAGCTATCATAATGATGGCCATCAGGAAAAACGCAACGATGCCCAAACTCTGCGCCACCACCACCGGTGCGCTCGAGCCCGCAACGCTCATGTTGTTGAGGTACGCATGCACGCCGATGAGCGAGAACAAGACGATTGCGACGAACCCGAGAAGGCCCGCCACGATGAACGATTTCAGCATGCTCTTCTCTTTGCAGATGAAACCGCGGTCGGTGAGCACCGCATCGTGAAATCCGTACGAGAGGCACTGCAAGCCAGCACCCAAGATGAAGTCGACTCCGCCTTCGAGCGACCAGACGCCCGACACCACGTAATCGACGGGGTTGTTCTGCGGCACGATCCACACGAGGACGGCGATGAGCAGCACGGCAAACAGTATCGCCTGCGCGACGTCGGTGATGATGGAGCCGCGCATACCGCCCCAGCAGCAGTAGCCCACCGTGATGGCGGTGAACAGAAGCGCTGCGATGATGAACGGCGCCGACCCTGAATCGCCGTAGTACGCGCCGACAACCGACGTGTTCGACCACACTTCGTTGAACAAGCGGACGAGGATGGCCGCTGAGAAGCAGAACGCTGCGGCTATGCCGTAGTGCTTGGTCAGAAAACTCACGGTGCCCATTGCCCCGAACTTACGGCGCAAGCGATACAGAGCCCAGCCCGTCAGCGGAATGCACAGCCAGTACATGGCATATCCGATTCCGCCCACGATACCGAAGTTCGCACCCATGTTGGCCGCATTGGTAACCGACTTCGCGAAGATCCACGCGATAAAGATGGAAGCGGTGATCATCCACGGGTTCGCTGGGCGGCCTTTTTTATCTTCGCCTTTGAAGAATCCACCTAAACTGACGGTCTTCGGCGAAAGTAAGAACATGACGATGCCGTATACGACAAGAAAGCCCCAAAAGAAAATTCCCGTCGATGAATCCATGCCCACAGCCCCTTCCGATGAGAAACGACGCCTTTGAGCCATGGTCACTACATTCCGATACGCAGCGCAACGCCACGGCGAAAGGCAGTCATCATCGCTCACGCTTGGTATTGGATTATATCTATTATTTGATATTTGCCAATAAAAGACTATATCTTTTTCATTTCCAACATCGACTGAGAAGCCACGGCTTCGTATGGCCGACGCACCGAAAGCCGTCCTGCGCGTCCATCCGGAAACGCAGGATGCCACGATGGATGTGCTACGTCTGCACGAGCGTCCCGGTGCAGCTCGAGCCGAATCCGGCCGTACACGCGTAGCAGTGGTTGCCGAATAGGATCGAGCGGCCAAGCGGCCGGTTCGGATCGGCGGCGTAATCGAAGATGCTGAGGTCGTGCCCATCTGCTTGCTGGCAAAGCCCTACGGCCTGGTTGAAGTCGCAGTCGTACATGCGACCGTCGTAGCCGACCGAGACCTGATGTCGGCACATCATGCTCGCGACCGATTCGGGATTGAACGCATCCATGAGCGTATCGAGGTATCCGTCGAATTGCCCCGTCGATACGAGGTGCGCCCCGTAGCGGCCGATCGGGTTGTTCGCAACGGCGAACAAGGTATCGAACGTAATGCCGAAATCGTCCGCAAGGCGGCGCTTGTACACGCGCTCAAGCTCTCCTTGCTCAGGAGGCAGAAGAGGCCATTGGGGATTGAACACGAGATCGAGCACGAGCCCGCTTCCCGCACCGTAGCCCCTCTCGTTCAGCCGCCGCAGCACCTCGAGCGATCCGGAAAACGTATGCGCACCACGCTGCTTTTCCGATTGGGCGGCGTTGACGTTGGGAAGCGATGCAACCACCTCGATGCCGAGCTCGGCGTACCGATCGACAAAGTGTTCGAAGCCGGGTTCGAGCAGGATGACGAGATTGCTCCTGACCATCACGCGCCCGATGCGGCGAGCAGCTTCGCCGATGAACCAGGCGAAGTCGGGGTTCATTTCGGGCGCACCGCCGGTGATATCGAGCGTCTCGATGCCGTGGGCCTCCATGACATCGAGAATCGCTTCCATGCAGCGTCTATCCATGAGTTCGGTTCGCGCAGGCCCCGCCTCAACGTGGCAGTGCGCGCAAGCGAGGTTGCACAGCTTTCCGATGTTCGCCTGAAGGATATCGAGGTGCGGTTCAGTAACCAAATGGCTCTCGTCGAGTAAATCCTCGAAGTACATGAGACGGGCAAGCGCCAACTCAACGTCGTGCTCGGTCGCTTGCTCCCTCGGGCGCGCAGCTTTCTTGCGGTACGCGGCATCGACCGAAAAACCGCCGAGCAGCGCATCTTCGATATAATCGTCAGGGCCCGCCACGATTCTCTCGCGATACGAAATCGAGGCGGGGCTTGTATCCGACCAGAGATCGTCGAACCAGGAAACGTAGGCATCCTGATCATAGCGCAAAGGAACCGCATCGACGAACAGATCACCCGTCCGAGTACCGAATACCGCCTCTTGTGCAGGCGTGATCGAGATACGCGTAACGATACCGAAATCCTGTCCGGAAAAATTGGGCAGCCCCGCCGCGCCGTTGTTGATGACGATCCCGTCCGCCAGAACCATCGCCGCAGGCGAGCAGGTATGGGTCGTCGCGAAAACCTCGATGCCGGTTTTTCGAAGCCAGCGAGAAAGCTCGTCTTGCCT
Organism: Raoultibacter phocaeensis; assembly: GCF_901411515.1. Lineage (NCBI taxonomy): Bacteria > Bacillati > Actinomycetota > Coriobacteriia > Eggerthellales > Eggerthellaceae > Raoultibacter > Raoultibacter phocaeensis. The sequence continues at coordinate 1,605,004 of NZ_CABDUX010000002.1, forward strand.
GATCGGATCTTGCAGCGATTCGCGCGAGCAGCCCCAACCGCCTATGAGCTTTTCGTCCCCATGCGTGATGCCGACCTTTCGACCCCCCACCGAAACGTTCAACGCAGGCAGTCGGCCCTGCAGAAGCTCGCGCAGATCGGGACGATGGAACAACGCCGTCGAAAGCATGTTATGAATGCGGTTCGAACGGCTCACGTCGTCATCGGGTGTGCACTCGGGATACGAGCAGCCGCATCCCACCCCGATATCGGTCTCGCGCCTCAACTCCGCCTCAACGTTGCCGACGAGAAGCGTGTGGCGGCTTGCCTTGCGTTCGATGGCCTCGAAGTTCTCGGCAGTCTTGTCGAACCAGTGCACGTCGCCGTTGAGCACCACGAGCACGTCGCCCGACTCAGCGCTCGCGAGCCTGTCAACGGCATCGAGAGCGTAGGGGTTGCCGTACAGGCCGCCCACCACGAACAGCGTATCGCACGAGCATGCGGGGTCGGCCGCAAAGAGATGCTCATCGAGCCGATAATCGACCGGGCACACCCTGCCGGCATCCTTGAAATTGCGCCGCTTTGCTCCCCTGGTCGAACAGCTGCTCACAAGGTCTCCTTTTTACATCGACGAAACGGCTAGACCGGTTGTCGGTCCAGCCGTTATTAGATTATAGCAAATAGTTGCGCTCGTCTATGCAAATCGCGAAGGATCCACGGCAACAAGGTGGCCGTCGGCATCCTGATACAAGCACAGGCTTCCCTTCTTGTTCGAGTAGACGTGCTTGAACCGGGCAAAGTCCTGTGTGATCTGCGCTTCCTGATATGCATCGGGACACTCGGGCGAAGAAGAACACTCGGCAGCCGTTTCGGTATCGACACTGCCCCCGTCGGAACGAGGCAGACCCGCATCAACCTCGACCGAGGTGCCGCCGCCGGCACTCGTGGAGTCGATAGCCGCATCGGATGCGTCCGGACGCGAAGCAGGTTCGGCACCCGGCAGCACTTCGTTTCCTATAGGTTCGGGAACAGGCGCGCACGAAGACGCTACGGGTTCCTGGACCTGCATCTCTTCTTGAGCAGGAAGGGGATGATCCTCGACCGGCTTGCCCATAGGTATGCTGAACACCGCCGCATCGCGTCTGTCGCGGCGCTTCTGCTTATCGAGGCGGCGCTTCTTCTTGAGCACTCCCCTCGTTTCGATGATTGCATCGTCCTTGGATGCATGGCGGGGCGAGGGGGTTTGAGCCCGTTCGCATCCGGACTCGGATTGCCGCTCAGGCTGCGGCTCCGAGCGCGGCTCTTCGCTCGGTTCGGGCTGGGGATTCGATTCGGGCTTCGCTGGGGACTCCTGATCAGGTTCGGCTTGCTGCTGCTGTTGTTGCTCTCCCGCTCGAACTTCACACTCGGGCTGGACTTGGGACTGCGGTTGCTCTCCCGCTCGATCTTCTTTCTCTGGTTCGGCTTGAGCCTGCTGCTGTTCGCCTTGCGCCACCAGTGAATCGTAGAGCGCCTCGAGCGCCCTCAGCTCCGCCTCTGCATCGCTCAGCGATTCGAGCGGAAGTTCCGGCTCGATGGTCGGCAGATCGAGGTTGCGTATCCGGGGGATCTCGCCGGTAGGATCGTCCGACGAGGCGGCAGTCGGCTCGTCGCAAGCTTCGTGAACAGGCGAATCCTCACTTGAGCCATCTCCGGCGGCAGGCGCGCTCGGCTCGGGCCAATCCTTCGATTCGCGCAAAGACACAACCGCATAGTACAACCCCGAGCTATCCGGCGCATCGGCAAGGGTCCCGCCGTCTGGTTCGGATTCGTCGGAAAGCGCTTCAGTACGGGATTCGGGAGCTTCGGCAAAGACTTCGATGCGCGCATCGGCAACCGGTTCGCTCTCAAGCGATTCCCCCGACGCCGAGCTGGTCGCAGCAGAATCGGATGCCGCTTCGGGGACTCCTGCAATCTGACCCTGAACTGCGTCAAGGTCAGATGCAGCTCCGGATCGATCTGCGGCGGCGAACCATTCCGCCTCGGGCACTTCCGCACTCTCGGATCGAGCCGTGTCGACGGCAGGTTCGGGCACTTCTGCACCTTCGGATCGGGTCGCAGCGACAGCAGGCTCGGGCTCGGGTGACGGTACAGCCTCGGATCGGGTCGCAGCGACGGCAGGGTCGGGCTCGGGCTCAGGCGACGGCGCAGCTTCGACGGGCGCAGCCCCAACAGAAACGCCCTCCCCCGCCGACGGTATTTCCGCTGCCGTCGTTTCGCTGAGGTAGCGGTCGTGTTGCTGCATTTCGATTCCTGAGGGAATGACCTGTCCCGTCATATCGTCGGCGGCAACGCCGAACTTGTCGAGCACCCACGAATTAGTACGGGCGATGGACTGCAGTTCGCGCGCCCACTCGTGGCGCTGCTCTTCGGTATGATCCTCTTGCAGCAGCTTTGCGATCTCCGTCACGCGGCTCCACGACATGGCATCGATGTCCTCTTTCATGGACACGAGCTTGTCGGCTCCGCGCATGATCTGCTGCTCTGTGCTCTTCCTAAACACGATTACCCTCTTTCCGAAAAGACTGCTCGGCACAGCCGTAGTCAACGTGCCAGAAAACCAAGCCGCATGCCGGGGCGTTTTCCCCTGCCGCGCGACGATCGCACGCGTCGAGCACGCGCTTCACCCACAACGGATCGCGCTGCCCGATGCCCACCGACGCAAGCGTACCGACGATCGTGCGCACCATCGAATGGAGAAACGCGTTTCCGACGATTCTCACTGCGACGACGCGCTCCCCTAAAAGCTCTTCGCGACCGATGGTTATTTCTGAGACGTTTCTGCACGTCGGCTTGCCCTCGGCCGATGCCGCCAGACAAAAGCTCTTGAAGTCGTGCTCGCCGACAAGGAAGCGCGCTCCCTCGGCCATCGCCTCGATATCGAGCGTTTTCTTCAGGTGCCACACGCGATCCGCAATGAGTACCGGCCGCTCTTTTCCCTCGTAGATGAAATATCGGTATTCGCGCGACACCGCGTCGAAGCGGGCCGAGAATCCGCGCGGGGCCTCCCACGCGCGCTTGACCGCCGCCCGCTCGTCGATAAGGGCGTTGAGTGATCGGATGAGCGTCGAAAGAGATCGTGCGCCGAACTCGTCTTCGTTCAGATCGAAGCTCGTCACCTGGCCGCGCGCATGAACGCCCGCATCGGTGCGCCCGGCGCACGTGGTTTCAACCTGCCGCTTGTACAAAAGCGAAAGCGCATCCTCCAAAGAACCCTGCACGGTAAGCTGCGCCGGCTGACGCGCGAACCCCGAAAACGGAGCCCCGTCGTAGGCAAGCTCAAGACATACAGTATGTTCCCTGTTTTTTTCCATATCCGATCAGTATAGAAGAAACGGCTGCTCCGCACAGCAGAACAGCCGAATCGTCAGCATTTCGTGATAACCAGAGTGTCGTTTTGCCCGACAGTCGCCCAGACCGCCACCGCGCGCAAAAACGTGCCCAACCGCAACGCCGAACCAGGAGCATCACCCAACCGCCCGTTCGACCCCCGCAATGCCGAACTGGGAGCATCGCTCAACTGCCCGTCCGACCTCGCAGCGCATAGGGCTTACGAGGCCATCCACACCGGTTTTCCGAACAGATCCTGAATTTCGGAGCGCATGACCTGGCTGCGCGCGTCTACGGTAACCGGCAGTTCAGCCCGGAATTTACGGCCGTCGGCTTGGCTGATGAAAAGCACCACCCCATCGCGTCCAGGATACGATTTCAAGATGCGGTTTAAGCGCATCGACGTATTCTGGTCGAAGTCCGACGAGGCGATTTTCAACTCGAGGTGCGAAGGGCGCGCGTCGTCCTCGGAAAGCTCGATGACCTCCATCTCGTAGGCGATGAGCTGGTTGCCGCGGTCGCTGTGCTCGAACTTGCCCTTCACCTTCACGATCGCGTCTTCCGTGAGCGCCTCGGCATTATCGTCGTACTTGAAGCAGATAGCGTCCACATGCCCCGTCGTATCCTCAAGCGTGAACGTAGCCATGCGCGTACCGCGCTTCGTCAGTTTGGTAGCCACCGTCGACACCATGCCCACAAACACCGCGTTCGCGATATCCTTCTCTCGCTCCGCAAGGTCGCCGAGCGAGAACTTCGTCATACGCGAGAGAAGGCCCTCGTACGGACGCAGCGGGTGATCCGATACGTAGATCTTCAAGATCTCCTTCTCGTAGGCGAGCTTGGTGCGCTTGTCCCATTCGACGCCGTCGGGAGCAGGGATTTCCTCCTTGAACCCGGAATCATCGTCGTCGGCGAACAAATCGAACATGCTCACCTGGCCCATGTCGCGATCTTTCTGGCGCTTCGAGGCCCCTTCGAGAAGCGGTGTCTCCTCGATGAAGTACATGAGCTGCTTGCGCGTGTAGCCCGTCGAATCGAACGCGCCGGCTTTGATAAGCGCCTCGAGCGTCTTGCGGTTGTAAGCCTTCGAATCCATACGGTTCACGAAATCGTGGAGCGAAGAGAACCTGCCGTTCTGCTCGCGCTCGCGGATGATCTCCTCGGCCACCTTCTCGCCCACGCCGCGCACGCCGGCAAGCCCGAAAACCACGCCTTCGTCGGTCGGCGTGAACTCAAGGTTCGACCTGTTGATGTCGGGCGGCAGTACGGGAATACCCGAACGGTTGCAGCTGGCGATGTAGCGGATGAGGCGATCCGAGTTTCCCATGTACGATGAGAGCACAGCGGCCATGAAGTCATGCGGGTAGCGCGCTTTGAGATACGCGGTGCGCATGACCAGGATGGCGTACGCAGCGGAATGGGACTTGTTGAACGCGTACTTAGCGAACTTCTCGGCATCCTCCCAGATTTGCTTCGCAATCTGAAGCGAATAGCCGTTCTCGACCGCGCCGTTGTTCCAGTCTTCCTGAAGCTGGCGCATGATGTCGAGCTTCTTCTTGCCCATTGCTTTACGCAGCTTGTCGGCCTTGCCAGCCGAGAACCCGCTCATCTCCATGGATATCTGCATGATCTGCTCTTGGTAAACCATCGTGCCGAAGGTCTCTTCCAAAAGCGGGCGCAGCCGATCGTCGTAGTAGTGGACCGGCGTCTTGCCCTGCGCCACTTTCACATAGTCGTCGACCATGCCCGACTCGAGCGGGCCCGGGCGGTTGAGCGCGATCGAGGCGACGATGTCGGAGAAGCGCGTGGGGGGAAGCCGTGCGAACAGACTCACGTACAGCGCGCCCTCAACCTGGAACAAGCCGTCCATATTGCCCGAGCGCATGAGCTCGAAGGCCTTCTCGTCGTCGATGGGTATCTCTTCGGGAACCACTTTCGTGCCGAAACGCGCCTCGATGTTGCGGCATGCGCGCGAGAGCACGCCCAAGGTGCGCAAACCCAAGAAGTCCATCTTGAGCAGGCCGAGTTCCGGCGTATAGTGGCCGTCGTACTGCGTGATGATGCCGCCGCCCTTGGTGTCGCGCTTCATGGGAACGTGATCGGACATGGGATCGCGGCAGATGATCGTCGCGCAGGCGTGCACGCCCTCGCCGCGAACATGGCCCTCGATGGAAAGAGCCGCGTCGAGGACGGCTTTCACGTCCTCTTCGGTATCGTAGGCCTTCTTGAGGTCGGGATTCGTATCGAGCGCCTTGGCGATCGTGATACCGAGCTCGTCGCCGATGAGCTTCGCGATGCGGTCGCCCACACCGTAAGGGTAATCGAGTACGCGCGCGGCGTCACGCACGGCGTTTTTAGCCTGCAGCTTACCGAACGTGATAACGCCCGACACGTGGTCTTCGCCGTACACTTCCTTGATGTGCTCGATGACCTCGCCGCGACGCTCGTCTTCGAAGTCGACGTCGATATCGGGCATCTCCACGCGTTCGGGTGAAAGGAAGCGCTCGAACAGAAGGCCGTTTGAGAGCGGATCGAGGTCGGTGATGCCCATGGCGTACGCCACGATGGCGCCTGCGGCCGATCCGCGGCCCGGGCCGACGCCGATGCCCTGGCTACGGGCCCACTCGATGTACTCCTGCACGATGAGGAAGTACGCCGGGAAGCCCTGCTGGATGATGATGCCGGCCTCGTAATCGGCACGCTCTTGCGCCTCCGGGGGGATAGGATCGCCGTAACGCTTGACGAGACCCTCCTGGATGCGCTTTTTGAAGTAGCTGTCCTCGGTTTCGCCTTCAGGCAGCGGGAAGCGCGGCAGGATGGAATCGCGCTCGAGCACGACATTGACCTTTTCGGCAAGTTCGACGGTGTTGTCGCACGCCTCGGGGAAATCCTTGAGGGCTTCGCGCATCTCCTCTTCGGTCTTCATATAGAACTGGTCGTTCTCGAACTTCATGCGGTTCGTATCGTTGACGGCAGAACCGGTGCCGATGCAGAGCATGATGTCCTGCGCGCGCGCATCTTCCTGCAGCAAATAATGGAAGTCGTTCGTAGCGATGGTTTTGAGACCTGCGGTCTGAGCGACTTTCGTGAGCTGATGGTTCAGTTCGGTCTGCGTGAGGCCTGCGTCGGTCACGATGCCTTGGTTCTGCAGCTCGATATAGAAATCGCCCGGTTCGAAGCAGCTCGCGAACTTCTTCGCCCATTCCACCGCATCGTCGAAACGGCGATCGTCGAGCATCTTCGGAATGATGCCTGCGATACACGCGCTCGAGCCGATGATGCCCTTGCCGTATTTCTGAAGCATCGAGAACGTGGTGCGCGGCTTGTAGTAGAAGTTGTCGACGTGCGACTCCGATACGAGGCGCACAAGGTTGTGATAGCCTTCGTTCGTTTTGGCCAGCAACAGCAGATGGTAGAGCCGGGGCTTGCCGTCTTTTTTGAGCTTGCCTTCTTCATCGCGACTTTCGTCGGTGGTGAAGTAGACCTCGCAGCCGTAGATGGGCTTGACGCGGATGCCCGTTTCCTCCTCGACTGCATCGCATGCATCGGAGAGTTCGGGGACGCCGCTCATGACGCCGTGATCGGTGACGGCCACGGCGGGCATGCCTAAATCGGCCGCACGGCGCACCATGTCCTTAATATGCGTTGCGCCGTCGAGCAGGGAGTATTCAGTGTGGTTGTGCAGATGAACGAATGCCATATCATGTGCCTTTGCGGTTTCTCGTATGCTTTCTCTGGTGTCGTGTCCATGATAACAGCTTAGCCGCGCAACCGCTGAGGATAAAGCGTGGATTTTCGGCTACAGAGCCGACCGCCTGCTGCCCTGGGTAGCTCATCGCGTCGATGCGCGGCACCGCTCGAAGGCCGTACATCGGCGAGGCACCCGAACGTGGGCAAGCGGCGGGCTGCACTCCAACTTGGAAGATTCCACCTTTCGAAAGCCCAAAAAGTCGCACCGTGAAGGGATCGGGCAGGTTTTCCAAGCCGCATCGGGTCGCGGGCGGCGACCGCTCTGGTAGCCTTCGATATCACAAGCAGCTGACCTGGTGTTTTCCAAGTTGAGAATTCGATGCGAAAAGGTTCCGCGTTACCGGGTCCTTCACACCGCGACTTTTTGGGCTTTCGGCCCCCGTTTCAGCCGCAATACCGATGTCGGGAGCCGCTGAGCGCCCCGGCACGTTTCGAGCTGCGGGCGGAAGGATCCGCCGAGCGCTTAGCGGCCATCCAATGTTTCGCAGCAGGGAGCAGCACGCCCCCGCAGCGCCCTGGGCGACATTCCGCAACCGCGGGCGAACACTCTCGTCGATCCAGGTTCGGCGGCAGACGGAAAACCCCTCCCGATCCGCATCGAATGCTATTCCACTCCGTACTTCTCATAGTACGCATCAAGCGCCGCCTTCACGTCATCGTCGATGATTACGCGACCTTGGCATTCCTTGTTGTGCAAGCACTCCGTGACCTCTTCCATGGTGACGATGGCCGCCGTTGGGAAGCCGTAGCGATCGCGCACCTCGTCGAGGGCGCACACCTGGCCGCCTTTGCCGACCTCCATGCGGTTTAGCGACACCATAAGCCCCTTGATCTCCACATCGGCCTGGCCCTTGAGGATAGGATGGGTTTCTTCGATGGACTTGCCCGAGGTGGTCACATCCTCCACCATGACCACGCGGTCGCCGTCGCGAAGCCCGCTACCGAGCAGGATGCCCGTATCGCCGTGGTCCTTGACCTCCTTGCGATTCGAGCAGTAGCGCACTTCGACGCCGTACAGTTCGCTCAAGGCCATCGTGGTGATGACCGCAAGCGGTATGCCCTTGTATGCAGGGCCGAACACCACGTCGAAGTCGAGTCCGAACGTGTCGTGGATGGCGCGGGCGTAGTACTGGCCCAGCCGACGAAGCTGCGAGCCAGTCACGTACGCGCCGGCGTTCATGAAAAACGGGGACTTCCTGCCGCTCTTCAGCGTGAAATCGCCGAACTTCAGCACTTCGCTTTCCACCATGAACTCGATGAACTCCCGCTTGTACTGCTCCATGTGACCCATCCTATCGCCAACCCGGTTTTCCTCTGCATTCGGCCGATCATGGGACCGCGTCCTACCGGCACGATCCCATGATACAAGACCCGATGGCTGCACGCACGAGATAATCTTCGTCCGACGCGCGGCAAGCCGCCGAGCGTACCTGCGAAGGCGCACGGGGCGATCCCCCTGCCTGCGCAGCGAACTGCCGTCCACCCGCAGCGCCTGCGCGCAGGCAGGCACCGAGCATACGGCCATCCGGCATTAGCCAGCAAGCGCAGCCGAGCCATCAACCCATCGCCGCCTGCTGTCCGCCGACGTCCCACAGTGGGAAGGGCGGATTCGCGAGCGGTTTCGTGGCGATCGACATCAAAAGCACACTGTTATCGTCTGCCGCGATCCTGTTCGATACAATTTTGCCGCATGACGAACAGCGATGGATGAGGGCCCATTCCCCGTTCTTGCGTACCCAAACGCCGATCGGCTCCATCACTCCTTTGCAAAGCGACGCACGATCTCCCGGCTTGTTGTCCACATGTACGCTCGACAAGCACTGGGGACAGTGGTTTCGGTGGCTGCTTCCCGCATGCTCAGGCACGACGACAGCGCCGCAGACTGCGCAGGCGAAGGTCTCGTCGCATGCCTCATGGCGATAATCGGGCATGTCGGTGCGGCCCGGCTGCTTCATCTGCCGTATCTGCTTGGACAAACTCTTCTCCCATTGCCGCTTCTCACGCAGGAAGCCTTCCTTATCCCGGGACAGACGCGTTTCGGTTTTGAGTTTTCGGTAGCTTTCCCACCGCTCGGGAGCGAGCTCGCCTTTACGGATCGCTTCGACGATCGCGCACCCTGGCTCACCGTCGTGGTTGCAGTCTCTGAACTTGCAGGCACCGAAGTACTGCTCGACATCGGCGAAACCCTGGGCGATGCCGTCGTCCGCTTCCCACATGCCCAGCTCGCGCATGCCGGGCGTATCGATCAACATGGCTCCGCCATCGAGCATGATAAGCTGCCGGCACGACGTGGTATGCCTGCCGCGGCCGTCGCTTGCGCGGACCTCTCCTGTTGCATGAACGTCTTCGCCTGCAAGCGCGTTCACCAAACTCGTTTTTCCGACACCCGACGATCCAAGCAATACGATAGTCGTGCGGGGCGCAAGGTAGCGCTCGAGGTGCCCCATCCCCTCGCCAGTGCGAACGCTCAGCGCGAATACGTCGACTCCGAGCGCAAGACTCTCGGCGATCTGCACCTGCGTTTCGACATCGTTCGCGCAATCGGCCTTCGTAAGCACGACTACGGGAGTTGCGCCCGACTGCCAGGCGAGCGCAAGGTAGCGCTCGAGGCGCCGCTCGTTGAAATCGCGGTCGAGCGCCTGCACGACGAAGACGTAGTCGAAGTTAGCCGCTACCGCCTGTTCACCATGGCCCGCCGACGACGGATCGCGCCTCGAAAAATACGAAGTGCGGGAAAGCGTGGCGAGAATCCTGCTCTCGCCGTCTGGCTCCCAGTCGATCGTCACGAAGTCGCCGACCGTGGGATGATCGTTTTTTCGATTGCGGTACGCACCTGGCTTCACATGGGCGAATCCGCAGCCTTTGTCGCAGACGATCTCGAACAGCCCGCGATGGACGGCGGTGATGCGGGCGGGGATACCCTGTATGGTCTCGGGTCTGCTGCGAGGATCGAACCCGTATGCTTGCATGGTCTCGGGTCGACAAGGTGCGGACCCGTACTCGTTCCTGTTCATTGCTTGATGCTCCTTGAATCACTAGCATTTCGTGTACGTTCGGTTCTTTCGAATGCTGCTTTCCAGGGCTCATACGAAAACGATCCCGTCAACCGACGCCTTTGCGAAAGTCGAAAACGGGATCGTATTGAAGCAAGATCGGAATACAGATGTACGTATACCTGCGATAAGGAAGAACGAACGATATGCGCGAAAGGCGGCGGATGGCTGCACGGCCGTCAAGCGGGCGCAGTGCAATCATCCTCGGTATGAGGTTTTAGAGGAAAGCGACCTTTACAACCGCCGACATCAAACAACTCTTTTCTAGCGTTTACGCGTTCGTGTGCGTATCAATGCCTGCACATGGTAGCAGCATACAGAGCCCTTGCGCAAGAGGCTCTCACAAGAAAGGTGCATCTTACTCAGCCCGCGCTGGGTCGTACATGCGCCCACCAGTACAACAAAGGCCAATACATCATGCTCAAACCCACCCGTAGCCAGAGTTTCACCCGGTAGTTCAACCTTCGCCACAGCGAGAGTCTAGGTTCTTCCATTTTTCGAGCACATCGCGCGCAGGTTAGGTATCATAGCAATAGCCGCATAAACATCGAACGAACCACGGAGGCATCGCGTGAAGCACGTCATCCTGAGCGCAGACAGCACCTGCGACCTCAGCCCCGAACTGAAACAGCGCTACGACGTTCAGTACTATCCTTTTCACATCATCTACCGGGATACAAGCTATACCGACAACGTCGACATCAAACCCGAAGACCTCTACGAGGGATACTACGAGGACAAGAGCCTTCCGCAGACGGCGGCTATCAACGTGCAGGAGTACCTCGACCACTTCAGGCCGTTCGTCGAAGCGGGATGCGAAGTGATCCACCTGAATCTCGGCGGAGCGCTTTCGAGCGCGTACGAAAACGCTTGCAAGGCGGCCGAGCAGCTGTCGGGCGTCTATCCCATCGACAGCCGCAACCTTTCGACCGGCATCGGACAGCTCGTCATCCGCGCCGGCCGCATGATCGAGGAAGGCCGCTCGGCCGAAGAGGTCGCTCGGGAGATCGGCATGATGCGCAGCCGCGTGCACTCGTCGTTCGTGCTCGACACGCTCGATTTCATGGCGGCAGGCGGACGCTGCCCCCAAGTTGTCGCCCATGTCGGCAAGATGGTGAGCTTCAAGCCCGAGATACTCGTCGACAACAAAAGCGGCTCGATGGGCATCGGGCGCATCTACCGCGGCAAACTCAAGAAGGTGCTGCCCCGCTACGTCGAGGACACGCTTGCGCGCTTCACCGACATCGTCTGCGACGATTTGTTCATAACCCATTCGGGAGTGGCATCTGAGCTCATCGAGCTCGTCCGAAGCGAAGTGCTCAGCCGGCTTCCTGTGGAAAACATCCACGTCACGCAAGCAAGCTGCACGATCTCGAGCCATTGTGGACCGAATACGCTGGGAATTTTGTTCGTCACAGAACACTAGCTTCGGATTATTCGAAAGGAAGCTTCATGGCGGTAATCGTCGGCGCCCTCATCATTGATGCTCTGCTCATCGGACTCGGAGCGCTCATGCGTACGGCAGAGTACGATCCGAACCCTGTATTCGGGTACCGTACAACCCGCTCCATGCAAAGCCCCGAGGCATGGGCCTATGCGAACCGCAAAAGCGGATCGCTCATGGTCGTCGTCGGGCTCATGGGACTTGCCGTTGCACTCATCGTCGCCGCCCTCGCTGCCGCCACGCCCCTTGCCTCGACCGATACGGGTAGCATGGTGGCAACGTGCGTTTCCATGGGATTGCCGCTTGCGGGCGTTCTGATTGCAACAGCACTCGTTGAGCGTGATCTCAAGAAACGGTTCCCCCTTGCGGGCGCAGAGACGCCGAAAGGGGTTGCAGAAACGCAGGCGAACAACGTGGGGGCGAACGGCTCAGGCGAGGTTGCACGATCCCGCACCGTTTGGCTCGGCACCTCCCAAAAGGCGATTTTCGGAGTCCTGTGCGTTCTGCCGCTTGTCATAGCTGCATGCAGTTTTTTCGTATTGCCCGACATCATCGCCGTGCACTTCGACGCCGCGGGCGCCGACGGATGGGCACCGAAAACACAGGTGTTTTTGTTCGCAGCGATCTTGGTGGCAAGCAACGCCGCGCTCATCTTCGCCTACCGCACGTTCCTGCGGGCGCAGACTCGCCCCGCCGTACCTTCCGTTCGCTCTGTTCCCTTCCTCGCCTTCTCGGCGTGCATGCTCGCTTCGAGCTGTGCGGTTCTGTACGTCATCGCGTACAACCTCGCCTGAACGCCCCTCGCGCTAGGGCGACGACGACTCTCTGGCTGCGCCCATGATTCACCGAAAATCGGAACACAGTGGCAAAGGGCACTACTCGAGGCAGGGTTTTGTCGAAAACAGCGTCCTTCGGTGGCGCCCGATGCGGTCCGAACGAGCGTGGGTGAAGCAAAGATCGTGCCATATGGCATAATCCGCGATCGGGGATAATCCTCACGATGGAAGCATGCTGTCCTGATCAGGTGCGACGCTGAGGGCACTTTTCGTTCGCCGAAGCAGCGCAGAGAGAGCGGTACAACAATCGTGCCAAATGGCACGATTGTTGTCCAAGCGGATCGCCCTGCGGGAGCAGGTTGGGGGACGTCCTCCGACAACTTTGTGGGAGCGGGCCGAAGGTCGTCCTCCGATAAGCCTGCGGGAGCGGGTCGGAAGTCGTCCGTCCTACCCAATCGCCTCGCCTGGCGGCTTGAAGGCAGGAACCTTCGCGCTTCCCTTTTCGAGGGCCGCATGGAAGCGTTCCTCCATGATGCGGTTACGCGTGCTCCACGTCGCGCCCGCCACCGCATCGATCAAGTCCTGCACGTCGTCATCGGACGCGTTGGATCCATCGACGAGACCTTTGCCCTTCTCATCGGGCTGACAGCCTTTCGAGCCGTCGACAGTCGGCCGTCCCGAAACCGAACCCGACCCCCGCTCGAAAGCGGGGGTCGCACCGGAACTCGCATCCGCAAGGTACCGCTTAGGCATGGACAGCCTCGTCGGTTGCCGCATCGGGTACCTGCGCGAAACGGTCGGCCGGCTTCACGCAAAGCTTGGCCAGGCCGCCTGCCGCCGGATCGGACAGAAACGCCACGATCACGATGGTCGGCCAGAACTGGATGCAGAGCGCCGCGAAGCGGTCGAACAAATTCACCGGATCCACCAGACCAGTCATCGGGTTCACAGCCTCCGTGATACCCACGCCCGTCATGAACGCAGTCATGACGATGCCGAGGATGAACATGATGAGCGTGCTGAAGAAGATGTTCTGCACGATGCGATAGCCGAGCGTACCAGGCTTCGCGTCGTAGTACTCGGCTGCAGCCCCCGCGATGCGGGCCATCGGAATGACCGCCGTCACCACAAACGACGTGACGAACGCGATGCCGAAGCTCATAAGGTAGAACATCGGATCGATGTGCGCGATCCCCTGCGCGAACGTGAGCGCCAGACACAGAATGGCCGCCACGATGAAGGAAAAGAACAAGCCGTAGAAAATGTAGTACTTCTTGCTATACATAGCCGATCTCCTTGTCTTCGGGCGATCGGTCCCACCGGCAAGGCGAATGCTCGCCTGCGGACGTGAACCGCCGCCCGGGTTTCCCCTTGGCGGGCACCGGGCCTCCGGTGCCCGCGATGGTATGCAATAGCTGACTGCGGTCAGATCGTGCGGAACCGCATTCAGATGCCGGCTGGCGCCCATCAGGTTTCGAACAGGCGCGCAACCGGCCGGGTCATGCGGGTCTTACGCAACCACGAACAGCGTCTTCTGCTTCTGATCAAGCGTCTGGCTGAGCTCTTCGAGGGGCCCGAACTCAAGGCACTTCGACTGGCAGTGCTGCACGCAGGTGGGCACCTTGCCGAGTCCGCGACGTGCGGCGCAGGTATCGCACTGCTTGGTCGGGATGGGCAGGTACGAGAACTGCCAGTTGTCGTCGGCTTCGTCGCCGATGGGCCAGGGGCCGATCTTCACGACTTGGATGCCGGTCTGGCCGACGGGCAGCCCGTGTTCCATCTGGCAGGCGATCTCGCAAGAGTGGCAGCCCGAGCACCACTGGGCATCCACCAAAATTCCGAACTTTGCCATGGTTTATTCCTCCCCCTCTACTTTGTAAATCTTGCAGATCGAGCTCTTATAGTTGGATCCGAATCCGCTCTTGCCGGGGATCCAAGGCAGCGTGTTGTTGATGTTGAGGTCGAACACGTCGTAGAACTTCTCGGGATCGCCCTCGGGGAACCACCAGCCGTGGTCGCACGATACGATGCGGCGGTCCATGATGGGAGTGAGCTTCGCCTTGCGCTTCGCGCGTCCCATCGGGCCCTCCATCCACACCCAGTCGCCGTCATTGATGCCGTACTTCGCAGCGGTCTCAGGATGGATCTCCATGAGCGGCCAGGGGCGGTAGTAGCGCATGCGCTCGATCTGGCGATGCTCGGAGTGGAACATGCCCCAGAAACGCGCGCCGCTCGTCATGACCAAGGGGAACTCTTCCATGAGCTCAGGCGTCGACGTCGGGCCGGGCTCGGGCTCCTCGAAGTACGGAAGCGGATCGAGGCCTGCTTGGTTGTAGAAGTTGCTCCACAGCTCGATACGGCCAGTCGGGGTGTTGAAGCCGGGCTTGCCGTCGGCGCGGAGCTTGCCTGTCTTGTAGCGGTAGTACTCGATGGGCTGGTAGGCAGGCGCCACTTCCTGCAGTTCTTCGAACGACATATCGGTGGGCTTGAGCATGTCGGTGAACATCTCATCCACGTTGTCCCACGGCCATGCCTCGGGGTTCCACATCTTGCCGAGCTCTAAGTTGATCTGCATGTCTGACTTGCACTCGCCCACGTCGGTCACCTTGTTGATGGTGCTTCCGCGCTGCGCGCCCGACACGAATGCGATGCCGTTTCTTTCGGGGAATGTCTGAGCGGGCAGGACCACGTCGGCAAGCGCCGCGATCGTCGGGGTCTTGAACAGGTCGACGACTACGATGAAGTCGAGCTTGTTGAGCGCGTTGTACAGACGGACGGGATCGGCGCCCATGCACGCGATGGGGTTGGTGGTCTGCAGCCATGCGCCGTGGATCTCGTACGGATCGCCGGTCTCCATGGTCTTCACCGTCTCGTCGGGCTGCGATACCGCAAAGCCGAAGTTGTAGAGCGGGTAATCCTTGATGCCGATGCGCTTGGCTTCCTGCTCAGGCCCCAGCACCTCGCGGCCCCAGCCGCCGGCAACCGAGAGGATTTCGGGAGCGACGATCATGCCGCCCGGGCGCTCCATGTTGCCCGTGATCTCCCAGAGTGCGAGGATGGCCTGACCTGCCGGCATGGCTTCGCGGGTCATGTCGACGGCGACGCCCCACTGCAGCGTGGAGTTCTTCGCGTTACCGAGCATGCGTGCGGCGGCGATGATCTTATCCTCGGGCACCCAGGTGATCTCAGAGACGCGCTTCACATCGAACTCGGCAGCTCGTTCCTTGAGCTCCTCGAAGCCGTAGCACCACTCGTCGACGAACTCGTGATCGTAGAGGTCCTCTTCGATGATGATCTTCATCATGCCGAGCGCGAGCGCGGCGTCGGTACCGGGCCGCACGCGCAGGTGCAGTTCGGACTTCGACGCGAGCCACGTGACCTTCGGATCGACGGTCACGAGCTTCATGCCGCGCTTCATGAGGTCGATGACCCAGTGGCCGTAGAAGCCCTCGATGTTCGACTTGAGCGGGTAGTTACCCCAGACGAACATGACTTCGGGCACTTCGTAGTCGGGATGGTCGTAGCGCTCGGGGAACTGCTGCGCGGCATCGGGAATCCAAGGATGACCCGTCGTCGCCGCCATGCCGGCGATGCGCGGCAGGTAGCACGCCTGGCCCGAAAGAAGGCCCGTGTAGTTAGGAGATCCGAACGACCAGGACAAGCGCGTGATGTACGCGGCGATGTCACGACCAGTGCCCTGTGCGAAGATAACGGATTCCGCGCCGTACTTCTCCTTCATATCCATGAACTTCTCGGTGATAAGCTCGTAGGCCTCATCCCACGTGATACGCTCCCAGATGTCCTTGCCGCGGTCTTTCGGATCGCGCTTCATGGGGTACTGCAGGCGCTCTTTGTGGTTGGTTACCTCGGGCACGTCGAGGCAGCGCATGCACAAACGTCCGTCGGTCCACGGGTCCTCCGGATCGCCCTCGCATTTGACGAGCTTGCCCTCATCGTCCGTATACATGATGACGCCGCAGCCCAAATGGCAGCCCGGACCCGTCCATGCGCACCCGCGTGTAACGTCGTAGTCCCCCTCGCGATAGTGGAACGGTTTCTCATGGTCTACCAGTTTGTAATCGGTTTCCATTCCTACCTCCTCAAGCTTTCTTCCTCGTCTTGCACGACATCCGAAGCGCATCGCAATCGCATGGTGCCCCGGATTTGAGAATGGTCGGCGGCTGCCCTGAAAGCTGCCGCCGCGCACCCTCAACTTGTCTTTACTCTAGAGACCGCGTATCATGAACGCCATCGACCGATCGACTGGTTTTTACGGGGGAACATGCGAAACGAACCTATGGAAAAAAGCATGAGTGCCGAAGTTTTCCCACGTCAATCGCTATCATCGGCACTTCTCCTCGTAGCGGTCGGCGGGTTTTCGCTCTTCTGGGCGGTCTTTCTTTCCATGCTGATGCGCAACTCGTTTCTCGATGTCGATATCGAGAACCTCTGGCATCATCTCGTATTGAGAATCGCCTTTTTCATCGGGTTCGGCCTATGCAGCTTCGCGCTGTCGCGCACCGCCGACGGCACCATCGGAAAGCGGCGGCGGGGCGCCATGTACGCTCTCGTCGTGCTGTTCTCGGTGATCGCAGCGGCTTCTTCTGCGTCGTATTTCGTCACGCAAACGGCTCATGCCCTGCCGTTCGATCTCGTTGCATGGGCGCTTTCGGGCATTGGGTTGTGCTGTTTGTTCTTTCTCTGGATCGAAGCGGTTGCTGCCGTCTCGCCCTCGTCGACCGTGAAATGCCTCGCGCTTTCCGTCGTGTGCGGAAGCGGCTTCTACCTCATCATCACCATGCTTCCCTCCCCCTTCAACATCGCCATGCTCGCCGTATGCCCGCTTATCAGCCTCGGCATCCTCAAGGCCATGCCGCAAAGCGGCGAGCAGCCCGAAGCCGCTGAAATTCCCTTGAGCGAATCGAAGAAGAACGCCCATCTGTCGGGGGCGTTCGGCGCGATCTACGTGATATACGGCATCGTATTCGGCTTGGGAGCAGGATCGATCACCCAGATCGCGGGCGATGCGACGCTGTTCGTGGGCATCGCCGCGCTCACGGCACTCGGAGCGCTCGCAGCGTTCGGCTTCATGACGCGTTTTTCGGGCCGCATCGAGCAGGGCAACATGCTCAAGATGGTGTTCCCGTTTCTCGTGATCGCGCTCGTGCCCATGTCGTTCATGTCCGATATGGTCTATGCGCTCTGCAACCTGCTGCTCATGGGCGCGTACGTGTTTCTGCTCTTATCGAGCATCGCGTTCGAGCTCCAGACGGCCCGCGCACGACGCGCGTCGTACCTGTTCTTTGTCGGCATGAGCCAAACGGCGCTTTCGGCCGGCCTCGCCGTAGGCTACGGGCTCGGGCTGCTGGCTTCGGGCACGGGAGCCGTGAACCTCTCGGTGCTCTCGGGTATCGCGCTTGGCCTTGTCGTCCTGCTTGCCGCGTTCGTCACGTTCGCGCCGATCGAAAGGCCCCTGATGCACGAAGCGGTTGCTCCCGAGGCCCAAGGCGATGCGCAGCAGGACGAAGCCGACACAGGCGACCGCGACGTCGACCACGAGCAGGGCCACTGGAAGGCGAGCTGTACGGCCCTCGCAGAGCGCTACGGGCTCTCGCCGCGCGAAACCGAGGTGTTCTTCTACCTTGCGAAGGGACGCGGCATCGAGCACATCCAAAACCAGCTCTACATTTCGAGCCATACGGTCAAAACGCATACCTACAACATCTACCGCAAGATGAACATCGGCTCACGCGAAGAGCTTCTCGACCTCATCGAGGCCGAGAAGCAAACGCTGCGCGGCGAATGACCGCAGCCGCGCACCCGCCGCGACGGCTGTAGCCTCCGCCCCCGCTCACGCGGGCGCATGGACGGCTGTCTCGCGCCGTCGTCTGCCGGAGTCGGTACCTGCTGCCTACGACTGCTCGAACGCCGGCTTCGCCGCAGCGGCCTTCACCCGCGTGCAGTGCCGTCTTCGCAGAAGCACCCCCGCCACGCAAGCGAGAATCATCTGCACGACGGTTACCGACAGCCAGATGCCGTCGAGACCGGCAAGCCGCGCCAAACCGAACACCACGAGCACCACGAGGACCGCCTCACCGTACACGATCGTATTCGAGGCCCGCGCATCGTCGACCGCGTAGAAGTACGATGTCGACGCATGGGTGAACCCGTAGAAGATGTAGGCTATCGAGAAGATGGGGAGCGCCCACGCGACGAGCACGGCCGCGTCTCCCGTTGCACCGAACAGCAGCGGTATCTCTTCACGGAAGGCGAACATGGCCGCAAGGCCGAGCACGCCGATGCTGATGGTGATGAGATAGTTCGTGTTACGGAACCGCCGCACGCCGTCGGCGTCGCCCGCGCCGTAGTGTTTCGAGATGAGCGGCTGGCTGCCGTCGCCGACGCCCTGGATGAGCATCTGGATCACGCAAGCGGTATACGCGATGACCGCATACGCGGCAACCGCCGTTTCGCCGCCGTATGCGACCGCGTTCACGTTGATGGCCACAACGGTTGCCTCGGGCAGCAGCGTGAGCCCGAACGGCGCGAGGCCAAGCTTGAGCACGTGCGCGGCGATGCCGCCGTCGATGCGCAGATCGCGCCCCGCGATGCGGTTTCTCTTCAGCAGGAAGAACACCGCCACGAGTACGAACGCAGCAACCTGAGAGAGCACCGTCGCAAGTGCGGCACCAGCGGTCCCCCATCCGAAGAGGATCACGAACACATAGTCCAACACCACGTTCATGAGACCGGCGAACACCTGCACCACCATAGCGTAAGCCACCTTGCCCTGGTTGCGGATGAGCGGCGTGCAGCCGGTTACGAATATCTGGAACGGCACGCCCCATGCAATGACGGCAATGTAGGAAACCGCCTGGGAAAGCGTCTCCCCCCTGCCGCCGAGTGCGGTAAGGATGGGTTCTGCAAACAGGAAAAGCGCAGCCATAATGGGAAGCGCTGCAACGAGCAGCATGAGAAACGTCGTACCCACGGCGCACCGCGACTTGGCATCGTCTGCCGCACCCTTCGCGATGGACGAGATAACGCCGCCGCCCATGCCAATGCCGGTACCGATTGCCATGACGAGCGCAACAAGCGGAAACGCCACGTTGATCCCGGCTAGTCCCGCATTTCCCACCGCATGGCCTACAAACACGCCGTCGACAATGCTGTAAACGCTTGCCAGCGTGAACGTGAGCATCGTAGGCACGATGTACTTGAGGTATTCCCTCACCATAGAACGCGTAATCATGATTCACTTCCGTTACGTTGTTGCTTGATTTTTGTCCAGGTGATACTCTAAACCTTAAAGTAACTTTAATGTAAAGGGAGCAATTCGCCATGTTCTCCGAATCTCCAAATACCACGTTGTACGATGATAAAACCGCGAAACGCTATGACATCAAAGACGCGGCCCGCTACCTCGACATCGCACCTTCGACGCTGCGCTATTGGGAAAGCGAAGGGCTCGTGCGCTCAGAGCGCAATCCTGAAAACGACTATCGCCAGTATTCGCTTCACAGCCTCATCGATGCGAGCGAGATCGCCTTTTATCGTCAGATCGGTGTTCCGGTGAAGGAACTGAAGCACTATCATGCGCTCACCGTGGACGCGCTCGATGAAGCGCTGGAGCGTACCGAGGCGAGCATCGAGCGTCGCATGGCCGAGCTTGCGGCTTCGCGCGAGCGGCTTGCGAAACAGCGTGGCCTCAACGCGCAAGCCGAAGCGCTCCGATCAGCCGGCATGCGCCCGAGAACGCCGAGCATCGATCGGCTCGTCGCCATAGAGTACGACAATCCCCTGCATTGGATGCTGCTCGTCGACGAGCCGTGGCGCTACGGCCTGTTCATCGACGCCGCCGATCCCGACACCGCACTCGAAGGCATCGTCGAGGGGCCGGCGGCACAGGGCGATGCGGATGTTCGGCTCGCAGGCGTTTCGGGGGGAAGCGCATCGAGCGAACCTACGGGCGAAAGCACCTCGGTCCTCTGGGAGTGCCGCAAACGAGGGCATCGCCAGCCGAGCCTCGAGTGCCTGCTTCGCATCGCCCCGTACGGCAGCACATCGAACGTGCAGGATCTTCTCTCGAAAGCCTCGCAACGCGGCATAAACCCCACCGCCATCGTAGCAACCTATCTCGTCACCGGTGCTGAAACCTCCGACGGACCCCGCTGGGACTACTACCACGCCTGGATAATCGGCGACGAACGCGATAACGTTGTACCGCGCTGAAGTTTGCATGCATACCACACTGAAACTCTGCGGTTCGCTGGTAACCCGGGATTGATGCAGCCCCGCATGGCGCCAAACTGCGATCCGACGCTTTGGCGCTCCGAGCGGGTATATGTCAATGGCGGTTTAACGGCGGAATGGCTTCCTTTTACACAGTTTCTCACGTTGTGTTGCGCTCGGAGCCCTGATGTTGCAGAACGGCTACCGCCCAGCACGGACTCACGGGTTGTTTCTGCAGGTGGCTTGTAAAGAATAGCCTGATCGAAAGGAATTCAGGCTGCTACAGCGCAACACAACGCGGAAAACCGTGCAGATTGGGGCCATTCCGCCGCCGAGTCAGTATTGATGCGACCTCGCATGGCACCGATGGCGATCCGATGCTGGCGCTTCGAACGGGCACATGCCGATCCTGGTATAGCAGCGGGTTCTGCGGGGCATGCCGCTGCGAGCCAACGTGTCGATCTCGTCACTTCGCTCCGGCTGGGCATCGGACGGCACCGTCGGCTCGGGCTAGGCATCGGACGGCTCCGTCGGCTCGGGCTGGTGCCTGCCCGCCATGACGCGCCCGCCGTGCGTCCAAACAGTCCCAAGCACCCATGCGCAAGCAGGCATCCTGCAACGAAAAAGGCCCCGGGATCGCTCCCGAGGCCTCAACCGATTCAATGCTAGCGGATCGTGCGCGCGTGTTACTCGACTGCGGCGATCTGCAGTTTGCACCAGGCAATGTCCGAGCTAAGCGGAGTCTTTCTGGCTTCCTCTTCGGAGAGCGCCGCAAGCTGGGCCTCGAGTTCGCCGAGCTTTTCGCGGGCGGCTGCCGCGTCGATATCAGACACCGGAAGCGCGCGGTCGGCAAGGATGATAACCTTATCACCCGTCACCTCGACATACCCGCCCTGCAGTGCAAAGCGCTGCTTGTCGCCGCCCTCTTTTTCGCGCTGGATGCGGACGATACCGTCCGCGAGCGCTGAAACCAGCGGCACGTGGCCGTGCAGATAACCCATTTCGCCTTCGACGCCGGGTACGACCACCATATATGCTTCGTCGGAGTAAAGCTTAGCCGCAGGAGTCACGATGTCGCATATCAGCTTTGCCATTAGTCTTCCTTCGCCATCTTATCGTACGCTGCGTACACGTCCTCGATAGCGCCTTTGTACACGAAGCACTGCTCGGGGATATGGTCGCACTTGCCGTCCAAGATCTCGGCGAACGAACGGATCGTGTCCTCCATCTTGACGTAGATGCCCGGGTTGCCGGTGAAGACCTCGGCCACGTGGAACGGCTGGCCCAGGTACTTCTGGATCTTACGGGCGCGGTTCACGACGAGCTTCTGCTCTTCGGAAAGCTCGTCCATGCCGAGGATGGCGATGATGTCCTGAAGGTCCTTGTAGTTCTGCAGGACTTCCTGGACGCCGACCGCAACGCGGTAGTGCTCCTCGCCGACGATCTCGGGATCGAGTGCACGGGAGGTGGACTCGAGCGGATCGACAGCCGGGTAGATGCCGAGCTCAGCGATGGCGCGGGAAAGAACCGTCTTCGCGTCGAGGTGAGCGAAGGTCGTCGCCGGTGCGGGGTCGGTCAAATCGTCGGCAGGCACGTACACAGCCTGCACCGACGTGATCGAACCGGTCTCGGTCGAAGTGATGCGCTCCTGCAAGTCGCCCATTTCGGTAGCGAGCGTGGGCTGATAGCCTACAGCGGAGGGCATACGGCCGAGAAGCGCCGACACCTCGGAACCCGCCTGCGTGAAGCGGAAGATGTTGTCGATGAACAGAAGCACGTCCTGGCCCTGATCGCGGAAGTACTCCGCCTCGGTGAGGCCGGCGAGGCCTACGCGCAGACGAGCTCCGGGAGGCTCGTTCATCTGACCGTACACAAGGCAGGTCTTGTCGATAACGCCCGACTCGCTCATCTCGAGGTAGAGGTCGGTACCCTCACGGGTACGCTCGCCTACGCCGGTGAACACCGAGGTGCCGCCGTGCTCCTGAGCGAGGTTGTTGATGAGCTCCTGGATGATAACGGTCTTGCCGACACCTGCGCCACCGAAGAGGCCGGTCTTGCCGCCCTTGACGAACGGCTCGATGAGGTCGATGACCTTGATGCCGGTCTCGAAGATCTCGGTCGTGGTCGTAAGGGTGTCGTAATCGGGAGCCGGATGGTGGATAGGCATCCATTCGGCGATCTCGGGCATGGGCTTGCCGTCGACGGGCTGGCCGATCACGTTCCAAATGCGGCCCAAGGTGTTCGGGCCCACGGGCATCATGATGGGGTTGCCGGTGTCGACAGCCTCGACGCCGCGGACCAAACCGTCGGTCGACGACATGGCAACCGCGCGGACGAGGTCGCCGGGAAGGTGCGTTTGCACCTCGAGTACAGTATCCACTTCCCCGATAGGGGTCTGTGCATGCACGGTCAAGGCGTTGTAGATCGCCGGCATCGCATCCGGCGGGAACTCAACGTCGACGACAGGGCCGACGATTCGGACGATGCGCCCCGTCGCTCCCTGCTTGGCCGATGCATTATTCATAGTTTCAGCCATTTAATCCTCCAATGCCGCGGCGCCGCCAACGATCTCCGAAATCTCGGTGGTGATGGCGCCCTGGCGAACACGGTTGTACAATCTGGTCAAAGAATCGACCATGTCGTTAGCATTATCGGTTGCCGACTTCATTGCCGTACGGCGAGCACCCTGCTCGGCAGCGGCAGAATCGAGCAGCGCGTGGTAAAGGGTGGTCCGAACGTATGCCGGGAGCAGCCTATCGAGAACGGTCGCGGCGTCAGGCTCGAACACGACATCGCCCGGAAGAGCGTCGCGCGAACGGTTGACCTGCAGCCTTTCCGCCTCAGAGGTCGCCTCGTCCGGGTGATCGCCCGAAGGCATGACCACGTTGTCGGCTATCTCCCCGAGCAAAACCTCCGAGTCGATCGGCAAGACGAGCTCTTGGCGCAGCACCTGTTCGGCCGCATTCTTCGCATGGTTGAACACGACGATGACCTCGTCGAGGCTCCCATCGACGTACCCTGCGATAGCGTACGTTGCAAGCGCGGCGGCCTCGTCGACCGTCGGGTCGGCGGACAGATCCTTGAACTCGATGACCGGCTCGATCTTGCGGTAGTTGAAATAGCCGATGGCCTTTTTCCCGCAGGCGGCGATATGGACGTTCGCGCCTTGCGCGCTCTTCTCCTTGATGAGGCGCTCGACGTGACGCAGCACGTTGCTGTTGAAGCCGCCCGCAAGGCCTCGGTCCGACACGATGACTACAACGAGCACGTTTTTCACTTCGTCATGCTTTTGCAGCAAGGCGTTCTCAGAGCCACCTACACGCTCGGCGACGTTCGCCAGAATCTCAACCATGGAGATGGAGTACGGCGTGGCCGCGACGGCGCGCTCGGTTGCGCGACGGATCTTGGCAGCAGCGACCATCTCCATGGTGCGCGTGATCTGCTTCGTCGAAGAGACGGATTTGATTCGTCTTTCTATGTCGTGAAGGTTGGGCATGATCTACCTGCCTTACGCCGAAGCCGAGGGCGAGAACTGGTTCTTGAACGACTCGATAGCGGCGTTCAGATCGGTCTCGATCGCTTCGGTGAATTTCTTCTCTTTCACGATGTTCTCGAAGATCTCCGAATGCGAAGCACGCAGGAACTCGAGCATCTCTCCGCGGAAGCGAACGACGTCGCTCACTTCGATATCGTCGAGATAGCCGTGACCGCCGGCATAGATGGCGACAGCCTGCTCCTCAACCGGCATCGGTGCGTAACGACCCTGCTTCAGAAGCTCGGTCATACGCGCACCGCGGTTCAGCTGATCGAGCGTCGCCTTGTCCAGATCGCTTCCGAACTGGGTGAACGCCTGGAGCTCGCGATACGATGCGAGGTCGAGGCGCAGCGAGCCTGCAACCTGCTTCATGGCCTTGATCTGAGCGGAGCCGCCCACGCGCGACACCGAGATGCCGACGTCGACCGCGGGACGCTGACCCTGATAGAACAGGTCGGTCACGAGGAAGATCTGGCCGTCGGTGATCGAAATCACGTTGGTGGGAATGTAGGCCGACACGTCGCCTGCCTGCGTTTCGATGATCGGAAGCGCGGTCATAGAACCGGAACCGTTCTCCTCGGACATCTTGACCGCACGCTCCAACAGGCGCGAATGCAGATAGAAGATATCGCCAGGATACGCTTCGCGTCCCGGAGGACGGCGCAGCGTCAACGACATCTGGCGGTAGGCCACAGCCTGCTTGGACAGATCGTCGTAGATGATGAGCACGTGGCGACCCGGGTTCTCGGCCGATGCCGGCTTGCCGTCTTCGCCGTTGTACATGAAGTACTCGCCCATGGCAGCACCGGCCATCGGCGCGATGTACTGCAAGGGAGCGGAATCGGAAGCCGAAGCGCTCACGATGATCGTGTTGTCCATGGCGTTGTAGCGCTCAAGGGTCTCGACGATGCCCGCAACGGTGGACGCCTTCTGACCGATGGCGACGTAGATGCAGATCATGTTCTGGTTCTTCTGGTTGATGATCGCATCGACCGCGATGGCGGTCTTGCCGGTCTGGCGGTCGCCGATGATGAGCTCGCGCTGGCCGCGTCCGATCGGGATCATCGAGTCGATCGCGAGGATACCGGTCTGCATGGGCTCGTGTACGGGCTGACGAGAGATAACGCCGGGAGCTTTGAACTCGACCGGGCGCATGCCGTCTGCCTTGATCGGGCCCTTGCCGTCGATCGGCATGCCGAGCGGGTTCACGACACGACCGAGCATGCCTTTGCCCGAGGGAACTTCTACGATACGGCCGGTCGTTTTGACCTGGTCGTTTTCCTTGATTGCGGTGACGTCACCGAGGAGCACGGCGCCGACTTCGTCCTCTTCGAGGTTCTGAGCCAAGCCGTAGACGACCTGTCCGTTCTGGCCGACGAACTCGAGAAGCTCGCCTGCCATAGCGTCCTTCAACCCGTCGACGCGCGCGATACCGTCGCCCACCTGGATGACGGTTCCGACCTCGCGCGATTCGACACTGGTATTGAGGGCATCGAGTTGCTTGCGCAGTGCCTCGTCAATAGACTTTGCGGTGATTTCAGTCACTAGCATTCACCTCCATCTGTTGATAGTTTTAGCACGTTGCGAGCGCTTTCGAGCTGCGACAGGACGCTTGCGTCGATGCGCTTGCCGTTTGCACTCATGATAACGCCGCCCAAAATGGACTTGTCGATGTGCTCGCGCAACACGACGTCGGTGCCCAGATCGGCTTCGGCTTTCTTGCGTATGACCTCGCGCAGGTTCTCGTCGAGGGGCACCACGGTCGTGACGTCCACTACGGCGATGTTCAGCTTGCTCTCGATCTGCTCCTCGTAGCTGTTCAGCACGCGAGGAAGCAGTGCGATGTCTCCGCGCTCCGCCATAACGGCCAGCACGTCCGCGAGCACCTTCTCGTAGGGGGCGAACACGCCCCGGGCGATCTCGATGCGCTGTTCGGGCGTGTAGGTCGTATCTTCCAGAGCGTTGGAAAGATCCATGTTCGAACGCATGAAGCCGACGATTTGCTCAGCTTGGTCGCGCACCTCGAGCACGGCGTCCTGTCCGCCCGCCTCCGCAGCAGCGTCCAGAAGGACGCTCGCGTAGGTGGCTACTTCTTCCTTGATGACAAGACGGTTAGTTGGCATTGAAACTACCTGCCTCGTTCACGTAGCGCTCGACGATCGCACGGTGCTCGTCGTCGTTGAGATCGCTACCGATCAAACGCGACGCAACGGCGATCGAGGTATCGGCGACCGAACTCTGAAGCTCCGCGATAGCGGCCTTCTTCTCTGATTCGATGGCGGCTTTCGCCTTCGCGATCATGTCGGTGGCTTCTTCCTGCGCCTTGGTGGTGATGTCGGCTTTCACCGATTCACCGGTTTTCTTTGCATCGGCAACGATCTGGGCTGCCTGCGTTTTCGCCTCGGCGAGTTGCTGCTTGTATTCCTCAAGCAAACGCTCGCTCTCGATGCGAGCGGCTTCGGACTTCTCAAGAGAATCCTTGATGGTCTTCTCACGCTTATCGAGCATTGCGGCGAAAGCGGGCCAACCGAGTTTACCCAGCACTACGCACAGGATGATGAAGCAGACGAGCATCGGGATGAACTCCGCCATATTGGGCAGAATCGCCGAGATGCCGCCTGACTCTTCCTCAGCTGCGAGCGCGAGCGCGGGAAAAGCAACAGACATGCCGCTGACAGCGAGTGTTACCGCACCCGTGCGAGCTATTGCTTTTTTCGCTCCTGCTTTCACTTGCTTTCCTCCTTAAAGCCTTTTTCTACGGCTAGATTTCCGAATAAAGGCCAAAGGTTAGACGATGAACGCGAGAACGAAGCCGATCAGGCCGAGGGCTTCAGCAAGGGCTGCGCCGATGATGAAGTTCGTGAACAGACGTCCCTGCAGTTCGGGCTGGCGGGCGGTAGCCATGCAGCAGCCGTAGCAGGCGATGCCGATGCCCAGGCCAGGCCCGAGCGTTGCGAGGCCGTAGCCCACGAGTTTCAGCGCCGCAAGTCCAAGTGTAATTTCCACAATTTCCTCCTTTAACCGTCTTTGAGTCTGCTCTCAAAAACACTTAGCAACTTATTTTCGACCAGCAGTGGAAGTGCCGGCGAAACCCAATCTTAGTGGTCCGACGTAGCCAGACCGATGTACACTGCGCTCAGGATGGTGAACACGTAGGCCTGCAAGAAGGCCACGAGCACCTCGAGGGCGTACATGCACAACAGAAACGCAACCCAGCCGATGGCCGGAAGAGCGGTGACGAAATCGGCGTTCACAATGGCGGCGTTGATAAAGACGCTCGTCGCGAGTGCGAAGATGCCGAGCACCATGTGGCCTGCGAACATATTGCCGTAGAGTCGGACGGCAAGGGTGAGCGCACGCAGGATCGTCGAGAAGAGCTCGAGGAACCACACGACCGGCACCATGACGACGGGCAGGCCCGACGGGGCGAACGACTTGATGTAGCCCAAGCCCCCCTTGGTCTTGAAGCCCCAGTAATTGAAGTACACAAACGAGATGATGGCGAGCGCCCACGTGACACTGATCGAGCCGGTCGGCGTTTTGCAACCGGGGATCAGGCCTACGAAGTTGCTGATGAGGATGAAGAAGAACAGGGTTGCGAGAAACGGAATGTGCTTCTTGTAGCCGTGCCCGATGGGATCTTCGCCCATGTCTTTGCGGACGAACTGATAGCCGTACTCGACCATGTTGACGAACTTGTTGTTGGGAACGAGCGTGAGCCTCTTCGAGGCCGCCAGAACCACCACAACCGTGAGGATGAGACAGATGATCATCCAAAAGGTGTACTGAGTGAGACCGAACGCACCCGACCCGACGATGTAAGCCGAGTCGAACGAATGCACTAGATGTTCGGCTCCCTTAGAGAGTTCTGCAAGAGCGTCCACGTATCAACCCTTTCCTCGTTTTACTTCCGAACCAACTTGTACGCGCCGAATGCGATGGCGGAGGCGCTCAAAGCGACGACTTCCGCGAGGGCAAACGGCAAAACTGCATCGCGGGCTCCCACGATGCAGACGATCAGCGTTCCGATGAGCAGCACAAACGAACCGAACACCCCGAGAAGCAATGCGCCTGCGTGACCGATGTTGCTGGTCGGCGTAGCCTTTCGGGCGAGTCTCAAGCCGGCTATCAAGGGTAAGAACCCGAGAACCCCGCATACCGCCCCGAGCACGATCGGAAGTATCATATCCTGCTTTCTACCTAGAAACTCATACAAGTCATACAAAACCATCAGTATGGTAACGGAACTTCAACAAGCTTCCGCGAGAAAGCGGCGAAAATGAAGAAAAAACTTGGTAAATGGAGCCGGTTGATGAGAAAAACTGAATAAAGCTGCACGCATAAGCCTGCGATATGCGAAAACGCCGCACCGTTTCTGCATAAAATCAATCTGAAACCGGATCAAGGTGCAACCGTTCGCCGACAGGCTCGCACGGTCGCACCTCGGAATCGATGGAACCGCAACCGCCCGCCGACAGGTTCTGCACGGTCGCGCCACGATGCTGCAAAGAGCTCAGCGCCCGAAACGGAGAAGTCCGGTCGCGCGCGGCCGCTCCCGAATCCGGGGTCGAAACCGCACGCCAGCTCGGCTTCCCGCTCGGTCGCGCTTTGGTCTCGCGATCCCTAGCGTTCGAACACCCGGATTGCGATGCCCGACTCTTCGAGCATCGACATGGCGAGCTCGTCGGGATAGGGGTTCTGATACACGATTTCCTCGATACCCGCATTGATGAGCATCTTGGCGCACACGACGCACGGTTGCGTAGTGATGTAGATCGAAGCGCCGGTTATATTGATGCCGTAGCGGGCAGCTTGGATGATAGCGTTCTGCTCGGCATGGAGCCCGCGGCATATCTCGTGGCGCTGGCCGCTCGGGACGCCGAGCTCGGCGCGGAGGCAGCCCGTCTCCTTGCAGTGGCGAAGCCCCGTGGGTACGCCGTTGTATCCCGTAGCGAGGATGCGGCGGTCCTTTACGATAATCGCCCCCACCCCGCGGCGCATGCACGTGGTGCGCGTGGCAACCTCGGTCGCGAGCTTCATGAAGTACTCGTCCCACGAGGGACGCTCGTCGGCGTCGAGAGGATGGTCGATGTGATCGGTCATGTGCGGATTCCCTTTCTAGCAGGTACGGTAGATGCTCGGCGCTTCGCACCGTCGAGCATCTACCGCTCGACGAACAGCGGGCGCGCTACTTCGTTCCGAAGATACGGTCGCCCGCATCGCCGAGACCCGGCACGATATAGGCTTCGTCGTTGAGGTGATCGTCGATGGCGCACGTAAATATCTGCACGTCGTCGTCTGAAGCGAGCACCGCCTCTATCCCGACAGGGGCCGCCACGATCACCATGAGCTTGATCGTGCCCGCCACGCCGCGCTTGCGCAGGTACCCGATGGCAGCCGTGGCCGATCCGCCCGTAGCGAGCATGGGATCGACGACGATGACCTCGCGCTCGGCGATGTCTTCGGGAAGCTTCGCGTAGTACTCGACCGGCTCATGCGTCTCCTCGTTGCGGTACATGCCCAGATGTCCCACGCGCGCTGCGGGCATAAGCTCCTGCACGCCTTCGACCATACCGAGCCCGGCGCGCAGAATCGGCACGATGGCAAGCTTCTTGCCGCTCACCTTCTTGCACGTCGTCTTGCACAGAGGCGTTTCGACCTCGACGTCGGCGAGCGGAAGGTTGCGCGTTGCCTCGTAACCCTCGAACAAGGCGAGCTCCTTGATGAGTTCGCGGAACTTCTTCGAGGACGTCTCTTTGTCGCGCAGGATAGAGAGCTTGTGCTGCACCATCGGATGGTCGACAAGCGTCACGCGTTCGTATTCGGTGGCCATGGCGGAGATTCCCTTTCGTCGGATCGGACAATCGGCAGGACGCATCGCATCGAGCCGCCCGAAGCGTTGGCATTCGGACGGCACATTTTCCTATGCGTGCTGGTATTCAGGATACAGCGGATGCGCGTCGAGCATGGCGTTTACCTTCGAGCGCACGTCGGCGAGCATCGCGTCGTCTTCGGCGTGGAACACCGTGGTTGCGATGAGCTGGCCTACCTGGTAGAAGTCTTCGGCAGTGAAACCGCGGGTAGTGGCAGCTGCCGAACCCACGCGGATGCCGCTTGTGACAAACGGCGAGCGGGGCTCGTTGGGAATGGAGTTCTTGTTCACCGTGAGGCCCACGGTCTCAAGGAGCTTTTCGGCATCCTTGCCCGTTACATCGGCGGGCGTGAGGTCTACGAGGCACAGATGGTTGTCGGTACCGCCCGACACGAGGCGAAGGCCCCCGTCGATCATACCCTCGCCGAGGCGCTTGGCGTTCTCGACCACGTGCTCGATGTAGGTTGTGTACTCGGGGCGCAGCGCCTCGCCGAACGCGACCGCCTTGCCGGCGATCACGTGCATGAGCGGGCCGCCCTGTGCGCCGGGGAATACGGCTTTGTCGACCTTCTTCGCGATATCCTCGTCGTTGGTGAGAATGAAACCGCCGCGCGGGCCGCGCAGCGTCTTGTGGCTTGTGGACGTGACGATATCGGCATAGGGCACCGGGCTCGGATGGGCTCCGGTAGCAACGAGGCCCGCGATATGCGCCATGTCGACCATGAAGTACGCGTCGACCTCTTTGGCGATGGCGGCCATACGCTCGAAGTCGATCGTGCGCGGGTATGCCGAAGCGCCGCCCACGATGAGCTTGGGGCGGACCTCCTTCGCAATGCGCAGCACGTCGTCGTAATCGATCGTTTCGGTTTCGGGATCGAGGCCGTAGGCGGCGAAGTTGTAGAACTTGCCCGAGAAGTTCACCGGCGAGCCGTGGGTGAGGTGTCCGCCCTGGTCGAGACTCATGCCGAGGACGGTGTCGCCGAGCTCGATGACGGCGGTGTACGCGCCGAAGTTCGCGTTCGCACCCGAATGGGGTTGCACGTTGGCGAAGCCTGCCCCGTAGAGTTCGCATGCGCGCGACCGGGCGATGTCCTCGACGATATCGACCTTCTCGCAGCCGCCATAGTAGCGCTTGCCGGGATACCCTTCAGCGTATTTGTTGGTAAGGACGCTGCCGACCGCCTCCATGACCGCCGGCGACGTGAAATTCTCCGATGCGATCAACTCCACGCTGCCGCGCTGCCGCGCCAGCTCCTGCGATATGGCATCGGCAACCTGTGGATCTTCCTTCGAAACGTAAGACAGCGGCATTGCCCGCACCCCTTTCAACGTATGCGACAAAATGGTTTTTCACATGCTAGCACAACGTGCGCCCGCTCGCGCCAGACGAACGAAAAAGGGCCGATCCATCAAGCGGATCGGCCCCTGGCCTTCGGGATGCGCAGATGCATTCGCTCTGCGGTGCGCGCGAATGCCGTCCCACCACGCACGGTTCGCCGAGCCCGGACCATCATCGACCGGATGAGGCAGCAACCCTTTGCGTGCGCTTCGGCACCGCTTCGCACGCACGCGAACGTCGGCGAAACCCCTTGCGTGCTACAGCGCGCCTCCGGCGAACGCCTCGCTCAGCGCGGTGTCGAACCCGGCGCCCGGCTCCCAGGTGTTGCCGTTGAGCGCATAGGGAAGATCGACCGTGTTGGTCTCGAGCGGAGCTTCGCCGAGCGACTCCATGAGCATGGTGCCCATCTGCAGGTTCAGCTCTTCCATCGGCTTGCTCATGGCCTCGGTGTCCTCGGTGAGCGCGGTCACCTTGTCCATGAAGATGGTCATGCCCTCCATGAGCGATTTGCAGGTGATGGTGACCGTGGCGGTGGCGTTTTCGCCGTCGACCGTCACGTTGTCGACCGAGTAATCGAAGCCCTCGAGCCACGTGCGGCAGAACTCTTCCATGTCGATGCCGTACTCGTCGAGCCCCGCATCGGCGGCGCCGGCGCCGGCCATGATCTCGTCGAGCGCAGCCTGGTCGAGGTTCTTGATGCTCTCAAGCTCCTCGGTGACGCCCTTGCGGATGACGTCCTCGGCGGATTCTCCCCCGCACGCGGTGAGCCCGACGAGCATCGTGGCCGACAAAGCGGCGGTAAGCGCGAGCATCGCCCACTTTGTCAGATGTTTCGTTGCAGTTTTCACTGTCCCTCCTCAATAACCGTACCTATCTACCGTGCCCAGTATACAAGAAGTCATGGACGAGGTCGCGAAATTAACCAAGTTTTGCTACTTGATATATAACACATTAGATAAGACTTCGAAAACGGCGCCGTCGACAACAATCGTGCCATTTGGCATTATCTTTGACAAGGATAATTTGGAGGTTTGAGAGGTGCGAGCCTCCGAACAGGCATGATGCGCGCATGCCCTTAACACGGCGAAATCGAGTGAGCCGCATAGGACAAAGATCGTGCCAAATGGCACGATTGTTGCTCCGTACACGAGACGGAATCCTGCGGCACGGCTTGACCCGCGCATTCCGAGGGCCGCGGTCGCGTGCCGCGCCCAACCCGGGCTTACCGCGCAGCGAGGCTTGGCGATGCCGGCGTTAATCGAGCTCCATGATCTTCGCGACGCGGCCCGCGTGGCGCCCTCCACCGAAATCGGTGGAGAGGAACGCGTCGAGAATCCGCTCGTTCACCTTAAGATCGACGAACCTGCCCGAAAGCGCGATCACGTTCGCGTCGTTGTGCTCGCGGCAGAGAACCGCGAATTCGGCATCCACGATGTTCGCCGCGCGGATGCCGGGCACTTTGCCCGCCGCCATGGCCATGCCGATGCCGGTGCCGCACACGAGCACGCCGCGCTCGGCGCGACCCTCGGCTACGTCGCGGGCGACGAGGGCGGCGTAGTCGGGATAGTCCACACGGTCGTCGTTATCGGGACCGCGGTCGGCGACGTCGTGGCCGCGCGAAACGAGGTAGTCGACCAGCTGCTGTTTCTGTTCGAATCCCGCATGATCGCTCGCTATCGATATCTTCATCGCACACCCTTTCGTTTCGATACCGTCGGCCTTACGCCGCGCGCGTGCGGGCCACGGCCTCGTGCCAGCCCTCGATGAGCGCGACGCGCGCAGGTTCGGGCATGTCGGGCGAAAACGACGTGTCGCCCGTCCGCCTGTCGCACAGCTCGCCGGTGCTCTTCCAGAACCCCGTGCGCAGACCCGCCAAGTACGCGGCTCCCAGCGCCGTCGTCTCCGTATTCTGAGGGCGCGCAAGCGGCGTGCGCAAGAGATCGGACTGGAACTGCATGAGAAAATCGTTTGCCGACGCTCCCCCGTCCACATTGAGCACGCGCATCCGCTTGCCGGCATCGGCCTCCATGGCGCACGCGAGGTCGTGCACCTGGTATGCGAGGGATTCAAGAGCCGCCCGCACCACGTGCGCCTTCGTCGTTCCCCGCGTGAGGCCGAAGATCGCGCCGCGCGCATCGGCATCCCAGTACGGAGCGCCGAGGCCCGTGAACGCGGGTACGATGTAGACCCCGCCCGTATCGCCCACGCTGCGGGCGAGCGCTTCGGTTTCCTCGGCGGCGTCGATGAGGCCGAGTTCGTCGCGGAGCCACTGCACGAGTGCGCCGGCCACGAACACGCTGCCCTCGAGCGCGTATTCGGTATGGCCCACCCCCGGCGCCGAAGCCGCGATGGTGGTGACGAGGTTGTTTCTCGAGGCGCACGCCTCGGCCCCGGTGTGCATGAGCAGAAAGCAGCCGGTGCCGTAGGTGTTCTTCGCCTCGCCCGCCGCGTAGCAGCACTGGCCGAACAGCGCCGACTGCTGGTCGCCCGCCACGCCCGCAAGCGGAATGCCTCCGAAGATGCCGGGGTGGGCGGTCTCGCCGAAGAACGAGGAAGAGGGCTTCACCTCGGGAAGCATCGAGGCCGGAACGTCGAAGAGCTCGCACAGCCACGGATCCCAGCACCCTTTGTGGATGTCGAAGAGCATGGTGCGGCTCGCGTTGGTGACGTCGGTTGCGTGCACCTTGCCGTAGGTGAGCGACCAGACTAGCCAGCTGTCCACCGTGCCGAACGCGAGTCTGCCCGCGAGCGCCGCCTCCCGGGCGCCGGGCGTGTTGTCGAGGATCCACTTGATCTTGCTCGCGGAGAAGTACGCGTCGGGCACAAGCCCGGTCGAGGCGGTGATGCGCTCGGCTACGGCGGGATCGGAGCACAGCTCATCGATGATGGGAGCCGTGCGGCGGCACTGCCACACGATGGCGTTTCCCACGGGGACCCCGGTTTCGCGGTCCCACACGATCGTGGTCTCGCGTTGGTTGGTGATGCCGATGCTGTCGATCTCGTCGGGCCCCACATCGCGCGAGACGAGCAGCTCGGTCAAAGCCGCCATCTGCGACGAGAGGATGTCCTGCGGATTGTGCTCGACCCAGCCCGGCTGCGGGTAGATCTGCTCGAAGGGATGCTGCGCCATAGCGACAAGCCGGCCTTGGCGGTCGAACAGGATGGCGCGCGATGAAGTCGTGCCCTGGTCGAGCGCGACGACGTATTTCTTCGGCATGGCGGTCAGCCTTTCGGTCCGGGAGACGATGCGTCCATGATAGGCCAAACGAAAGCGGAAGCGCAACCGGCGGACCGCACGGACATGCCGACGACCGGCGGGAAACGACAGCGCAGACATCCGGAGAACGGCGGCGCAGAAGGCGGCCGCGCGGGCCTTGCCGGCGGGTGGCTACCTCCTTTCGCGCGTGCGGCGCGCTCTCTGCACGAGGGCGATCGCCGCGAGCGCGGCGGCGGCGAGCGCGGTTGCGGCCGACGCGGCGAACGGCAGGCACGCGGCGTCGCCGGTCGAAGGCGTTGCGGCCCCCTCCCGACGCTCGCCCGACGACGGTGGGTCGGAAGCGGGCGGCAGCGGGATCGCGGCTTCCGGCTTTTCCGCGAACACGGCGGACACCGTCACGTCCTCGTCCGGCATGACGAACGAGCCTTTCTCGACCGCGCGGCCGTTCGCGCGAACCTCCTCAAGCTCGTAACCCTCGTCGGGCACGGCGGCCACGACGACGGTCTCGCCCTTGACGGCCTGCGTCTTGTCCACGGCGAGCGTGCCGTGCTCGGGCGCCTCGACCGTGATGGTGCGCAGGATGTCGTAGGCCGGCGCGTAGGTGCTGAACATGTCGCTCGCGAACACGCGCGCGCCGTCGGCGCGGACGGCCACGCCAAGCGCATCGGCCGCGCCGCCGTGCACGCGCAGCATGCACTCGTTGGCGTGGTCGAGCCCGTCGTCGGGAAACGCCATGGAGAACACGATGGGCTGCTCGGTCACCTCGACGACGACCCGCCTGACGAGCGATCCGTGGCCGTTCTTCTCGAATACGTCGATCGAAAGCTCGATGGAGAAGCACTCGCCCAGCACGCTTTCGCCCGCCGCTTGAAGCAACAGGGCGCGCTCGGCCTCGGCCACCTCGCCGTCCGCCAAAGGCGCGATGGCGAGCGTGACGCGCGCGACCTGGTTGTCTTCGAGCAAAGGTAGGTCAAAGGGGTTGATGGCCGCAAGCAGGTTCGACGTCTCGACGGCGAACCCCGTCTGGTTGTCCACCACGGCGGTCGCCCAACCGGTGCACATGAGCATGATGGTGGCGCTGTCGCTCGCCGTCTGCCCGTACGCGGTCACCTTGATGCGCGCCGACTTCACGCCGGGCGCGATCACAAGCCGCGTGCCCTCGATCTGCACCGCATCGGCCGGCGCCGCGCCGCCGTCGAGCATCGCGACCTCGAGCGCTTCCAGCTTGACGCGGTCGTCGGCCAGCACGCCGCCCACCTGGGGCGTGAGGGTAAGCGCCGTCGCGCCGCCTTCGCCGGGGACGAGCGCCGCAGCGTAATCGGCCTCGTCCCGGCCCACGTAGACGGCGCTGCGCGGCGAGCTTTCCCCCTCGACGTCCAACAGCAGGTCGCTGATGCTCACCGTGTCGCTGGAGCCGGAAACGGAGAACGTCCAATCTCCCTCGGCCAAGCCGTTAAACGGCTTGCCGTACGTTTGCGTGAACAGCGTGCCCGGCCCGCAGGTCACCGTGTAGGTGCCGTACGGCTCGAACGCGTCGGGCAGACGCAGCTTCACCGTTTTCCCGTCGTCGGAAACCCTCACCCGCAAAGCGCCCACGTTGAGCTTCGCGAACTCGGTTTTGTTCGCATCCGTTATCGTGAAGTACCCGCGCCCCTTCTCGATCGGCTGATCGAACGAAAGCGTAAGCACGGTGTTTGCCGGGTCGTGGTACTGCTCGCCGTGCGCAGGGGAAAGCGAGGTCACCGTAAGCGGCTTGGTGAACAGGTTGAAGCTCGTCTGCGCCGCCGAGGTGTAGGCGCCGGTGGCGGATTTCTTCACCATGAGCGCGAGGTCCACGGTGCGCGGCGCGTCGTCGCTCGTGTACGAGAGCGAGGAATGCCACGTGGCTCCCCCGTCGTCGGACACGAGGTCGTAGCCGTCCCGGCCGTCCGGCGCGACGGTCACCTCGCCCACGTACCACTCGTCGTGGCCGCCATCTCCCTTCTGGCCGCTCACGGTGAAGCGGCCGTCGGCACTATCCTGCTTCACGGTAAGCGTGCCGGGGGTGGTCGCGATCTCGTAGTTGTTGTCGGTTGCGGCGGTGAACTCGATGGGATAGGCGCCCACACCGGAGGTCGCGTCGGCCGCACAGGCAAGCTCCACCGCGTCGAGCACGTCGGTCTTCTCACCGTTAACCAGCCCCTCGGCCGCGTACGTGAGCTCCGGGTTCTCCTCGCCCACCAGGCGCGTCTTGTTCTCGGCTGTAAGCGCGAGCGGCGCTTTGCGAATGGTCTGGTAATAGACGTGCGTCGAGGGTTCGAGATCCGGGTTCTCCTCGACGTTCACCCTCGTGTTGACATGATAGGACCCTGCATTCACGGGCGGCGTTTCCGATTCCTCGTACACCGTGCCGCTGGAGCCCGCATACGTGACGGTGCACGTGGGCGGTGCGGTTTCCACTCCCTCGCAGAGCGACGGTATTACCGTAGCCGCATGCTGCGTGCCGTCGTATGTGACATCCAGGTTCGATACATCGAGTTTTACCGAATACCCCATGGTGCGGAAATGGGCCCTGCCCGGCCCGAGCGGCTCGCTCACCGCGCCCGCCGTGCTGCACACGGGGCCCACCCCTTGCGTGAGGATGTCGATTTCGGCGTTGGGCAGCAACGGCGCTATGAGGAAGTCGATATCGCTGGAGCCAACCTTGAGCAACCGGTCCTGTTCCTCTTTTTGAGCGTCCTCGATCGGATCGATGGTGTAGGAAAGCTCTCCGTTCACATACACCAGAAACACGCCGCCGCCCTCTTGCATCAGCTCAATCGTATTGCCCCAAACAAGTTCAGGCACCAGCTCGGGCATCTGGGTGCCCGAAGGCGTATAGGTATACGCAAGCGGTTTACCGTAGTTGAAGGTGACGCTTCCGCTATCCGACGTTGCCCCCGTCTGGGAATTCTTCAACGTGAAGGACACCTTGTGGTTCGCCGTGTCCTTGTCGAGCTCGACGACGAGGGCTTTCTCCCAATCCTGATCGGTTTTTATCAAGTCGTAGCCGTTCGTCGGGGTGATGGTCACTGGCCCGATGAGCCAATCTTCATGGCCGTTTGCGCCCTTCGCCGCATACGCGAGGTCGTAGTGGCCCTCGATAGGTTCCCGCACGTTATGCAGCTGTCCGTAGGGGCTTCCGGCATCGGTGATTTCGTAGTTGTTGTCGCTCGCATGAGAGAGCGTGATATCGTAATCTCCGAGGGAGCTCGGGCTGTAGTTCAGGCAGCGCCACACCACCTCGTCCAGACACGATTCGTCGTCGGTGCCGAGCAGTCCATAGGCCGTAAACGTGACCTCGTCCAGAGAGAACTCTTCCATGTACTGGGCGTTCGCGTCGTTCGCCCTCACGGTGAGGGGCGCCTTCGTGATGTGCATCTCGGCGTATTCCAAACGGTAGCCCACCGCTACGCCCGGGTCGGTGAACCTCAGCAGCACCAGATACTCGCCTACGTCTTTGGGGCACCCGCGGTTGAGCGAGGTCGGCGCCGCGAACGGCGTGGCGGCCCTCGTGCTCACCATGCGGGCGGCAAGCGCGGTCTTCTCCGCATACCCGATCGCCTCGTAGGTCGCCCCGTTGTAGAGCGACTCATGGTAGGCGATGGGAAACCCGGTGTACACGTACGAGGCAACCACGTCGACCTTCTGGTCGTAGGGCTCGACCACCTCCTCGCTCGACCAATCCGTGTTGCGCAGGTCGAGGGAGGGGTAATACGCCGTGTAGTACACGTTCTGGTCGCCGTCCCCGATGTGCGCGCTTCCCGACGGCTTGGTCCGCCAGACGCCGTCTTTGTTGAGCGCGGTCATCTTGCCCGCGGCCTCGAGCGCATCGTCGCCGGTCATGTTGGCCGTTGAAAGCCCTGCGATGGTGTTGGCCTGAAGGTACGCGTCGTCGAACACCTGCGAAGAATCGCTGCAGATGAGCGCAGGGCTTCCGCAGAAGAGGTTGAAGTACAAACGCTTGAATTCCGCACTGATTTTCACGCTTGCATCCACCAGCGCGATACCCGCGCGGTTCACCTGCGAGCCGGGGGGCACCGTGCTTATGAAGTTGCCTGCGAAGAAGCTTTGCTGCAGCTTGAAGACGCCCTGCGGATTAATGTCGTTCTGAGCGTACCCCACAAGGCCGCCCGCATTGAACGTCTGCGTTTTATTCTGCGCCCCCGTGCAGCGGATGTCGCCGACGAAACTGCAATTGGAAACGTCGAGGTGCCAACAGTCGGCAAGACCCACCAAACCACCCGCGGTGTACCCGCCTCCATCGCTCATCGTTTCGGCGGACAGCGCCACATCGGCTTGCACCATGCACGAAGCAAGGGATGCCGAACCCATCACGGTGCCCACCAGCCCGCCGACACGAATATGCCCGGTCACGGTACTTGCGGCAGAGGTGAAGCAGTTCTGTATCCTGCACTCGCTGCTTCCCTTGTCAACCGAGCCGAGCAGCCCGCCCACGTAGTCTTTGCCCGTCACGCTCCCCCTGTGAGAACTTTCCCGTATTTCCATACGACCTTGCCCTTGCGGAACGCAACCGACCAGGCCGCCGGCCTTCCAGCTGCCGCTCACCGTGCCGTAGCTGCTGCAGTTGTCCACGATGGCGTTCTCCCCCGCAAGACCCGCGATCCCGCCCGTGCACTGGCCGCCATTCGTCACCGTTCCTCTGTTTTCGCTATACTGCACGAACCCGTACAGCTCGCCGGCGATGCCGCCGACGTTCGCGGCGTTACCGGTGTCGGTATCGCCGCGCACCGTGCCGTAGTTGATGCAGAAGATGCCCTGTTTCGTTGTATCTTCCGAGCTCTGGGGCACGTAGCTCACGCCCACAATGCCGCCGACCGTGCGGCTTCCCGCAACCACGCCGTCGGTTTGGTTGGCGCAGTTGTCGATGGTTGTATTCACATTGCCCATCGCGCGACCCACGATGCCGCCGGTGTAGGCACTGCTACCGCCGTCGACAGTGGCATTGTTCATACACCAGATAACGCTTGCATTCATGCCGTCCACCACAGCGGCGATGCCTCCGACCGCGGCATCGGGGCCACCGTCAAGCGTGATGTCGACCAGGTTCGTGCAGCGGTACAGCGTCCCCCCGTTGAGCACCAGGTGGGCGAAAGCGCCCACGTCACCCGTGGAGGCCGCGCTGGAGCGAATGGAGCCGTCCAGCTTGAGCCGCATCACGCGCCCGTTAAGGGTTTTTATCAGGCCGTGCTCGGAATCGATGTCGGTGATGGTGTTGTCCAGGCCGTCCAACATGCCGGAAAATTCGCCCTCGCCGCCCAGCCACGGAAGCGGGGCGCCCTGCATGCTGATGTCGTTGGCCAACACGTAGCAGCCTTGAGAATTGTTCTCGACGCGCTTGAGATCGTCTGCAGTGGTCAGGTTCTCGAACAGCTTATAGCACACCTCGTCGCGCTCCGGGATGCCGAAATCGTGCATGAGAATGCTCGGGTAGTTCACCTTGTACGGCTCGCTCAGTTGCGTAAACTCCGTGATCATCGGATAGAGAAAGCGATAGGTTCTCTCCTGATCCGTCGGCTCGGCCTCGGCTTTGAAGCTCCACGATGTCCACTCGCTGCCGAGCTCTTCTGCAAGCTCATCGCCGACCATCGTCACCGTCGTGCGTCCCTCGATATTGCGGTCGTACGCTTGGCTGACCTTATGGCTGCCGAACGGGGGAAGGTCGCCCGTGAAATCGGTGTTGTAGTACAGGTCGTGCATCCAGCTGATAGAACTGGAGTCGTTGCGTATACCCACGAGCGCGCCAAGGTTCTGCTCGTCTCCGCCCCACCCCAGCACCCGTCCGGTGCTATAGGAAAAGGAGACGGCGTTGGTGGCCATCAGTCCGCTCGAGTCACCCACGAGGCCACCCGCCCCGTTGTTGCCCGTGACGTCGCCGGTGTTGTAGCACGAGGACACGGCGACCTCGGCCTCGCCCACGACGCCGCCTACCCGGTCGTCACCGGTGACGGTGCCCTCGTTGAACACAAGCTCGACGAGGTGCCCTTCAGCGCGACCCACGACGCCGCCAACTACATCCCCGTCGTCGCCGCCCGGTATGTCGTCATTGATGTCGCCTTTGACCTCGCCGTAGTTGCCCGCCACCGCGAACGCGTGGTCGAGGCCGATGTTCACCTTGAAGTTGACCTGGGACGCCGTGGTCCTACCCACAACACCGCCAACCATCGAGTTGCCCAATACGCACCCGTAGTTGAACACGTACCCGGCGTTGCCGAATTTGGAATTGAGGCCGATGACGCCGCCCACCTCTTCATCGCCGGTCACCTCGCCGTGGTTGATCAGGTTCTTCGCGCCGCAGTTGTTGAGGCCGATGACGCCGCCCACCTGTTTTGCACTTCCCGTGACCTTTCCGTAGTTCGTGCAGTCGGTCACGTAGCAGTCTACGCTGAATTCCGCGCCCACCTCGCCCACGATGCCGCCCACGCGGTGCTGGCCGCTCACGGCGCCGTAGTTGACGCAGTTGGTAACGGTGTTCTTCCCCTCCATCTCGCCCACGACGCCCGCCGTTCTGCCCGCGGCCTTCGCGGTGACGGTGCCTTTGTTGACGCAGTTCACCATGGTGGCGGCATCTTCCATTCTGCCCACGACGCCGACCACGCGGTTATCGTTGTCGGGCTGATCGGCATCGGGGAACCACACCTCGCCGTAGTTGGTGCAGTTTTCAACCCGCACAGTGTCGTGCACGCCGATCGCGATGCCCGCCATTTCACCCGCGGAATCGTCGCTTGCGGCAATGCGCCCGTAGTTTTCGCAGTTCGTGAGCGACCCGTTGCCGCTCACGTATTCCACGATGCCGGCGCAGCGGTGTCCCGTGTCGTTGCCGACCGCCGCGCGGTTCACGCACCCGTCGATGGTTCCCGTGCCTTCCCCGACGAGGCCCACGGAAGTGCTCGCCGCTATAACGCTGGCTTCGTCGGTTGTGCAGTTCTCAACCCGGCCGTAGTTGTATTTCACCAGACCCACGGCGTCGTGACCGTTGTTGTTGCTGTCGAAGTGCGATTCATCCATGTTCCCCGTGACGACGCACCCTTTCAGGTGGACGCTGCGCACCACCCCGTCGTTCGTTTCGGCCAGTCCGTAGGCGTTTTCGGCGCTGGTCATGCTGCCCGTCAGCGTCAGGTTCTGCACGACGCTTCCGGAACTCAGGTGATAGAACAGCGTCGCCAGCACGTAGTGCCACTTCGGCTGGTTGTGATCCCGGGCCTGCGACAGGTCTTCAGTGACGTTCAGATTGAACCGGAGCGTCTTGTTGTTGCCGTCGAATTTGCCGGTGAACGTCGCGGGGTAGGCTTGGTCGGTGGGCACGCCGATGGGGCGAAAGCCCGCCGGCAGCTCGATGCCGCTGTCGGGAACGGAATCGGCCAGGAAGTAGTTCGCATCGAGCGGGTAGGCCGCGTCCGCGCCGATCTTGGCCAGCTCCTCGCCCGAGGCGATGGGGATGGCCGAGAGCACGCCGTAGCCTTCGCCGAAATCGTGCTGTACGGGCGTCGGTGCGGACAGGTCGCGCACGGTGACATCGCTCGAAGAGCCGTTTGCGGGGACAGGTGCGGAGTCGGGCGCGGGGGCGCTCGGCTGCGAGTCGTCCTCGGGCTGCGCGCCCGGATCGGGGGCGGAGCCGTCAGCCGGCTGGTCTCCCTGCGGCTGGCCGCCGACCGGCGGGGTGGCAGCATCGTGCTGCGGCTGCCCATCGGCGGCGGGGGTATCCTGCG
This sequence comes from Raoultibacter phocaeensis, assembly GCF_901411515.1. Classification (NCBI taxonomy): domain Bacteria; kingdom Bacillati; phylum Actinomycetota; class Coriobacteriia; order Eggerthellales; family Eggerthellaceae; genus Raoultibacter; species Raoultibacter phocaeensis. The sequence goes on from NZ_CABDUX010000002.1 coordinate 1,647,317, forward strand.
GATCGGGCGCGGGGGTGTCGGCGGGTTGGTTCTGGCCTTCCTGCACAGGCTGCGGATCGACCGGCTCGACCGCAAACGAGGCCGAGGGCACCAGGGCCGCCACCATCGCACAAGCGGTGAATGCCGCTATGAAGCGCCGTGTTCTATCCATCGCGCTACCCTTCCGCTCGCCCGCATGGGAATCGCCGCTCAAGGCTTTCAACCGGGCTTCTGCACACGTCGCCTTTTATTTTCCCAAACGTTGTTCCCCCCGTGCGTCCCTGCGTCGTATCGGTATCTTTTTGCGCAAAATTAGTAAAGGGAGCATCGGGGGTCGCAGGTGTGCTTTCCCCGTGGTTGCTTTCGTCGGTTGCTTTCCGCTAAAATGAGTACAACATTTACGGATGCAATGTCACTACATTTACGGAATAATTCTTACTACATTTACGGTTTTTTGCTGGTCATCGTCTTTTCAGGAGGAGCGCAGAACATGGAAATAGAGGGAAATCGTTACCTACCGCGGCTCATCGATCCTTCCGTCGAACTGCACCTTCGCGCGTTCGGCGCCGTCGAAATAACCGGAACAATGTGGTCGGGGAAGACGTGGACCTCACGTGCGCACGGCAAAAGCAGAGTGACCTTCGACAGTAAACAGACCCGGGAGCTCGCTGAAATCGACGTCGATGCCGTGCTTAAAGGCGAGGCGCCGCATATCATCGACGAGTGGCAGGAGGTGCCGCAGGTTTGGGATGCGGTCCGCAACAAGGTGGACGAAGCCGGCGGGAAACGCGGCCTGTTCATCCTGACCGGCTCGTCTCGGCCAGCCAAGGGCAAAACGCGCCATACCGGCTCCGGAAGGATAGCGAGGCTGAAGATGTGGCCCATGACGCTTTCCGAATCGGGCCATTCACGAAAGTCCGTTTCTCTTGCAGGACTGTTCGAGAAAACGTTCGAGCCCGGCCCCGTCGAGACAGACTTGGAGCAGCTTGCCGAACTCGCATGCCGCGGCGGCTGGCCTGCGGCCGTCGACCTCGACAGCGAGGCGGCTCGAATCGTGCCCGCGCAGTACTTGGACGCCTTGTTCGCGAAAGAGGACGATAAGGCACCCGGATCCGAGCGGGAACTTAGGCTGTTTTTGCAATCTCTCGCACGTAACGTGGGCAGCGCCGCCACCTTGGAAACGCTTGCGAAAGATATGGGGCTCGATGATGGCGGAAAGGTGTCCGACGCGAACACGCGGAGGGTGAGCACGTTTCTCGATTACTTCCTCGGCCGCTACGTAGTATGCGATCTGCATGGCTGGGACGCGCCCATCAAATCGAGAAGCCGCTTGCGCACTAAACCGAAGTACGGTTTTGCAGACCCTTCACTGCCCGCCGCTCTGCTCGGCGCTGGACCGGATACGCTCATGGGCAATCTTCAGCTCTTCGGACAGCTCTTTGAGGAACTATGCCTGCGCGACTTGCGGGTATACGCCTCCACCATGAGTCAAGCGCAGCTCGACCCGTTGCGCTACTATCGGGATGCCGACGGTTTGGAGGTTGATGTCATCATCGAATTGCGCGACGGCCGCTGGGGGGCGATAGAAGTAAAGCTGGGAGCCAACAAAGCGGATGCCGGCGTGCGAAACCTGCTAAGGCTTAAGAACAAAATTGCCGCGAATCCGGCAGCCCGCAATCCCGAGCCCAGCTTCATGCTCGTTCTCGTCGGGAAGACGGACTACCAGTACAGGACGCCTGAGGGCGTCATCGTGGCCCCCATAACCGAGCTGACCGCATAAGCGGCGCCAAATCCCCGACCAAGCCAGAGGTGCCGGGGCCTCGAACTTCGCTACAGTTCTACTTTTGCAGGATTTGGCCGTTTTCCAATGCGACTTTTGCGGTATTTCTTCAAAAAAACGTCGGCGAAGTGGACTTCCTCATAGAGGACGGTCTCAACCCGGCCGTGTTACCCGTGGAGGTGAAGAGCGGCAAGTACAGCACGAAGCATGCGGCGCTGGACAGGCTGATGGACGTGAAGAATTACGGAATAGAGCGCGCCTGCGTGCTGCATCGCTACAACGTGGCCAACGAGGGAGCGGTGACGTACCTGCCCCTCTACATGGCCGCGTTCCTATGATGCAAAAACGGGGCGAATCCCCGACCAAACCCTACCCGCGCCTCCTTGCCAGCGCCAGTCCGCCGACGGCGAAGGCAGCCAATGTCAGCACTGCGCCGGCGGCAAACCCGAGCGGGTCGCCGACGGCAACGAGTGACGCGCCGCCCGTTTCATCGCCGCCGCCTTCAGGCAACGGTTTCGGTGCGGGTGCGCCCTCGATGGTGAACACGGCTGTCGACGAACCATCCGTAAATGTCACGTCCAGCGTGTGCTCGCCCGCAGCCAGCCCGGCAAGGTAGGTCGGACGCAGCACGATCACCGTGCTGCCCGCAGTGGCGTCGTAGTCCTTTCCAGCGGTCAGCCGGGTACCGTCCACCGCCACATCGAGGAACTTGTCGAGTGAGGCGTCTATCTTGAAGCGCATGCCGTCCGAGCCATCCTTATTCCACGTGCCTTTGTCGCCCTCTACCACCGGATAGACAAACGCCGCCTTGACGGTCACCTCGGCAGTGGCCGTAGCAGCGGCATAGGGCTCGCCCCCCACCGTCTTCGCGGGCAGGGTTGCGGTTACCTCCCATGTGCCCTCGTTTGCGGGAAGGCCTGCCGTCGGGGCATCCTGCGTGCCCTTCGCGCGGTAGGAGAAGGTCACGTCCGCCTTCGCGTCCGTCGTGCCGTACGAAGCCGCCTCCAGCACGTCGTCGGCCGCGAAGGCCTTGCCGTCGTAGGTCTTCTCCACGCCCTGCTTGAGCTTAAGCGCAGAGGTCTTGGCGACGTAGAACGGGTATACGGCCGCATCGGCGCCCTCGTTCGCCCATACCTTGAAATCGGCCTGCGGCGTAATGCCGTACACCGTCTGCGCGGTCGCGTCGCCCACACCGAAGTACCCGCCGCTGATCTCCGCGCCCGCGTCGATGGCCGCCGTGGTGCCCTTCGCGGTCACCTTGCCGCCCGTGATGACGACCGTTGCCGGCGCGCTGGTGCTCCCCGAGCCGATGCCCTGGGCGCCGTAGCCCTCTGCCGTCACGGTGCCGCCTTCGATGACGATGGTCCCGCCCTCGCCGGTGCCGCTTTCGGGGCCCTCCCCGCCGCCGCCGATGCCACAATGAGAGCCGGTAGCCGTGATGGTGCCGTCCTTGATGGTGATGGACTCGAACGATTTGCAGCCTTTTCGCCAGTTGCCGCCTATGCCGGCCGAGGCGTCACTCCCCTTCGCCACGAGCGATCCCTCGCCGGAGACGGTCAGTACAAGCTTGTTCTCGGCATCGACCGCATTCCCCAGGCCGCAGGAAAGGCGGGAGTCGAGCACGTTGTCGCCCACGAGCTCCAGGTCGAGCCTTCCCTTCTTCACGCCGAGGGCGGGGTCGTCGAATACGCTTTTGACCTTCAGCCCGTTTATCGTCAGCCGAGCCGTGTCGGTCGATTCGGGGCATTCCACCTGGATGCGGGCATTCGTCGAGACAACGTCCTCAGCCATGGAGATGTCCAGGGGCGTGGTGGTGAGCACCTTCAGCAGCTTTTTGCCGATGTCGTAGCTCCAGTCGGTTCCCTCCGTGCCGCCGGCCACGACGAAGGGGTTCTTTGTGGATGCAACCTGGTACGGATAGCGCGACTCCCCGGAGTCGACGACCTTGCATCCCTCTGCCGCCTGGATGCCGTACACCGTGTTCGCGCTTATGTTGCCCTCCTTGAAGAGGCCTGCGGTGATCGTCGTACCCGACGAGAAGGCCGGTGCGGTGGTAACATTGAAGGAGCACGAAGTTGGCCTTATCCCGTTGTGCCCTTCCTCGATGACGATGCCTGAAGCGCTGCCGCCAGCACCGGCGCCCACGCCCGCACCGCCGTTGTCGGCGGTCAGCTTGTACGTGCCTTGCTTGAACCGCAGGTTGCTCGCCGTGCCGCTCGTGCCGCTGCCGATGGCCGCGCCTCCTCCGGTTGCGGTGAAGGTATACGTAACGTTGTCGTTGTCGTTGTCGAACAGCAGGTCGGACGCGTTGCCGCCCTTGCCGCCGCCGATGGCCGCGCCGCCTCCTGTGGCGGTCACGGTGTGCCCCTTCCCGGCAGTGAACTTTATATCCGAAGCGCTGCCGCCTTCGCCGCCGCCGATGCCTGCGGCACCCGCGCCGCCGATCACGTTGAGAGGGGCGCTGCTTTCCGTGAACGACAGGTTGGTCGCGCTGCCTCCCTCGGCGCCGCCGATGCCCGCGCAGCCCGGCGCGCCCTTCACGGTGACAGCCTTGTCGGCGCCGGAGGACAGGGCGAAGTTCCCCGCGTCCCTGCGGCCATCGGCATCGACTCCACCGATGCCCGCGCCGCCTTTGGAGGATTCTATCGTGATCTTCTCGCCAGAGGAGCCGGTGCCGGCGACCGAGAGCTTGAGAGGGTTCGTGCCATGCTCGATGCCGGCCCCGTTGGACGACACGAGGTTAACGGGATTGTTAGCGGCTATGAAAGCGGTTTCCAGCTTCAGGTCGAGCGCGCCGCTCGCCACCTGCAAAGCGGATCCTTTGTCGGTGTTGATGTTGACGGAACTGAGCGTGACGTCCGCGGTCTCGCCCTCGCCGCAGTCCACCACGATGCGGACGTTCTTTACCTCGATCGTGTTCAAGGCGGTCGCCACGCCGCCGACGATCACCGGCGTGGCGGTTCTGATGGTGAGCACGGTGTTGTTGTCCGACCAGCTCCAGTCTTGGTCCTTGACGCCGCCTCTCACCGTGAAGGGCCAGTTTGACACGTTGACCGACCAATTCGAGGCATTGTCGCCGAAGGCGCTCTTCATCCACTCCTCGTCGAACCCGGAAGCATTTCCTTCTTCGCAGATCAACATGCCCGCAGAGTACGAGCCGAAGGCATCCGCCGCCACCGACGTCGGCGCTGCGCCCACGAAGGTCAGCTGGGTGAGATAGTGGCTTGTGCCGTCCGAGTACGCTATATCGAACGCGCGGGACCCGATCGTCTTCACCTTGGCGGGGAACTTCATGCGCTTCAGGTCGGTGCAGCCTTGGAAGGCGCCGTCGGAGACCGTCTCCGCGTTGTCGGGCATCTCTGACAACCTGAGGCTCTTGCACCCCCTGAACGCCTCCTTCCCGATGCTCTTCACGCTGTCCGGCAGGTCGCTCAAGGTGAGGGTTTTGCAACCGTAGAACGCGCCGTCCCCGATGGTTTCGACTATGTTGCCGAAGCTGATGTCGTACAGGTTCGCGCAGTTCCGGAAGGCGTGGTTGCCGATGGTCTTGGGCTGCGCCCCATCCCAGGAAAAGCTCGCTTTTACAAGTTTGGAGGGCTCCGACGTACTCGCAGAGGAGGTGAAACCGACGCTCTCGATATTGGGCATAACTCTGAAGTTGAGGTACTTGAGGGCGTCCCAGCCGCTGTCCGCCGTGAAACAAGCCCGGAGGGCCTCCCAGTTGCCGTCGGTTATGTCGGTCGCGGCTCCGGTGACCTTGATGACGGTGACGGTTGCCTTAGCTGGCGCGCCTTGCGCCGCGAGGGCATCGGCGATGGCGGTGTCCATCGCGCCTTCCGCATTGTCGTTGTACGTGACTGCGAGCTCCACGTCGGCGGCCAGCGCCGTCGCCGGCAAGAGCGCGCATGCGAGCACCGCTCCCGCCACGACCGTCCAGAACCCCAGCAGCAACCGTTTCGCCATCGCCATGCGAACCCTCTTTCGACCATGCCGCCTGCGCGGCTCATCGCACACTTTGAAAACAGTTTCGCAAAGAGACCCCCCCCCGTGGGGCGTTTGCGAAGCATCAGCGCCGTTTTGCGCAGAATCGGTTCGTTGCGCCCGGCTCGCGGCAGCAGAACCCCTTGCTCAAGGAGGGCTTCCGGAATGCCGACAACCCGCCAACCAAGAACCCTTTGCGCTGTTCGCCTTCGGCCCGTGGTACACTTCTGCTGCAAACCGCCCCGATGCGCCCGAGGGGGATGCTATGGCCGACGCGCTGGCAACCGAGCTGTTCTGGGAATCGTTCTTCGACGTGCTCCGGCAGGACCTGTTCTGCTGGCTTTCCGTGTACGCGCTCATCGTGCTTGCCGTACGGCACCGCCTGCGCCCGCCGGCCGTGCGCAACGTTTCCTTGGGGGCCGCCGCCATCGTCGTCGGCGACGCCTTCTCGGCCGCCTTCATGACGCTCGTACCGTCGCTCAACTTCAATCTCTCCATGATCGTGCTGCTCCCGGTGTTCTTCGGCGTGCTGCACCTCGTAGCGCGCGTGCCGCTTCGCATGCGCGCGTTCGCGTTCTTGTCGGGAGCGGCGGTCGCGGCCTTCACGGTGCTCGCAGTGGACGTGGCGCTGCTGATCATGGAGATGCAGGACATCGCCGAGGCGGCCGTGCTCGCCGTAGATGCGGCGCTGTCCCTCACGCTGCCGCTTTCGCTCGCGCCGCTGTTCGGCGGGCGCATGGCGTGGGCCATCGACGAGACGACCGACGATGCGATCTGGGGCGGGCTCTGGATCGTGCCGAGTGCGTTTTGCGCGGTGGCGGTTGCCGTGTACTCGTTTCGCTGGGAGGTTGCCATGGAGTCGCCTGCGGCGATCGGGTTCTACGCGGCCGCCTGCGTTTTGCTGGTGGCGCTTCTGGCCGTGGCGTACCGAGCGCTGTTCGCCACCATGCAGACGACGATCGAAAACGAGCGGTTGAAGGCCGAAGCGCAGATCGGCGCGCTGCAAGCCGCCCGCTACACCGCGCTGCGCGATCACATGCGCGAGACGGCCGTCATGCGCCACGACTTCCGGCATCGCGCGCTCGTGCTCGCAACCCTCGCCGACGAGGGCGATTTGGACGGCCTCAAGGAAGAGCTCGGCGACTACCGCCTTTTGGCGAACGAGGCGCCCGAGCGCGGCGCGCTCTGCGAGAACCCCGCGGTTGACGCCGTGTCCGCGCACTTCACCGAACGCGCCCGCGAAGAGGGCGTCGAGGTGCGCTGCCGCCTCGACCTGCCCGAGCGCCTCCCGGTGCCCGAGGGGGATTTCTGCATGGCGCTTGCGAACCTGCTGGAGAACGCCGTAGAGGCCGCAGCCGAAGCGGGCGGCGCGAACGCCGTCGGCGTGCGGGGCGAGGTGCGTCCGGGGGCCGTGGTGCTGACGGTGACCAACAGCATGAGCGAACGCGCCCGATCCACCGTCGCAAACCCGGCGCGCCTCGACGAGGGCGACCTTGAGCAGGGCATCGCCTCCACGAAGCACGAGGGCGCCGGCATGGGCCTCGCGTCGACGGCCTCGCTTGCCCGCAAGCGCGGCGGGGCCTTCCGCGTCGAGCGAGACGACGATTCCTTCACGGCCTCGCTCGCGCTGCCCTTCGACGCCTTGGCGGGCGCATCGGACGCCACGCGCTGACCGGCGAAGCGAAGGCGGCCGGGCGCAGCGCACCGGTCGGCGCGGCGGGCGCAACCCGGGCGCAGCGCACCGGATACCGAGGTGGGCGGCCCATGCGGCGCGGCGGACGGCGAGGCGCGGCAGGACGAGCGCTGCACATGGGATGCGAAACATCGGCGCTGTTTTGCGCAAAATCGTCAAGATGGTGTCATCGCAGGCGGCGAAGATCAGAACTACAATGGTTTTCGACCGATGCCGAGCGCACAAACGACGCGTTTTGCGAAGATTCGCCTTATCGGCAAACACCGCCCCTATTTTCGAGGAGGAGACCTTGACGACAATCGCCTTGTGCGACGACGACCCCCGCGACCTCGCCCGCATTGCGGAGGCGATCGGCGCCTTGCAGCCGCACGACGGCGATGAACTGCTCGTCTTTCCGTTCGCCTCCCCGCTCAAGCTGCTCGACCATGTGGAGCGGCAGGGCCCGTTCGACGTGTATCTGCTCGACATCATCATGCCCGGCTCCCCTACCCAGGGCATCGAGGCCGCACGCCGGATCCGCGAGCTCGACGAGGACGCCTGCATCGTGTTTCTCACCGTGTCGCCCGAATTCGCGCTCGACGCCTTTTCGGTCCACCCCTTCGACTACCTGCTGAAGCCCGTCGAGCCCGCCCGCCTGAAGAATGTGCTGGACAAGGCGCTCAAGCACCGGGAAGCGGATCTCGTCCCCTCCGTCGTGGTCAAGACGGCGGCGGGGCTGGTCAGGCTGCCCCTGAACGACATCGTGTACGCCGAGACCGACCAGCGCGCCGTTCGCTACCACCTGCGCAAGGGCGACGACGTGCGCTCGCTCACCCGCCGCACGTCGTTCAAGGAAGCCGTGGCGCCCCTTTTGGGAAGCGGGCGGTTCGTGTGCACCTCGTCGTCGCACGCGGTGAACCTGCACTTCATCGAGACGATGGGCAAGACCGCGCTGCGCCTGAGCGACGGAACGGAGCTGCCCTTGACGCGCCTGCAGGCCGAAGGCGCCCGCCGCGCCTGGCTGGAGCACTGGCTGGACGGCGGCGAAGGCGCGAAGGACGCCGCAGGCCCGAACCGCGCGTTGTAACGCGCGCAGCTACGAAAGGTGCACTCCGATCCATTCGGCCACGTCGGCGTACACCTGGGCGCGGCCGGGCTCGTTGAGGATCTCGTGGCGCATGCCCTCGTAGAGCGTGAGATCCACGGTCTCGATGCCCGCGCGGCGGTACTGCTCGACGGCCTTCTCGACCCCTTTTCCCATCTCGCCCACCGGATCGAGCGCGCCTGCGATGAACAGGATCGGCAGACCTTTCGGCACCGCTTCGGCCGCAGCTGCGCCTACCACTTCGCCCGTGAGGTCGGTGAGCGTGGCGTAGCCGCCCGCCGAGAACATGACCCCGCACGATTCGTCGGCGATGTAGGCGTCCACCACCGCATCGTCGGTGGATATCCAGTCGAACTCGGTGCGCGGGTTGTCGATCTTCTTGGCGAAGGCCCCGGCCCCGAGCCCGTCGAGAAACGCGCTCTTGTAGTTTTCGCCCTTTGACGAGGCGATGCGGCGGGCGACGAGGTTCCCGAACTTCGAGAGCAGCAGCGGCTGCTGCCCCGTTCCGCAGATGACGGCCGCGCTGAGGCCTTCGGCATGGCGCGCGAGGTAGGCGCGCACGATGAAGCTGCCCATCGAGTGGCCGAACATGACGTAGGGGGTCTGCCGGGAATAGCGCGACCCGACCGTTTTGCGCAGCTCGTGCACGTCGGCGATGAGCACGTCTTTGCCGCCGACGCTGGGAAGGCAGCCCCATTCGCTTTTGTCGGTGACGCTCTTGCCGTGGCCGACGTGGTCGTTCGCGCACACGATGTAGCCCAGACCCGCGAGGTAGCGGGCGAACTCGTCGTAGCGCTCCACGTGCTCCGACATGCCGTGCACGATCTGCACGATGCCCACAGGCGCTATGCCGGCACTTTTCTCGGGTTCCCACAAAAGAGCTCTGATCTGGGTTTTTCCATCAGCTGAACGATAGCCGATCTTGCTCGCCTTCACTGCATCGCGCACGTCGGCGCGCTGGGCGCGTGTAACCATGGCTTCCCTCCCGCGGTCGCTGAAACCCCATTATACCGCGAATCGCACGATCGCCCGGTAACGTTGCGCACCCGGTCCAACACGCGGCGCACACGCGGCCCGCGCTCGGCCTCGGGCCGCGTCGAGGCCCGCGAAGCCGCAGCGCGCTGCACGTCCGCACCCGCGCAGCGCGCTTCTCCGGACAAAGCGCGCCCGGTTCGCTATCCGAGCGCCTGGATGTCGGCGATCGAAACGCCGCCTTCGCGAACCATCACCGGGTGATCGCCCGTGCAATCGACAACCGACGAGGCGACACCGCTCTTCTCGCTCCCGTCGCGCACGGCAACTTGAACGCGGCCGAGCAGCACCTCGTCGAGTTCGTCGAAGGAACGCGGCGGCTTTTGTCCGCTGATGTTCGCCGATGTGGTGGCAAGGGGTACTCCCAGCCGTCCGATCAGGGAAAGCGCAAGCTCGTTGTCGGGCATGCGCAGAGCGATCGTACCGCTTTCGGATTGGAACGGCCCAGGCACGTTCGCCCCCGCCTTCACGACGAGCGTGAGCGGTCCCGGCCAGAACGTGCGGGCGAGCACGCAGGCGAACTCGGGTACGGCAGCGCCATAGAGCGCAAGCGCCTCGGGGTTCGCCACAAGCCACGCGACCGGCTTGCCGTGATCGCGCTCTTTGATGTCGTAGAGTATCTCCGGCGTTTCGGCTACGCCTACCGCTACGCCGAGCCCGTAGACCGTATCGGTCGGAAAGATGACAGGCTGACCTGCGGAGAGCGCAGCTACAGCCGCGGTAAGATTGTGCTCGTCCGGCATATCGTGCTCCATGATCGCTTCGTTTCGACTCGGGTTGCGGCACAGCCGACCGCGCGCTGCGCCGTTGCAGCGCATGATCGCTTCGCTTCGGCTCGGGTTCGCTGCACTATCCGCACTCCCGAACCGCACGCTCGGTGAAGCGCCGTACCGCTCGATTTCGGGCATGCATTGTAGCACGAAACGGTTCGCTCGGGTCAGATTCCGTACTTGCGTTTGATGCGCTCGAGCTTCTTCTTCCACGGCTGGTAGAGGATGCCGAGGAAGATCACCGTCGCCACCGCATGCGTCAGGTCGAATGCGATGCCCGCAGCGTAAGCGAGCAAGGCACTCTCCCAGGTGATGGGGTGCACGAACCCGACGATGTGCCACGTATTGAGCAAGAATCCGTACAGCAGAGGCGAAACGAACCCGTACGCGTACAATAGCGGCGTGCGCTCGAACACCCCGCGCTCGGCGAGGAAGCCGGCGAAGTACCCGATGAGCCCCCATGCGTACATCTGCCACGGCGTCCACGGCCCCTGACCGAGAAACAGGTTCGAGACGAGCGCCGCTATCGCCCCCACCATGAAGCCCGCCTGCCGACCGAACACGGCGCCTGCGATGATGGCGATAGCCGAAACCGGTTTGAAATCCGCAACCGCCGCGAAGAGCAACCGTCCCGCCGCAGCAAGCGCGGCGAGCACGACCACGGGCATAATCTGGCGCAGCGCCGGTTTCGAGGTTTCGAAGCGGGCGAAGAACACGGCTATCGCCGCGAGGACCACGACAAGCACGAGCAAAGCGGTCTGATCCGTCTGCATGATCGCTCCCAAACCGAGCGCAACCGGCACGGCGAGCAGTGCCGGAATTTCAAGGTGGCGAAGCGCGCGCGATACCATGCTAGCTCGCCGTTCCATCTGCGTTCTCGGCGCGCCATAGGCGCAAAAATTCGTCTTCGCGGTACCGGTAGAACAGGTTTTCCGAAAAGAACGATGCGGTTTTTTCGGTGCTTACCACCTCGCCGTCGAACAGCATGGAAACCTCGGTTGCCATGACCGAAAGGAATGCGAGATCGTGAGTGGAAAATACGATCGTCTTACCCTGCCTGTGCAGCTCGGTAAGGTTTTCGGCAAGCTTGAGCTTCGAGGGCGCATCGAGGCCTTTGGTGGGCTCGTCGAGCAACAGAAGTTCGGGGTCGGTCAAAAGCAGCTTCGCGAACGCGAGGTTCTGCTGCTGCCCGCCGCTCAGATCGAACGGATGACGGCCCTCGAGGCCGTCGAACCCGAAGCGATGCACGGCTTGGGCTACCGCCTCGTCGCCGTACCCGCGGATCTTCTGCCACTCGCGCAGCTCTTCGCCAACGCTGTCGCACACGAACAGCGCCTTGGGGTCTTGGGGCAGAAGCACCTGGCTGTTTCGCAGCGCGTTTCTCAGAGAGCCCCGTTCGGGTTTGAGCACGCCCGCCATCAGGCGCAGCATCGTCGATTTGCCTGATCCGTTGCCGCCCACGAGCGCATGGACGCCACCTTGGCGCACACGGATGTCGGCGCCCTTGAGCACCCATGCGGCTTCGCGCGCATAGCGGAAGAACACGTCGGCTGCTTCGATGCATGCGGCAGCCGCGTCTTCGGGCGCGACGGAAGGTGGCGTGGCGGCGGCCAGCTTTGCGGAAGGCGTCGTGGCAGCGACGGCCGGATTCGCGGCGGAAGGTGGCGTGGCAACGTAAGCCTGCGCGGCAGCGGAAGGCCGCGTGGCGGCGAGCGGCTCCATGGCGGAAGGCGGCGTCTCGGCCACGCCCGCTTCCCCGATCGAATTCGCACCCGCGCCCTTCGCTGTACCCGTTGCCGGCGAGACGCTCTCGATGCGGCCTTCCGCAATGCAAAACGCTTCGGTGGCGTAATCGGCCATCGATTCGGGCGCATGGGTGGCAACCGCGACGGTGATGCCGAGTTCGCGATTGATGCGGAAAAGCGCGTGGAGGAAGTTCTTCTCGGCGATGGGATCGAGCTGGGCCGTCGGCTCGTCGAGCAGAAGCAGCCTCGGCTGCAGGGCGAGGATGCCCGCAAGGTTTACGAGCTGCTTCTGCCCGCCCGAAAGCTCGGCCGTCTGCGCATGCAGCCAAGGTTCGATGCCGAAGAACGCCGCCGTCTCGGCCACGCGCCGGCGCATCGCATCGGGATCGATACCCGCGTTCTCGAGGCCGAATACGAGCTCATGCAGCACCGTATCGCAGACGATCTGGTTTTCGGGATTCTGAAACACGTATCCCACCAGGGAATTCGACGACACGCCATCCGCCGCGGCGACCGACCGACCGAACACCTGCGCGCTTCCCGCACGCTCGCCGACCGGTGCGATCTCGGGTTTCAGGCACTTGAGGAGCGTGGTCTTGCCGCTTCCCGTCCTGCCGACGATAAGCGCGAACGAACCAGACTCGATGCGCAGGTCGATGCCTTGTAATACCGGTGCGCAACCGGGATAGGAAAACCCGAAGCCCCGAAGCTCAACCGCGTCCATCGAACACCTTCCTCGCGTCGGTAATCTGCGCCTCCCGACGCTTCCACCGCGCACGGTCGATACCCTCTGCGAGCAGGGGGAGAAACGCAAACAGCACATAGGGCACGTAGCCCCACCAGAGCACAAGCGGACTCATGACCGGATAGAACGCGTACTGCGAGCAGGCGATCCAAACGAGTACCGCGTTGCCCACGGCCAGAAGACCAACCGCCGTGCACGCCGCAGCGTCCGCCCCCCTAAAGCGGTAGGGCTTGTACTGCGTCCGCTTTCCTGCAGAGCCCCAACCGCGCGCCCGCATCGCATCGGCGCGTTCGAGCGAGTCTTCCATCGACCACCCCATGAGCACGGTAACCACGCGCCCCTTCCACGCAACGCGCTGGCCGAGCGTCTCAGGCACCGCCACCGAGCAGGCGCGCTGCGCGGCTTCGATATCCCGCCCGCGCCCGACGAACTGCGGCACGAGGCGCGCCGTCATCGAGAGTACGAGCGCGATCGCAGGAGACGCATCGCCGAACAGCGCCATCACCTTGTCCGACGTGAGGATGCGCGAAGCATTCGAAAACCACAGGAACACCGCCATGAGCATGAACCCCATGCAGATGCCGTAGGCGAAGCTTTCGGCGTAGACCGCCCTGTGCCCGATGCGGAAGAGCTCGGTCGAACCCATAGCGGAAAACAGCGGGTTGATCACGGCGATGAGCGCGACGAGCGGAAGCTGCCAGGCCGTCGTTCGCAGGGCGTTTTTCCAACCGCGAAGCCACGCGTTGGTGCACCAGGCAGCCGCCACCGTAATCGCAATGCAGACCGGCTGCATAGCCGCCATGGTGAACACGAGCACGGCCGCGAAGAAGACGAACGGCACGACCGGATGGTACCGGTCGAACACCGTCGGCTTCGATTCCGCTGTCGCCGCACCGATCATGCGCTAGACGTCGCTTCCCAAATCGAGCGTGTACACCCACGTGATGCTTTCGCCACCGTACAGGGGGTAGCCGCCGCTGCCGTAGCCGGGCGAATACCCGTTGACGTAGTAGAGCCATCCGCTCGTGGCCCCGCAGCTGAACTCGGCGAGTCCGCCGATAGAGCTCACATACGAGCCCGAACCGCCCACGCCCACACCTGTGGCGCAGAGGGCGTCGTAGACCGAAGCGCCCTCGGGAAGCGTCACCGACGTCGAGGCCAAGCACGAAGGATAGCCGTAGCTTGCGGCGCGCGAACTGTCGACGTACACCGACACCGTGATGGTCGCAGGCTCGGGCGCAGGAGCAGGCTCCGGAGCAGGTGCGGGGGCGGGAGCCGGGGTTTCGGCAGGAGCGGGCCCGGCAGAAGCGCCTTCGGACGGAGCTTCCGGCTGGTTTGCGGAGACGCCGTCTTGTGTAGCGGCCTCGGCATCCTCTGAAGCCTCCTCCGCCGCAGCAACATCGTCCGCTTCCTCTTCGGTTTTCTTGTCTTCTTCGACCTTCGGCTCAGGTGCTTCGGGCTCGGCCTCTGGCTCTGGCTTCGGCGCTGTTTGCTCGGTCGTGCGGAATAGATCGTCGGGAAGGATGGAAAGCCCCGCAGCCTGCGCCGTCGCAACGCCCACGACGCAGACGAGCACGAGCGCTATGCAGGCCGCCGCAAGGGTTGCCGGCCGCTTCCAAGCAGGCCGCTTCGCCGAGGTACCGACATTGTCGGGCTGAACGGCCTCGGCGATGCCGGGAGCGACCCGACCTGCCGCGTCGGTTATATCGCTTGCGGGGAAAGCTTCGGGCATCGCCGCCGTTGCGGCAGCGTCAGGCGATTTTCCCTGTTCGCCGCTCTGCTCGGACACCGCCGCCGTGGCCGCAGCGTCGGGCGCATCGTTTCGGCATGGCTGAGGCATCGCCGCCGTTGATGCAGCGTCGAAAGAATCCTCCTGCTCGACGCTCTGCTCGGGCATTTCGGACGTCGTGTCGGGATCGGCCGAAAGCCCCCGTTTCTCGGTGTTCTGTTCGGAATGCTCTGACACGGTACGCTCCTATCGGTCTGCGGTGCGGGCAGCTTCGGTACGCCTGCGCACCGCAAGGGCGACGCCTGCAATCGCGCAGACTCCAAGCGCCGCGATCGGTGCGACCGCAACGCCGTCCCCTGTTTGCACGAGCTTGTTCTGAGGATTGTCCTGCTGATCACTGGGCTTCTGAGCGTTCGCCTCAACTCCGGGAAGCCCCGCCACTCCGTCGGCAGCCTGCAGGTACACGTTGTATGCTGTACCGGTGTTCTTGAAACCCTGATAGGCGACCATCGCGCGGAAACCCTGCTCAGTTGCTATGTCGTTCACGCTGGTGCCGAAGATGAACCCGGTGCGCGACTCGTTGGCGAACGACAGCAGAGCCGACACGGGCGTCGCACCGTTCTCGACGGCCCACGACGAAGCCGGGTCGATGCCTGCGGCAGCAAGCGCGATCACCGCAACTGCCGTCGAGTTCACGTTGGACTCAGTCGCACCCAGCGAAGGGAAGCCGCCGTCGGCGAGTTGCAGGTTCTGGAGCGCGGCAAGTGCGGCCTGCAACGCCGTCTCGACGCGCGCATCGCTTCGGTACGGGGCGAGAGCGGCGATCACCATAGCCGTTATGTCGGCATCAGCAGTGGCGCCCTGAAGCGCGAATCCGCCATCATCAAGCTGACCTGCAAGTATATCATTGATCAGCTGCTGCTCGGTTTGGACTCTCGCAAAAGCTGCGTAGGATCCGCTCTTGTAGGCGAGCAGCGCGAACGCGCGTCCGTTGACCATACTCGTGGCCATCGCTGTCGAACCGAGCGCATCGATCAGGCTCGTCCCGTTCTGGTCGACCACCGAGGCCGCATCGACGCCGAGAGCCGTAAGGGCAAGGATGTTCTTCTGCAAGGCCGTCGGGTTGTCAACGCCGATCGAGGCGCGTGCCGCAGCGACGAGCGCGTTTTCGTCGGCGGCAGACGCCTGGCCGATCGCGGCGAGGTCGAGCGCTTCCCACGGCTCGGCTGTTCCCGCAAACGAGCCCGCGATCGTCGAGAACAGCTGGGTATACGCTTTGCTATCGAGGGCGACCGGGGTGTACTTCGAATCCTCGGGCTTCTGAACCGGCTTTCCGGGCGCAATTTCCGATCCGTCGGTTGCGGCCGCGATGATGGCGGCCCAATCCGAGGGCGCGACCGCAGTCGGATAGCTCGACCATGCGAACTGGTAGGTTACCCCGTCAGCGAGCGGCTCGCTCTTCTGGCCGTCTGTTCCGCTGGCATACGTTTCGTCCTTGTACGTAGACCACAAGAGCGAAAAGTCGGACGCGTTCGCAACCACGGTGCCGTCGTTCATCGTTACCGATGACAAGTAGTCACCCGAAAACGCATAGCCTTTGATATCCCCCGCAGCTTTCGCGGCAGCGAACAGATCTTCCACCGTCGCACCGGATGCGAACTCGTACTTCTTGTTCATGACGATGTCGGGGTCGCCCGTGAAACCAAGCCCGTAGACGATCGTCAGCGTAGCCGTGCCGGCCTTCGCACCGGTGCCAGCCATCCCCGTTCCATCTGTTGCCGCCGAAACGATAGGAGTCCAATCAGACGGCGCTGCAGCTGTCGGGTAGCTCGACCATGCGAACTGGTAGGTCACCCCGTCGGCGAGCGCCTCGGTACCCTGGGCTTCACCGGGATTAACAACGTACGAGCCGTTCTTGAAGTTGCCCCAATACAGCGAGCCCGCCGCATTGTTCTTGATCTCCGTTCCGTCGTTTTTGGTTACCGAGTTGAGGGTGGATCCGTACCCGCCGTCGACGAACGCGTAATCCTTGATATCCCCCGCCGCCTTTGCAGCTGCGAAGAGGTCTTCGACCGTAGCGCCTTCGGCGAACGGGTACTTCTTGTTCACGACGATATCGGGATCGCCGTTCATGCCGAGCCCGTACACGATCGTGAGCGTCGCGGTCCCGACCGCTTGCTCCGGCGAGGCGGCGGCTGGCGCTGCAGCGGCTTCGGCCCCCTCGGCGTACGATGCTGCCGGTACCATACCTAAGCAGAGCGCCACCGCAAGCAGTACGGCCCCGAGCTTCATGAATACCTGCTGATACGTGCCCGATCGGGCGATAGAGCGAGCGCTTGTTCGATGCACTGTCCTTCTCCTTTCATCGCATCTGACATCGAAAAAAGAAGACAGCATCGATTCCGCAGCATACGCTGCGGCCCGCTTCGGCCTTGCACGTCGAGCCGAGGTCGCACGCGACTCTCGGGTTTGCGCTCGCAGTAACTCGCTGCTTACGCAGACACGCTTCTCGGTAAGTGTTCTGGCTGAATGGCATGAGCCATATCACAGTGGCGGTACCGTGCGGGATTTGCACCCGACTTTCCTCACGCGAGACGTCTTCTTTCGTTCGGGAGATTATACACCGCCTTCGAACTGCGCAACAGGCAAATCGCCGCCTATCCTGTGATATCCTACCGATCGTGCTACGCGTGCGCGCAAAACGGAGCAAGATAAGCATTCAAGCATTAGGAGGCACGTATACCGTGGCGGAGTTTTCCGAACGCGTTCTCGACATTGTGAAGCAGATTCCCCGAGGCAAAGTTGCCTCGTACGGGCAGATCGCCCGCATGATGGGATCGCCCCGCTCGGCGCGCTACGTCGGCTATGCTTTGCGCGGAAACCACGACCCCATCGTTATCCCGTGCCATCGCGTCGTATTCAAAGACGGCCGCATCTGCGAAGGCTACGCGTTCGGCGGCCCCGAGGTGCAGCGCGCGCTCCTCGAAGACGAGGGCGTGGCGTTTCTCGATGACATGCATATCGACATGGACGCGTGTCTGTGGCAACCTGAAGCCGATCGCCTTTCTCGCCCGCCCGACATCGACTGGGAGAAAGAGATGGGGCTCTAAGTCGCATCGGACGCACCGAGCGCAAAGGGCGAGCGATAGCCGCCGAAACGCGAACGTGCCTTAAGGGATTCGCTGCCCTGAGGCTCGGAAGCGCATTGTGGCGAGCATACCCCGACGGGTTTCGAGGCATGGGATCGCATTGCGCCCTCTTTCGCCGGTTCGCATGCCGAGGTTTTGTCGGAAAACCGTCCCGAAATGGCGGCGAACCTCCGCTTTGCGCTGCGAAAACGCCTCCGAATGCCCCGTCGGTGGCGTTTTGTTAGATGCAGCTAACCGCAACCAGGCGTTTTGGCAAGCCTTCTCGCACCCGAAAGCGGCGGAAACTCGTTTGGTCTTCGCAAAGCGGGCCTTCGCCGCCATCGGAGGGCCTTTTTCGCGCAGAAACGCATTATCAATAAAAGGGTCCTAAAGGGACGTGGAATTACGGGCGAAGACGAGGCGAAACGAGAAATCGGGGGGTTGTTCCTGACCGAGGGAGCAACGAGGCTTTCCTGTATGCAGGAGCACCCGCGGCTTTCCCCATCCGAGGGAGCAGCGAGGTTTCCCCGCCCGCGGGAGCAACGGGGTTTTCCCCGCCTGCGGGAGAAGCGGGGGTTTCCAGGGCGGACCGGTCAGATCGCTGCGGGTTGAATCAATCAGCGATTACCCAATCAGCCGCAAGCGCCTCGGCCACGCGCAGGCCGTCGACGGCGGCGCTCATGATGCCGCCCGCATAGCCCGCTCCCTCGCCGCAGGGATAGAGGCCCGTCGCCGCCGAACGCCGCGCCTCGCCGCCCGAGCCGTCGCCGCTGCCCGAGGCACGACCGGCGCCCGAGCAGTCGCCGGTGCCCGAGCCGCCGCCCGGCCCCCCGACACCCGCCGGACACGCGGAACCGTCCGGGCCGCCGGACGGCTCGCCGGCCCACTGCGCCTGGAAGCCGCCGTCGCGCACGATGCGCACGGGGGAGGAACTGCGCGTTTCGACGCCGGTCAGCACCGCCTGCGCGTCGGCGAAGCCGGAAAGCTTGCGATCGAGCAGCGGCAGGGCCTCGGCGAGCGCATCGGCCACGAAACCCGGCAGGCACTCGCGCAGATCGCACCAGGCGACGCCGCGCGGGCAGGTCGGCCGCACGCGGTCGGACGGGCAGCCCGCACGCCCCGCGAGGAAATCGCCGACCGTCTGCGCAGGCGCGGCGTACGGCGCGCCTCCCGCTTCGGCGGCGCACCGGTAGGCGGCCCGCTCGATCGCGCGCTGAAACTCCACGCCCGCAAGCACGTCGTCGCCTCCGAAGTCCGCAGGGTCGACGCCCACGAGCAGCGCGCTGTTCGCGTTTTCGCCGTCGCGCGCAAAGCGGCTCATGCCGTTGACCGCCACGCCGCCCCCCTCGCTCGCGGCGCACACGACCTCGCCGCCGGGGCACATGCAGAACGTGTACACGCCCCGCCCGCTCGGCAGGTGCACGGCGAGCTTGTACTCGGCTGCTCCGAGCGCCGGATGGTCGGCGGCGCTTCCGTACTGCGCCCGGCTGATATCCCGCTGCGAATGCTCGATGCGCACGCCGACCGAAAACGGCTTGCGCTCCATCGCGATGCCTGCATCGCGCAGCATCGCGAACGTGTCGCGGGCGGAATGGCCGCAGGCGAGGACGACCTGCTCGGCTCCCACGGTTTCGCGCGCGCCCGTGCGCACGTCGAGAAGCTCGACTGCGCTGAGCGCGCCCTTTGAAAACGAAAGCGAAGAAAGCTGCGTTTCGAACCGCGCGCTTCCGCCCGCACGCTCTATCTCCTCGCGCATCGAACGCACGACGGAGACGAGCCTATCGGTTCCGATATGGGGTTTCGCCTGCCAGAGTATCTCTTCGGGAGCGCCCGCCTCGACGAACCACGCGAGCACGTGCTTCGCGTAGGGGTTCTTGGTGTTGGTGGTAAGCTTGCCGTCCGAAAACGTACCCGCCCCGCCCTCGCCGAACTGGATGTTCGCCTGCTCGTCAAGGCGGCCGGTGCGCTCGAACTCTGCGACCGCCCGGATGCGCTCTTCGACTGCAGGCCCGCGCTCGACGAGAAGCGGCCGCAATCCCGCACGCGCAAGGTAGAGCGCCGCGAACAGCCCCGCGGGGCCCGCGCCTGCGACGACGGGCCTCGATCCGGATTCCGTGCGCTTCGACAGATCGCGGACGGAAAGCGGCTCGTAGGGGACGTGGCGCTTCGCCCCGGCGGCAACCAAGCGCTCCTCGCGCGCGGCATCGGCAAGCCCGACGACGAGCGTACACGCGAAATGGACGTCGGACTTCTTGCGGGCGTCGACGCTGCGCTTCGCAAGCCGCACCTCGCTAAGCTCGCCGGGCGCGAGGCCGAGCGCCTTAGCCGCAGCCGCGCGCAGCAGGGGCCCGCGGTCGCATCCCGGCGAAAACGCGTCGAGCGGCACCTGCACGTTGGGCACCTCGATCATCGCGCCACCCGCCTGACGGACGAACGCCCGGCGAGCATGCCGCTCGTCCACGCCCAATGGAGGTTGAATCCCCCGCACGGCCCGTCGACGTCGAGCGCCTCGCCGGCCGCGAACAAACCCGGATGCGCGCGCGACTCCATCGTCTCGGGACCGAATGAGTCGACGGCGATGCCGCCCCGCATCACCTGGCATTGCCGCACGTCGCCGATGCCGCGCACTTCGAGCTCGAACGATTTGACCGCGCGCGCGAGCTTCGCCCGTTCGCCGCGGGAAAGCGGGCCGTCGGGCCGCACGCCGGCGGCGCCCAGGACCGCGCGCGCCACCGGAGCGAGCAGCATGCCCGAAAGCAACTCGACGGCGCTGCGCGAGCCGAAGCGCTCGGTGCGCGACGCGATGTCGGCCGCAAGCTCTTCCTCGGAAACGCCGGGAACCAGATCGATCGAGAGCACGTCGCCCGGCTCGGCGAACCGCGACAGGTCAAACACCGCAATGCCCGATACCCCGTACTCGCGAAAGAGCACCTCGCCGACCTCGCGCGCCTTGAGCGCATTCGCGCCGTGTTGCGCCCCGCCGGCCCGCGCGCGAACGCCGGCGTCGTCGAACACGACATCCGCACACGCGTCCCCCCTCGCGCCCCGCAGCGACGCCGCACACTTCACGCGGATGTTGTTGAGGCCCTTGATCGGCGCCGTGTCGGTTTCGAGCGGCCCGAGCACGGGGAGGGCGGCGGCGAACGGATAGCCGGGCGGCAGCATCGAGCGCGCAACCGATCCCCCGCAGGCGACCACCGCCGCGTCGGCGAACACCGTGCCCTCGTCGGCGAAGCTCACGAGGAAGCGATCCTCCACGGGCGTCACGGCGATCGCCTCGGCTTTGCACCGCTGCTCGATCCCGAGCTCGGCGAGGGCGAAGCGCAGCACGTCGAGCACCGAGCTCGCCTTGTTCGCAAGGGGGTAGAGCCGCCCTTCGGACTCTTCGCGCACGCACAGCCCGAGCTCGGCAAACAGCGAGAGGACCTCTTCGGGCCGAAGTGCGCGCAAAGCGGCATCCACGAAGCCGGGGCTGCGGTACGCATCGGCGCGAATGTCCGAATTCGACAGGTTGCAGCGGCCGTTGCCCGTGGCGAGGATGCTCTTGCCCACGCGGTCGGCCGCCTCGTACACCGTGATTTCCGCGGGAACGCCTAAACGCCGCGCCGCGCGCCCGGCCTCCACGGCGGCGGCGAGACCCGCGGCCCCGCCCCCTATGATAGCTATCGTCTTCATGGGTTCATGATACCGCACTTCGCACCCATCGCGCCCGCGCCGTGCGGGCGCCGCCCAATCCCCGCCGCCGCGCGGACCCGCAGCGCTTCGAGGCCCGGGCAGCTTCGAGCCCGCGTTCGAAAACCGCAGATGCACCCGAGCCGGAATATGCGCGACCGCCGAGGCGCTGCACCCGCAAAGTGTTCTATAATACACAGGCGTCGGGTAGCGGCTTCAGGTTCATCCGGCTCAGCGGCAGCGTCGTTCATACGTGCACGAGGGGGATCCATGCTAAACGCGAATGCGGAATCGTTGCGGGAGAAAGCCACGGCGCTCAGCAACGCTCTGTACCTTGAAAGCCCGTTGGTCCTCGGGTTCGCCATACAACTCCTCTGGCTGTTCATCCTGTTCTTCCAAGCGTCCTTCTACTTCGACAACCTGCACGCGATCGACAAGCCGCACTACCTCCTTCTCACGCTCGCGTTTCTGATCGCGTTTCCCGCAACCTGCTTCGCCGTCGGATACTACCGCGAAAAGGTCACCGCGCAGCTGCGCAAGAAATCGGTGCATTTCCTCACGGGGCTCTGCGGGACGATCGGCATGCTGTGCGCGAGCTGCATCGTGCTGTCGGCCGGCCAGGCGCCCTTTGCGCTCGCCTTGGCGGGAACCGTGCTCGCAAGCGTTGCGTGCGCGCCCTCGACGCTTCTGTGGGGGGAAGCGGCGCGAAGGCGGGATCAGAGCATCCTGGCAATCGCAACCATCCTCTCGCTTTTGCTGGCGTTCGCCTTCATACTCGTCATGGCCTACCTGACCGAGGTGAGCTCTGCGAGCATAACGGTCGTCGCATGCCTCTGCCCCCTTTTCTCGGTCGTCTTCGTCTACAAGGCGCAGCACGACAACGAAAGCTACTTCAAGCCGCAGGAGTTCGTAGTTCTGCCCGACGGCACCAAACGGGCGAAGGAGGGCAAGGCCTGGGTGGAGACTTTCCATAATCTGCGCATCAGCAAGCGGGCGTTTGCGCTCAGGCTGGGCAAGAGCGCGCTTCCCTTCGGCATCGTGTACGGCTCTTTTCTGCTCGAAGGCTATCGCTCGCTCCTCTGGAAAGCTCCCCTTACCCAGGATTTCCCCTTCGAGACGATCTGCCCCCTCATCGCCATCCTGCTGTTCACCGGATTGTTTTTCTGGCCCTTCCGAAGCGACGACGGCTCGTACGCCTCCCACCGGCTCGTGCCCTTTTTCCTGGTGTTCCTGCTGTTCTCGTGCTCCCAAAGCTTTTTCGACGCGGGCAACCCGAACTACGCCTGCGTGGCCCTGCTGGCGTTGGCAAGCGTCGCGTTCTGGCTTTACCCGGCCGAGCTCACCACGAGGTACCGCGTTTCCTCCATGATCACGTTCGGGTTCTTCAACGGCTTTCTCACGATCGGGTTGCTCGCGGTGTTCGTCTTGAACGTCTTCGTGCCCCTCGAAACCATCCCCTACCTCCCCGTCACCCTCGTCCGCCTCGCACTGCTCTTGCTCGGCTACGTTTCCCTCGTCACCAACGACCAGATGCGCGAGATCGCAACCCTTGCCAGCCCGCAGGCCGAAGAGCTCGCGCACAAGAGCGGCGAAAAGCCGCATCGCGCGCACTTCAGCGAGCGCTGCCATCTCGTGGCGGACACGTTTTTGCTCTCGCAACGCGAGCTGGAAATCCTCTGCCTCTTGGCGAAGGGCCGCAACGCAGCCTACGTGCAGAAGGAGCTCGTCATCTCCGAAGGCACCGTGCGGACGCACATGAGGAACATCTACCGCAAGCTCGACGTGCACAGCCAGCAGGAGCTCATGGATCTCGTCGACACCGTGGGCCGTCGCCCGACCGGTCCCGCGCGCTGAGCACGCGGGACGACGCGAGGAGATGCCCGCCGAGCATGTTCGGGGCGACGCGAAGGCCCTTCCCGACGCCGTACGCCCGACGCGAAGGCCCTTCCCGACGCCGTACGCCCGACGCATCCGCGAGGGCCCTCCCGCCGCCATCGCCGCCGACTGAAAAAGGGGCCTCCCGGCAGCTTTGCCGAAAGGCCCCCGGCCGCGAAACGCCTCCGACGATCCGCAGCCCGCGCCCGCTCAGTACCCCATCATCGTCACGAGGGGAAGCAGCACGGTCGCGTGCAGGATCATGAGCGCGATCGTCGGGATGATGCCCGACTTGAAATAATCCACGAGCGTCCAGTAGTTGTACTTGTGCACCACCATGCTCGCGCTCTCCAACCCGTTCGCAAACGAGGTGGACGCGCTGATGGCCACCACGATCGTGAAGAACACCGGGCTGATGCCGAACGCGTCGCCGATCATGCACAGCGGCAGAAGCGTGGTGCCGATGAGCGCAGGCCCCACCGGTATGAACAGGCGAATCAGGGGAACCACGATGGCCGTGGCCACCACGAGCAGCCCCGCGCCCACCGCGAGCTTGCCGATCGACGCCTGCAGAAACCAGCTCGCCGAGCCCTGCTGCCGGATGCCGCCAGCAAGCGCCTGCACCGAGCCGATGAGCAGGATCACGTTCCACGACACGCTGTCCACGAACTCGTCCCACGAAAGCACCTCGATGCCCGGGACGAAGCACAGCACGAGCGCGAGAAGCGCGATGCCGGTCAGATCCCAGCCCGTCCAGTTGCTGCCGAGCCACAAACCGAACGTCAGCACGAAGATGGCGAGCACCTTCCAGTCGAGCGCATCGAACTTCTCCTTGTTCGCCGAGAATTCGGCGATGCGCTCGAGCGTCTTTGGGGACAGGGGATCGGGCTTATGCACCAGCACGACCGAGAAATACGCGACGAACAGCAAAACGACCGCGATGGGCGTGCACATGACCGCCCAATCGAGAAACGAGATCTGGATACCCGTACTCGCCTCGAGCATCCCCATCGCCATGATGTTCATGGAGCTTCCCGACGGAAGCGCCCCCCCGCCGATACACGCGGCGTACGGTATGGATATCATGAGCGTGCGGCCGAATCGTGATCTTCCCGGTTCGGCACCCTCGATCTGCAAAACGCTGCTCACCGCAATGCCCGCAAAGAGCGCGCTGCAGGGTAGGTCCGATATGAACATCGAGCACAGAAACGTCGCCGCCATGAACGCGAAGATGACGCGCTTCTCGTTGCCCTTCGTGAACCTGAGCAGAAACGAGACGATGCGCATGGGTATCTTGGTTTTCAGCAGCGCCGCCGAAAGCCCAAACGAAGCGAGCACGAAGAAGATGACGCTGCTCACCCACGCAAGCCAGACCGTCGTTCCCTCGCTCGACGAGAACGGCAGAATGCCGAACACCGGCAGCGCGATCATGATGGCGATGCCGGTGATGGCGAAGGGAACCGGTTCGGCCACCCACAAGAGGATGCCCGCAACCAGCAAAGCGAGGCTCATCTTCCCCGGAAACGAGAGCCCTTCGGGTTCGGGCAGCACCATCGCCACGACGATGATGCCGAGCGCGACGAGAACGCATGCGATCCGTGCAGCTACCGACTTGTCTTTCAACATAGTCCTTATCACCCCCACACTAGATGTCAGCCATGCACGCGGCTTCCGCACCGAATCGTGCGGAAGCCGCGCCGAAATTCCTTACCGAAGGGTCTTTCGCGTGATGATCAACATGAGTGCGACGACGATGATGATCGGAGGCAGGCACAGGATGTGCGATCCGAGCGACCAACCGAACGGGCCGACGAAGTACCCGAGCGCCATGCCGCCCAGGATGTTGCCGCCGTTGCGGAACACGTTCATCAGGCCCATGCCCATCGCGTTTTGGGACGGATCCTCGAGAATTTCGGGGATGGAGGTCTGCACCATGGCGGGAATCCAGCCCTGGCAGAACCCGTTGACGACGGCGATCACGTACACGAGCGTCAGATCGACCGTCGAGAACGCGAACCAGAGGAACACGAGCACGACGACCCACGCGGCCACGATCATCCACTTGCGCGTGCCGAGCTTATCGGAGAGCCATCCGCCGAACGGAATGCCGATTGCGCCGAGCACGGTGCAGAGGCTCACCGCGAAGGCCGCGACGGAAGCGTCGATGCCCGCGACTTCGCGCAGGTAGAGCGACCAGTACGAGCTCGTGGTGCCGGTCGTCGTGAGCGCGAACACTAAAAACATGATGCAGAGGATCCACAATGAGGGATTCTTGAACGCGGCGAACTTGTTGCCGCTTCCCACATCTTCCACGCGCTTGCCGGCAGTCGCCGCCATAACCTCCTTGGACGGCTCCTTGAAGAACAACATGAGCACGATAAAGGCCACGACGCAGTACGCGCACGCAAGCCACCAGACCGATTTCCACCCCATCGAGGCAGCCATGACGGGTGCGATGTTCATGGTGATGAGCGTGCCGAGCGGCATCCACGTCTGGAATACGGCTACCGCAAAGCCCTGCCGGCTTTTCGGAAACCACAGGCTGATGGCCGTTGGGCCCGCCACGCCGATGAAGCCCATACCGCAGCCCTCGACAACACGGGATACGAGCAGCATTTCGAAGCTTGTCGACAAAGCGCCGATCAGAGATCCCACGAACAGCGATATGACCGAAACCGCCAAGGATTTCTTCATACCGAACCGGTACACGAGCCCTGTTGCGGGAAAAGCCAGAATCAGGCCCATGATCGAGAACACCGACATGATCCAGCCGTACGAAGACCCTGGGATGCTAAGCGCCTGAATGATCTCCACCGAGATCGTCGCAGGCTTGAACATATTCAACGGTGCCGCAATGGCCACGATCCACACAGCGATCAGTATCGCCCATGCGCCTTTCGGGACAGCCTCTTTGGCCGGCTTCGAAGCCGAGCCGCTGGTCATTTCCATACAAATCCCCTTCCAATCGATTGAAGCAGATAGCATTGATGACGAAGCTCGCGCCACGTTATACAGAGTGGCGCTTTTCGAGCTCCTGCTTCGGGGAAAGCCTCGCTCCGCACGAGGAGCACACCTGGGCGCGAGGCCCGTTCAAGGTGTTGCAGCGTTGGCACAATCCCCGTGGAACGATTTGCTTGCGTTTTCCCGTGCCTTTGCATTCGCCGCATCCAGTACACGAATACCCGCACATAGCTTCCCCCTATCAGAATTCCCTCGTCGCCACCCTACCGAGGGTCTTTTGGAGCCGACGGCGCCGCAGGGGCACCGGGGGCCTTCGGAGCGGATGGAGCCGCAGGCGATGCCGATGCAGCCGGTTTGGGCGATGCGGGCGCCTCGGGGAACTCCACCCCGCAAAACGGACATTTCTTCAAAGCGATGCCACCCATGCTCTGGATGGTCTTGCCGCAGCTCGGGCACGCGGATGGCCCTGCAGCGGATGCGTCAGCTGGTCTAAAACACATGGTAAGTATATACCTTTCATCCTGGATTTTTGGATGCGCTGCGTCCGGCTTTCGCAACCCGACGCAGCGCACGTTTTAACAGTACGGCGAACGATCAGCCGAGCTTGGTCGGTTTCGTACGCGCATACCCGCGGGTCGGCTTCAGCATGAAGCGGTTCTTCACCACGAAAAACCCGACGCGAGCCATATCCATACGGGTCGTCGAGAGATCGGTGCATATCTCGTCCACCGTTTTGCCTTCGTCGAGCTGGCCGTTCAGAAACTCGATCTGGGCGTCGTCGTCGAGCTCGAGCAACTCGTCAATCGTCATGGCATTCCTCCGTTCTCGTTTATGGCAGATACACGGCGACCTTGTGATCCAGTTCAGCCGCGCGCTTTTGCATGTATTCCAAACTGCCGTATTCCAAACAGAACGACTGGCAGTGCTTCACACAGGTCGGCTCCTTGCCCTCTTCCAGACGAGAGGCGCAGTGGTCGCAGAGCGCCGTCGGAACCGGAAGGTAGATCCAATCCCATGCATCGACCGCACCTTCGGCGATTTTCATCGGCTCCGTTTCGAGGAGCTTTATCCCGTACATACCTATATCGAAATCATGTTCGTTCTTACAGGCGACTTCGCAGCTATGGCACCCGGAGCAGTATTTGTAATCAACAAGCAGTGCAAAATCCTTGCTCATCTGCTTCCCCTTTCGTCTAATCGCTCAGTCCGTCAACTTTTTTGATATCGCACATCACGCCCTTGTAGGGAGCACCGAACCCGAGTTTGCCGATCTCCTTGTGCGGAAGCAGCTCGTTCACGTTGGATTTCCACACGCCGAACAGGTTGGGTTCTTCGCCATCCTGCTCGGGGTACCACCAGCCGTGACGAGTATGCACAACGCGCGGATCGATGATGCCGGTGATGTGGGCCTTCTCGCGCGCCTTGCCGAACGGGCTTGCGATCTCCACCCAATCGCCCTCTTCGATGCCGTAGCGTGCAGCGGTTTCCGGATGGATTTCGACAACGGGCCACGGCGTGATCTCGCGCATCTGAGCCAGCTGGCGATGCTCGGAGTGGAACGACGCGTAGTCGCGGGCGCCGGTGGTCATGATAAGCGGATATTCCTCGGCAAGTTCCGGGTGGCTCGTCTCGTCCCATCGGGGTTTCTCGAAGTACGGCAGCGGGTCCTCGCCCCACGCCTCGTACACGATGGAGTACAGCTCCACCTTGCCGGTGACGGTGTTGAACCCGGGCTCGCCGTCGGGACGCAGCATGCCCTTCTCGTACTTCTTGTAGGTGTAGCTCGGCTGATAGCAGCCGATCTGGCGCAGATCGTCGAACGTGAAACCGTATTCGGGCACGAGCAGCGAATCGAAGAAGTCCTCGACCGAATCGTAGGGCCACCCCGCTGGGTTCAGACGCTTGCCCAGCTCGAGATCGATTTCGAGGTCCGACTTGCACTCGCCGCGCTTCGACGCTTTGTTCATGCAGCCCAAGAACACCGAATTGCGCCCGTAGTGAGGAAGCACGATGCCGTCGTGCTCGGGGAAGGCCGAAAGCGGCAGGAAAACGTCGGCGAACGCCATGGCGGTCGGGGTCATGAACAGGTCGGTACACACCGCGAAGTCGACCTTTTTAAGGGCTTCATACCAGCGATGCGGCTGCGCAGAATTGGTGGGAGCGATCAGGTTCGTGGAATTGAACCAGCTCATATGGATCTCGTACGGATCGCCCGTCTCGAGCACGTCAAGCGTAACGTCGGGATGGGTCGTCGCATGGGTATACGCAAGCGCAGGGTACTCCTCTGCCCCAATGCGCTGCGCCCAATCCTCTTCGGCGACGAACTGGCGGCTGTCCATGCGCCACTTGCCCATGAAGCTGTTGGGCGCGCCGACCGTAAGTCCGCCGGGAACGTCGAGGTTGCCCGTGATAGCCGCAAGCGCGAGGATGGCGTGTCCCGCCTGGATGCCGTTGGACTGCTGGTCGATGGCAAGGCCCCACGCCATGGCGCCCGGATGATGCGTACCGAGGTAGCGGGCAAGCTCCAAAATCTGATCCTCGGGGATCCACGTCACCTCGGACACGTACTCTACCGGGAACTCGGCGGCGCGTTCGGCGAGCTCCTCGAAGCCGTAGCACCAGTTCTCGACAAAATCGTGATCGTAGAGATCTTCTTTGACGATGATGTTGATGAGACCGAGCGCCAAGCACGTGTCGGTCTGAGGCTTGATCTGAATCGTCCAATTGCCCTCGCGGCAACCGAGCCAGGTGACGCGCGGATCGATGCAGATGATCCTCGTACCGCGCTTCATGAGATCCACGAGCGCATGGCCGTGCAAGCCGTCGGGGTTCGATGCAAGCGGAGCCTTGCCCCAGCACACGATGTAATCGGGTACGACGTACTGCGGATCGTCGTAGCGCTGCTCGAAGAAGCCCGCGTAATCGATCTCAGGGTACCCGGCACCCAAAATGAAGTCCGATACCGTCGTTCGGGGGCCGTAGCACGACCACCCTGACTGCGAATAGCAGTAGTTCGGGGTTTGCAGTACGGAGAATGCGAGCGGGTAGCTGTACATGACCGCCTCGCGGCCCGTTCCGCCGTGCACCATGATGGAGCGTGCGCCGTACTTCGCCTTGATGTCCTTGACGTTCTCCTCGATGATGTCGTAGGCCTCTTCCCACGTAATGCGTTCCCATTTGTCTTTGCCGCGATCTTCGCGGGCGCGCTTCATGGGATAGATGATCCGATCGGGGTGGTTCACGTACTCGACCAGATCGAGTCCCGTAGCGTTCAGACGCCCCTGGTAAATCGGATGCTCCTTGTCTCCCTCGACCTTGATGAGGTTGCCATCGGCATCGACCGTCAACTCCATACCCCACCCCACGGGGTGCTCGCCCGGAGGAGACCACGCACAAGTTCTGAAGATGGTGGTGCCATCATCTTGAACGCGTTTCCATTCCTTTTTCATCGGCATAACGCTCCTCTCGCCTCTTGCGCACGGGATTCGCCCGTGCAACTCGAACCGTGCGTCCACGTTTCGCGGACACGATGGAGCTTAGGGCCTGCGCAAAACGCGCCTTACCATGGCCGCTATGAATTGTTGCAGACGCGATCATACGAATCGAGGTAATACCCCTATTTAAGCTTGCTTGAGGATACTCATACCGGGAATGGTAGCGAGCGATCTAGCTGGGAAGATAGGGCGACGGTACGAGCGGCGAGACGCATCGGCGCTACGAGCGGACGAACGCCAAACCCGATTTCGCAGCGGAGTGCGAGTGCGGGTGCCAAAAACCGTCCATATGGATGATCTTTGGCGAGGATAATCGGCGGACCCTGCACCGCCTATTGTCTGAGCTGGCACGATACCCGCGGCTTTTCGAAGCGGCCGGAACAGCGCGCGCAGCCTTGCCAAAAATCGCCCATCTGGACGATTTTTGGTAAGGGCGGCCGGCGCGAGGATCGCGTTTCCGCTGTCCGTCAACCGCCGCTAAACGACATTTTTCAGTTCTTTTTTTGGATTAGCAATCTGCGAACAGGCTTTATTCGATTTCTGTATAACGCAAATGTCGTTTAGCGGGCCTTGGCGGACATCGCGTGAACGAACCGCCTTCGGGCCGACGTCGTCATGCGGCCAACCGCCTGCCCGTTGCCGCAGCGAGGGCGGTCGGAGCTCGGGCAAACGGCTCCGGCGACAAAGCTTCGGAAGAGCAGGTGCGGACCGCCAAACGCCCAGAAAACGCACGTCGGCCGCGGGATCGAATTCCTGCGGCCGACGACGAAAGCGCTTGCGATTGAGGGAAGCTCGCTACTTGTTCTCGAGGATGGGGATGGGCGTCTCGTCCTTCTCCATGAGATTGTCTTCCCATACGTAGTGCTTGGTTTCGCGGGCGATGAGACCCGAAAGCAGCAGCACGACGATGATGTTGGGCACAGCCATGAGCGCGTTGGTGATGTCGGAGATGGTCCACACCAAATCTCCGATGCCGATCGCACCGAGGAACGCCACGATCACGTAGAGCACCTGGTACGGACGAATAGCGCGCTTGCCGAACAGGTAGGTGATGCAGCGGTTGCCGTAGTACGACCAGCCGAGGATGGTCGTGTACGCGAAGAGCACCATGCCGAACACGAGGATGGGCGTGCCGATGTAGGGAATGCTTGCAAACGCCGCGCTCGTGAGATCAGCGCCAGCGCTGATCTGGCCCGATTCCATGATGCCAGGATTCGCGAGCATTGTGGATACAAGCACGATGCCCGTAAGCGCGCAGATGATGACGGTATCCCAGAACGTGCCGGTCATCGAAACGAGCGCCTGGCGGGCGGGGTTGCGCGTGGTCGCCGCCGACGCGACGATGGGAGCCGAACCCATGCCCGATTCGTTGGAGAACAAACCGCGGGCGCACCCGAACTGAAGCGCCATCATCAAGCCCGAGCCCACAGCGCCGCCGAAGGCCGCTTTGGCCGTGAATGCACTCTCGCAGATCAGGCAGATGGCGGGCCAGACGAAATCCCAGTTCATACCGATGATCACGATGCAGCCCCACGCATAGGCTATCGCCATGAACGGAATGAGTTTCTCGCACACCTTCGATATGATCTTGATGCCGCCGAAGATGACGATGGAAACCATGATCACGATGGCGAGGCCGATGCCCCACGCGGGAACGCCGGGCATGTTCGAGGTGATGATGCCGGTCATGGCGCTCGACTGGACCGCCGAGCCGATGCCGAACGAGGCAATGGCTGCGAACAGGGCGAATGCGCCTGCGCCGATGAGCGCCCACCACGGCGCCTTGCCATCCTTCTCGAACGCGCGGCGCCACGCGTACATCGCGCCACCAAGCATGTTGCCGTTATGGTCCTTCACACGGTATTTAACTGCTGCGTAGGTCTCGGAGTACTTCGTAGCGATGCCGAACACGCCGGTGAGCCACATCCACAGTACCGCGCCCGGACCGCCCGCAAGGATCGCCGTAGCAACGCCCACGATGTTACCGGTACCGATGGTGGCCGAAAGCGCCGTAGTCAAAGCGCCGAACTGGCTGATGTCGCCTTCCGCATCAGGATCTTTCGTCACCGAAAGCTTGATGGCCTTCGGAAGCTTCCGTTGGATGAATCCGGTCCGAAACGTCAGGAACAGATGCGATCCCAGAAGCAGGATGATCATGGGAGGTCCCCATACCGCTGCGTCGATATCGTTGATAAGCTGAACGATGTCCATGCAGCCCCCTTTCTCTTCGAGTGTTTCCCTCAAAAACGCGAAGAGAGCCGATGCCGAAACCGATTTTCGATACCGCCTTCACGGCACGTGCCAATGCCGTTTCGGTATGAGCACTTTTCCGCGCTAAAGCAATGTCGCCCATTATAGCGAGTGCGTCTGCGCGAGTTTGTTAACAACTGCGAAATTAACCCCCATTCTCAGGGGGAACGGCGACATAGCAGGGGGAACGGCTGCCAGGCGGGCGAGCGAGCCTAGGGCACCGAAGCGCTGCCGTCCTACTTGCCCTCGAGAACGGGGATGGGCGTCTCATCGATCTCGTTGAGATTGCCTTCGTAGACGTAATGGCGCGTTTCGCGGGCAACAAGGCCCGAAAGAAGCAGTACGACGACGATGTTGGGAACGGCCATAAGCGCGTTGCCGATGTCGGATATGGTCCACACCACATCCCCTACCCCGATGGCTCCGAGAAACGCAACGGCAACGTAGAGGATTTGATACGGAAGGATGGCTTTCATGCCGAACAGGTAGGTGATGCAGCGATTGCCGTAATATGACCAGCCGAGAATGGTTGTATAGGCGAACGTGACCATACCGACCACGAGTATGGGTGTACCGAACAAGGGAATGTTGGCAAAGGCCGTACTCGCAAGCTGCGCGCCGGTGAAGATCGTGGGACTTGCGAGAATCTGGGCTTGGATCTCGGGGTTTGCGACCATCGTCGATACGAGCACGACACCGGTGAGCGCGCAGATGACCACCGTCGACCAAAACGTGCCCGTCATGGCCACGAGCGCTTGCTGGGCGGGGTTTCGGGTGGCGGCAGCCGAGGCGACGATAGGTGCCGAGCCCAAGCCCGACTCGTTCGAGAACAGGCCGCGGGCGCATCCGAATTGGAGCGCCATCATGAGCCCCGAACCCACAGCCCCGCCGAACGCGGCCTTCGAGGTGAATGCGCATTCGAATATGAGGCCGATCGCATCGCCCAGATACGGGGCGTTGAGCACGAGGATAACGATGCAACCGAGCGCATAGGCAACGGCCATGACCGGCACGAGCTTCTCGCACACCTTCGAGATCGATTCCACGCCCCCGAAGATGACCGCGGATACCAACACAACGATGACGATGCCGAGAATCCACACGGGAATCTGAGGGATGTTTGACGAGATGATGCCCGCCATCGCCGAAGCCTGGACGGCTGATCCGGTTCCGATAGCGGCAATGGCGGCGAAAGCCGCGAATGCCACTGCCCCCACATGCGCCCACCAGGGAGTCTTCTCGGTGCCTTTCGAGAACGCGCGCTCCCAGATGTACATGGCACCGCCGAGCATCTCGCCTTTGTGGTCCTTCACGCGGTACTTGATGGCGGCGAACACTTCGGAGTACTTGGTGGCAATACCGAATACGCCGGTAAGCCACATCCAGAACACAGCTCCCGGGCCCCCGGCAAGGATCGCCGTTGCCACGCCGACGATCGAGCCGGTGCCGATAGTGGCTGCGAGCGCGGTGGCGAGCGCACCGAAATGCGAGATGTCGCCTTCGGCGTTCGCATCGGAGGTGAACGAGAGCTTGATGGCCAGCGGGAGCTTGCGTTGAATGAAGCCCGTCCGCACGGTGAGGAACAGGTGGCTTCCGAGGAGAAGGGCAATCATCGCCGGTCCCCACACAAAGCTGTCAACGGTAGTGAGTAATTCGATCATAATCGGATTAGTGTAGCCGAAAGGAGACGGATCGGGCATGCGACCAGCATATCTTCATCTGACCGCAACCGACCCGAAGCCGTCTCGATACACAGCTTCGCCTTTTTAAGCCTCATCGTCTTTCGGAACGGGCGGGAAATACGAGGGGAACGAATCCTCGCTGATCACGTTGCCGTCGGCATCCTTGACGGTACGATAGTTCGTGATCGATTTGCCCTCGTCGTCGCTGCCCGACCAATCGCTGTTCACACTTTCAACCGTGCGGTGCGGACTCGTACCCCAGATGCTGATCGTCATGTCGACGCCGTCGTACTCGGCGGTCACGAGGATGTAGTGGTCGGTATCGTTCGTGAAAATGAGCGTCGGATACTCCCACGATACCGCCGCATCGCGGCCGAGGGGATAGTTCGGCTGATACAGACTGTGGTTCGAGCGCTCGACGATGGGCAGGCCCGCTTCGTATGCGGCATTGAACACGCCCGTCGCCACGTTGCAGATACCGCCGCCCGAAGATTTCTCGTACTTGTTGTTCACGATGACGTTGGCTTCCTTGTAGCCCGCCGCTTCGTCGCAGTTGCCCACGATGTCGTTCCAGTTCCAGTTCTGGCCGGGGGCGATCAGGGAGCCGTTGAGCGTATCGAGGCACAGTTCGATGTTGTATTCGCGGTTCGTGCCGCCGTTCGAACCGTACCCGAGCTTGTAGGAGGTGATGAGTTCGACCACACCCATGTTCGCTGCATCATCGGCCGTGATCTCGGGCTCCACTTCCGCTTCCTCGAGCACGATCGTCCGATCGCCCGCCTCGGCCCCGCCGTAGAGCATGTCGCCAAGCGTATGGACGCCTGTTTTGATGTCGGGACCGATACCCATCGTGCCTCCCGTAATGACGGGGGTTCCGCTCGACACGTCGAACGTCGCATTGCCCGCGCTACCGTAGCCGACCGAACCCATCTGGCCCTGCAGGCCGTCGTAGGCTTTTGCCGCGTCGATGGAGGGTACGAGTTTCGCCGCGTCGCCCTCGCCCTCGACGGCAACCGCAGTCCACTCGCCGAGCATGGGAGCCCATATCTGCCACGAATCATCGCCGTAGGCAAACGTGACGGGATCGGCGATGGCGGAGGTGATGGAATCGGCGACGGTCTGAGCCTCGTCCGAATCGATGTCGAGCGGGATATCGGTCATCGGAACCTCGAACGAGGTCGTCTGCTCGCCGAGCAGCATCTTAGTCGCCTTAGGTGCGAACGCCTCGGCATCGACCCTCTCGCCCACTCTCCCCGCCGTCACCGCTGCGACGCCGTCGGCGTTTATCGTGATGCCGCAGTTCACCATGTTGACTCCGATGGTGTCATCGATCGTCTGCAGCGCGGTTTGAAGCGCCTCTTCGCTGAAATCGACGGTGGCAGGAAGGTCGACCTGACCGAGCCAGCTCTGCAACCGCTCGCCCGCACCGCTTACCGCATCGTCGAAACCCGAGATGCGCCCGACGCCCATGGCTTCGTCTACGAGCGCTGCGGCATCGACGGTTGCCCCGAGCTCAGCAGCAGAGAACGACCAGGCAAGAGCCTCGCCCCCCGATTCGGCAGGAGCATCCGCCCCCTCGCCCTCGCCAGACGCTTCTCCCTCGCCGGAAGCTTCGCCGTCTGCGGGCGCTTCCCCGCTCGTGTCGTTGACCGTGCTTTCGGCGAGACGGGAGACAACCTCGTCGCTCGGCACGACCCGCACGCTCGAACCCGCAAGCTTGGAATCGAGAGCGGTCTGAAGCGTCTGAGTCGCCTCGGCCTTGTCCATACCGCCGATGTCGACGCCCTCTATCTTGATGCCGTGATGGACTTTGCCGTCGTTCAACCCGAATTCGAGTCCGACGATAGCCCCGAGAAATACGACGATGACGAGCACCGCGATGACGGCGACCTTGGCACCCGAGCGCTTCTTCGGACCGAGATTCATATACGGGTTCGAGCCGGAACCCTTGCGTCCGCCCCTGCCAGAGCGGCGCACGTCGGCCGGATTCACTACCGGGGCGAACGCACCGGTCTGCTGCCGACGGGGTGCCGGCGCGCCTTGGGGCGGCATGCTCTGAGTGGATTGGGGCTGCTGGCGGGCATGGTTGCCTGCGGCGTGGCGGCCGATCGGCTGGTCGTCTTGAGTGCTGGGATCGTTATCAAAAGCCATAATAAGTGCTCCTGGTGCGATTAATCTACGTTCGTGCCATCATACAACAGGTCATCGCGGGGGGCAAAGATTACACATTCGCTCCTAGGAATATCCCCGAAACAACGTATTGCATAGCGAAGGCAATCCCTATACAATACGTGCCATGAATTCTGTTTCAGGGCGAGGTGCAATTCCTCACTGGCGGTAATTCGGCGGTCTGCGCAAGCAGTACCAAGCCGAGAGTCCGCGACCCCGCAGATCGCGCTTCCGAAAAATGCAAGCGCAGATGGCGGGCTGATTCTGGTGAGATTCCAGAACCAACGGTCATAGTCCGGATGGAAGAGGCAGAGCTTGTACGGTTCATCGTCGTTGTACGATGGCCATGCAAACCCGAGAAGCCTGTATGAAGAAGAATTCGTACAGGTTCGTTTCTTTTCTGGGCCCGGAATCGACACCTGCCTGACTGGGGCCTGCACGAGAAAGGGTTTGGTATGGCAGAGCAAGCGAACGACTATCAGTTTACCAACACGAATAAATGGGAGACACGCCAGCTCGTAACGATGGCGCTTCTGTGCGCGATCGGCGTGCTGCTTTCCTTCATCGAGTTTCCGTTGCTTCCGGGAGCAACCTGGCTCAAGTACGACGCGTCAGCGATGCCCGCCATGGTCGTCGGCTTCGCATACGGGCCGGTTGCGGGCGTTTCGGTCGGCATCATCGGCGCAATCATCCACGGCATCATGCTCGGCGATTTCTCAGGTGCGGTCATGAACATCATCGTCGTCACCTTCTACATCCTGCCCGCAGCGCTCATCTACAAGAAAAAGCACTCCATGAAAGGCGCGGTCGTCGCCCTCGTGGTCGGTTCGCTGTGCGCCACCGTGGGGGCGATCCTTGGGAACCTCATCATCACACCTGCATGGCTCGGCGTGCCTCTCGATGCGGTCATCGCGATGATCATTCCCATCCTCACACCGTTCAACCTGCTCAAAGCGCTTTTGAATTCGGTGCTCACCCTTATCGTGTACAAGAGCATCTCAAATCTCATCACGCCGAAGAAAAAGCAGGTTCGAGGCAGGTAATCCGGCTGCGTCCGCGTGGCAAACGGACCCGAACATCAGAGAAAGACAGGCTGCATGATCGAATTCGAACATACCGGTTTCACCTACGACGGCGATGCGTTCGTACTCGAAGGCATCGAGCTTTCGATTCCCCAAGGGCAGTTCGTCTGCATCCTCGGCGGCAACGGGTCGGGCAAATCGACGCTCGCGAAGCACATCAACGCGCTGCTCGTGCCCGACGAAGGCAGCGTCACCGTACTCGGACACGATACGCGCGACGAGACGGCCACGTACCTCATCCGCAGCAATGCGGGCATGGTGTTCCAAAACCCCGATGATCAGCTTGTGGCGAGCCTCATCGAAAACGATGTGGCATTCGGACCCGAGAATCTCGGCGTGCCGACCCGGGAGCTGCGCGACCGCGTGACGCTCTCGCTCGACGAAGTGGGGTTGCAGGGCTTCGAAAAGCACGAGACCAACGCGCTTTCGGGCGGACAGAAGCAGCGTGTGGCCATAGCGGGCGTACTTGCCATGAACCCCGAAATCCTCATTCTCGACGAAGCGTCCGCCATGCTCGACCCCCGCGGCAGGCGCGGGCTCATGCGCGTGTGCAAAGAGCTCAATGCTCGCGGCATGACCATAGTCATGATCACCCATTTCATGGAAGAGGCGGGCCTCGCCGACCGCGTGGTCGTGCTCGACAAGGGCACGGTCGCCCTCGACGGGACGCCCGGCGAGGTGCTCACGCAGACAGAACGACTCGAACATCTGAACCTCGACGTGCCGTTCGCCTGCGAGCTTTCGCGCGAACTCCAAAAGCGCGGCGTACCCGTATCCACCCATGTAGACGACAAGAGCCTAAAGGAGGAGCTGTGCCAATTGCTTTCGAACAGGTAAGCTACTCGTATTCGGCGCCAGCCAAGAAAAAGCGCGGGAAGAAGCGCGCATCGGGCGAACCCGCCCTCACGCCTTCGCCCGATGCGTCGGCAGCCTCCGCCGGAGAACCATCGCCCGATGCCGCCCCGCGCGCCGCCGACGCATCAGCTTCAGGCATCGCCCCGTGCGCCGCCGACGCGGCAGCCGCCCTCGCAGCCGATACGCCAAAGCCGCTCTGGGGCAACCCCGAGGGCAAGCAGTGGGCTCTCTGCAATATCACGTTCACCTTGGAAGACGGCGAGTTCTTCGGCATCGCGGGGCACACGGGAAGCGGCAAGAGCACGCTCATCCAGCACATGAACGGCCTCATCCACCCCACTTCGGGTCGCGTGCTCGTCGACGGAATCGACATCGCCGACAAGAAGGCGGCAGCGGCGGCTCGCAGCAACGTAGGCGTCGTGTTTCAGTATCCCGAGCATCAGTTGTTTGCGGCGACCGTGTACGACGATGTGGCGTTCGGACCGCGCAACATGGGGCTTTCGTCAGACGAAGTCGATGCGCGCGTACGCGAATCGCTCGCTCAGGTGTCGCTTGATTTTGACGAGATCGGCGAGAAGAGCCCCTTCGAGCTCTCGGGCGGCCAGCAGCGGCGTGTCGCGTTTGCAGGTGTCCTTGCCATGCGGCCTTCGAAGCTCATCTTGGACGAGCCGGTTGCGGGCCTCGATCCCGCAGCGCGCGCCGATTTCCTCAACCTTATCGCCGAACTGCATACAAGCGGCCTCACCGTCGTAATGGTTTCTCACACGATGGACGACCTCGCGCGCTACTGCGACCGCATCCTCGTTTTAAAAGAGGGATCGACGTTCGCGCTCGGCACACCCGAAGAGGTGTTTTCCCATGCCGCCGAACTACGGGAAATCGGCCTCGGGGTGCCTTCTGCGCAAAAGCTCGCGAACGACCTCAAGGATGCCGGCATCGGCCTGAACGGAAGGCTCTACGACACCGCGTCGCTCGCCGATGCACTCGCGACGCTATACCGCAAGGCCGGGGAGGAGCCTGCGGGGGCGGATCGCGTAGCCGACGCTGCGACGTCTCATCCCTCGTCGTCCGAAGCGAGCAAAGCAGACGCATCGACCGCAAACGCCCCCGGCGAAGGGAATGGGGAGCCGTGCCCGAAATAGCCATGTTCGGAAAATACTGGCCGGGATCGAGCCCCATCCACCGCATGGACCCGCGCGCGAAGCTACTGCTTTCGCTCGCGGTCATGGTGATCATCTTCGTCGCCCAGACGTTCTGGGGACTCGCGGTGTGCGCGGTGTTCACAGCAGCGCTCTTCATCATCGCGAAGATACCGCTTGCCAAAGCAGTACGATCGATCGCTCCGCTCGCTTTCATCCTCGTGTTCACCGCGCTCTTGAACGTATTCTTCGTCCAAGGCGGAACCGTATACTTCGAATGGTGGATCATCCGCATCAGCGAAGCGGGTCTCGTGCAGGCGGCTTTCATCGCTGTGCGCTTGTTCTTGCTGCTGCTCAGCATGAGCCTGCTTACGCTCACCACCGCCACGCTCGACATCACCGATGCGTTCGAGTACCTTTTGAAACCCTTCGCCCGCATCGGCGTGCCCGCCCACGAGCTCTCGATGATCATGGGCATCGCGCTGAGGTTCCTGCCCCAGTTCGCAAGCGAGCTGCAAACGGTATACCGCGCCCAGATAAGCCGAGGCGCAACGTTTTCGCAAGGCCCGTTCAAAGGCGGTGTGCGCATGTTGACGTCGCTCATGATACCGCTGTTTACGAGCGCGTTTCGCCATGCGGAAACGCTGTCGCTCGCCATGGATGCACGCTGCTATCACGGCGGACCCGGGCGTACGCGCCTAAAACCCTTGCGCTACGGTCCGCTCGACCGCAACGCTGTCGTCGTGCTCGCCTTCATGCTCGCCGCGGTGTTCGCGACAAATTTCATTCCGCACTGACAAGCGTCTCAGCTGACCGAAAGGCAGCTGAGCGCCTTTGATCGCTGGGCACGGCAAGCACCATCGGACTAAAACCGACCGCCGATGCGCTGCGCAGCCCGCATGGCTGATCGATCTACCGACAAGGCAGCTGCCGCCGCAGCGCCTCACCGAGAAAGGAACGACATGACCGGAAACGAACAGGTACTCGACTATCTCACCAACATTCCCGCCTGGTATCTCGCCACCTGCGAGGGAGATCAGCCCCACGTGCGACCGTTCAGCTTCGCAGCCGAGCAGGATGGCAAGATCTGGTTCTGCACCGCCACAACCAAAGACGTGTACCGCGAACTCGAAGCAAACCCCAAGTTCGAGCTTTCCGGCTGGCATCCCGGACACGGCTGGATCATCCTACGCGGCATGGCAGGACTCGAGGATAAAGCCAACGCCGATGTGAGGCGCGCGGGCTACGAGCACATGTGCGGCCTCGGTGAAACGTACGAGAACGAAAACGATCCCGTTCTC
Organism: Raoultibacter phocaeensis; assembly: GCF_901411515.1. Taxonomy (NCBI): domain Bacteria; kingdom Bacillati; phylum Actinomycetota; class Coriobacteriia; order Eggerthellales; family Eggerthellaceae; genus Raoultibacter; species Raoultibacter phocaeensis. The sequence continues at coordinate 1,687,463 of NZ_CABDUX010000002.1, forward strand.
ACGTTCTTCTCGGTCGAAGAACCCCAAGCCTGGATGTGCGACATAGACGGCAGCTGGGTACCCATCGAGTTCTAGGGAAATGGCCTGTGGCGCCAATGGGACGCCCGACGTCTGCGGGACGTCGCTTCGTTATGCCGAAATGTATCGATAACACGGTTTTGCGCGAATACGGCCCTCGGATGGCGGCGAACCGCAGCTTTGCGAGGACCAGACGGGTTTCCGCCGCTTTCGGGTGCGAATCGGCTTGCCAAAACGCCTAATCGCGGTTCGCTAAGTCTAACAAAATGCCGACAACGGGGCATTCGGAGGCGTTTTTGCAGCGCAAAGCAGCGGTTCGCCGCCATTTCGGGACGGTTTTCTGACGAAACCTCGGCAGGCGGCCTTACCCGAGCCTGCAGTTCAATGAGCAGCCTTAGCCCGAACTTGCAGGGCATTAACCAAACCTTACACATTTTGCACCTAAACCTTACAGCTACGATGCCTCAACCTTACCTATTTTACACCTAGAGTATACATGTGATTTTTGTATTCCCCCAGTTCAATAACTAATTTTTAACCTTTCCAGTGTTGTTCCATGGTAGCCTTTCGCCATGACGATTATCCTCTGCGACATATCTGCCCTTGAGTTCTGGCGCTACGACTGCTCCACGACGCAGCGGCGACTCGTCCACGGGGGTGCGCTCCGAAAGAACTCCTCGACATTCACCAAGCCAGACGGCGAGCAGATCGAAACGCTCATACACACTGGGTTTTCTTTTCTCTCTGAACCGATCCACGTGCTCGTACCAAATGCAGCGGCCCGCACGAGGAACGCCCGGGTACGCTGCCACGTCAGGCCCGCACAACTCCCCCGTAATGCCTTTGTCCAGATCGCCGAAGATGTCTTCGTTTGCCGATCGGAGCTGAGCTTCATCCAGCGAGCACGCAATCAGTCACTCGCCCTCGAAGTGCTCGACGGATTGGAGCTCTGCGGGACCTATCGCCGGACGGTTGGCAGTCGACCGACCGTGTATCAGGTGCATCCAGTTACAAGCGCCGCCGAGCTCGCCTCGTTCGCCGCGAAAGTCGGCAGCATGTACGGAGCCTCTGCGGCGCGGCAGGCCCTCCGCTATATCAGAGATGGATCCGAGTCGCCAATGGAATCCGTGCTCGTCGTGCTCTTTTGCTTTCCCGTGCGCCTCGGCGGCTACGGTCTCCCCCTGCCTGACCTCAACTTCAGGATACCCACGTCCGATTCGGCGAGAAAAGTGACGGGAAGAAGCGAATTTCGCTGCGACTTGTTCTGGCCCGAAGCCAAGCTGGTCGTTGAGTACGATGGACACGGGAGTCACGACGAGCTAAAGAACCGATCGAACGATGGGTCGAGGCATGCCGCCCTCGTCAGCATGGGATTCCAGACACTCCGAATCACAAGCGAGAATGTGAAGAATGTAAGGGAGCTTGACGCAATCGCCGCCTCGATAGCCAAGAAGCTCGGTATCCGGACACGGCCCACGGAACGCGATTGGTCCGCAAAGAAAGATCAATTGAGAAACGAAATACTCCCCTGGAAGATCCCTTTGCCATAGGGAACACTATTCCCAAGAGGGCCTTGTTCGGCTAGCCTTCCTTACGTGCTCATGGCTCCTTTTTTGCCGATAAGCGGGTTTCCGCGTCCTAACGACCCTCGGATGGCGGGGAACCGCAGCTTGGGAAGACCAGACGGGTTTCCGCCGCTTGCGAGTGCGAATCGGCTTGCCAAAACGCCTAATCGCGGTTCGCCGCATCTAACAAAACGCCGCCGACGGGGCAATCGGAGGCGTTTTTTGCAGCGCAAAGCGACGGTTTGCCGCCATTTTGGGACGGTTTTCCGACGAAACCGCGGTCGGCGGGCGGCACAAGCTCGAAGGACGACTTAGTTTCGACGGAGAGTGGAGTTTGGCAGGAGGTTTTAGCCTGGCAGCCAATGGGGTTTGGCGGGCGGCGTGAATCCGACAGCTTATGGGTTTGGCGGAAAGCTTCAGTTAGCCGACCCTTGGGACTCAACGGTCGGCGAAACTCAAACGAACAGCAGCGATTCAGACCCTATTCGAAATCGTACAAATCGGCGGTGGCCTTCTTGAAATCCTCGTACACCTCGGCGGCGATCGCCTCGTCTTCGACGAGTTCGAAGGCAGCGGGTTGGTCTTCCTCGTCGAGTTCAGTTACCTCGAGCAGCACGACCTCGCCCGATGAGCAGGCGGGATTGTCTTCGTCAACCGGGAAGAAGAAACCGTAGCGCTTGCCCTCGTGCAAAATCAAGCCGAGGAACTCCAGATCGATGTGCTCGCCCTCTTCGTCCTCGAACGTGAAGACGATGCCCTCCTCGGTGGGCGGGCAGAAGTTCGGGGCACTACCCTCTCTCATGATCGGCTCCTTTCAAGTCGTACAAAGCGGATGCGCTGCCAACGCAACGCAACGCCGTCCTAACGGCCCGCATGCGCAAGCCCGCTTGGTCACAGTCAGTCGTTTCTTACCGCTTCTTCTTGCGGTAGTGATGGTTGCTCTTCGCACCGCCCTGGGAGCCGCTCTTCGCGCTACCCTTCGAACCTTGCGAGCCGCCCTTCGCGGTGCCCTTCGCACCCTGGGAGCCGTCCGGTTCTGCGCCGCTTCGAAGACCCCCTGTCGCCGCATCCTGCGCTCCGCCGTCTTTAGTCGAGGCACCGTTTGAAGCCTTTCGCGATGCGGTCCCCGATGCGGCCTTGCCAGCCACAGCTTTCGCGTTCGCGGGTTTCTTCGTTGCCATCACCGGAGCCCCAACGCCCGGATGCGCGAACTCGAAGCGTCCGATCTCGGGACCGTACTTCTTCGCAAGCTTCGCATAACGCGGCTCACGCGTCTTCCACATAGCGTAGAGCGGAGCGGCCACCGCAATCGAGGAGTACGAGCCGCAGACGAGGCCGATCGTCATGGCGAACGCGAAGTCCTTCAACGTCTCGCCGCCGAACAAGAGCATGGCGATGACGGGTATGAGCGAGGTGAGCGTCGTGTTGATCGTACGCACGAGCACCTGGTTGATCGAATGGTTCGCCATCGTCATGAACGTGCACTTGATGTCGGTATCCTGCATGTTGTCGTTGATGCGGTGGAACACGACCACCGAATCGTAGAGCGAATAACCCAAAATGGTGAGCAGCGCCGCAATCGTGTTCGGGTTGACCTCGCGTCCCACGAGCGCGTAGATGCCCATGACAAGGACGAGGTCGTGCAAAAGCGCGACGATGGCCGTAATGCCCATCTTGTATTCGAACCTGATGGCGATATAGATGATGATGAGGATGATCGACACGAGAAACGCGATGACCGATGACTGGATGACGCTCGCCCCCCAGTCGGGCCCGATGGTCGTCACCTCGAAGCTCTCGTTTTCGAGGCCGAGCGCTGCTGCAACCTGATTGGCCGTCGCCGCAGCGTCTTCAGCGCTCGTCGTGGTAGTGCGAACGAGGAAGCCCGCATCGCCCTCGGCGGTCGTGGTCTGCACGACCGCATCGGGCTCGCCCGCGTCATCGAATGCAGAGCGAATCTCCTCGGTGGTGACGTCGCCCGTGTTGTGGAACGTGACCGAGGTGCCTCCCACGAACTCGATGCCGAAGTTCAGGCCCTTCACGCCCACGATCGCGAACGACGCGATCACGAGCACGGCTGCCACCGAGAGGAACACCTTGCGATGTCCGAGGAAGTTGATGTCGTGCTTGATGAACTTGCCTCGGGGTTTGCGTGCGCCTTCGGCAGCCTGCGCACCCTCGGCGCCGTCTTTCGCCTCGGCGAGCTTCTCGCTCTCTTCGGCATCGAGCGCCTCACCCGTTTCGGCGGCGGCGACGCTTTCGCCCTCGGCAGCAGCAAGCGCTCTATAATCCCCGGCAGCAGCGAGGCTGTCTTTGATGCCCCAGAACCCGGGATGCTTCGCGATGGAGCGCGGCGCGAGAATGCGTATGAGCGGAGCTTTGAACAAGAGCATCATCACGATGTCGCAAAGAATGCCGAGCGCAAGCGTGAGGCCGAAGCCCTTGACCGAAGCCGAGGCGAGGAAGAACAGCGAGAGCGCCGACACAAGCGTGACGAGGTCGGCGTCGACCGAGGTCACGATAGCGTGCCGCACGCCGGTGATCGACGAGGCGCGCACGCTTCGGCCCATGCGGATCTCCTCGCGGAACCGCTCGAGCGTGAGGATCGACGAGTCGGCAGCCATGCCGATGGTAAGCACGATGCCCGCAATGCCCGCAAGGGAGAGGCTAAACAGGCCGAGCGCGGACAAGGCGGCGAGGATGCCGAGGTAGATGACCGCGAAGATGGCCATGGCCGCAGCGGTGATGAGGCCGAGCCCGCGGTAGAAGAACAGCAGGTAGAGCATGACCACGATCAGGCCGATCGCAGCGGCGAGCACGCCTGCGAACAGCGCTTCCTGGCCGAGCGTCGGACCGACGACCTGGCTTTGCGCGTATTCGAAGCTCACAGGCAACGAGCCGCTCTCGAGCACGGTCTGGAGCTCTTTTGCATCATCGAGCGAGTAGTTGCCCGTGATGGACACCTCGCCGTTCGGGATTTCGGAATTGACGGAAGGAGCGCTTTGCACCTGGCCGTCGAGGATGATGACGATCTTGCCGTTGGTGGTGACGAGCTCTTTCGTGGCGTCCGCGAACGCGGCGGCACCGTCGCTGTCAAGCTTAACGTTGACCTTGTAAGTGCCCGGGTTCTGCGTATCCTGGTCGATAGTCACGTTCGTGATGTCGCCGCCGGTGACGAGCGGCGTATAGGTGCCAGGCTCGACGTCAAGGTAGGTGGTCTCGCCGGTGGGAAGCGAGTTGCCCACTTCGTCGGTGTACGTTTCCTGGGTTATGTACTGGCCGTTCTCGATCTGAGTCTTCACCGTCTCGTCGGTGAACGAATCGAGGCGGGCGAATTCGAGCTGGCCGGTCTTGCCGATGGTGCTGAGCGCCGCCTCGGTATCGGAGAGGCCGGGAATCTGCACGAGGATCTGGTCGGTACCCTGGGCCTGGACCGTCGCCTCGGAAGCACCGAGGGCGTTTACGCGGCTTTCGATGATAGCGCGACTCGCCTCCATGTCCTCGGCCGTGATCTCTCCCCCGTCGGTGCTCTTTGCGGTGAGCACGACCGAAAGGCCTCCCTGGATGTCGAGCCCTTGGTTGATCTTCTCAGCCGGAGGTGTGAACAGGAAGATCGAACCCACTACGAGAAGCGTCGTAACCACCAGAAGCCACATATTGCGCCGATCGGTGGATGCCTTCTTCTTTTTCTTCGTTTGCGCCGCCATGCCGAGTCTTCTTCCTGTCGTGCCAGTAGTCATCGTTCGGTTTTTCTTTTGTGCCCGCGCACATCCGCAAGGGAAATGCTGCCGCACGAACCTTCATATTGTGCCACAAGTCCATTCCCGTAGCCATACGGGCAGCCGAATTCACGCGCTGCTTCAGCGTAAGTTGAGCCTATCTGTCAGTAATCGTTCGCCGCCGAAGACGCCATCCACGCCTCGTAGAATGCTTCGTACTCATCGGCCAGCACCGCTTCGCGTGCACGGCGCATGAGGTCGAGCAGGTAATGGAGGTTGTGCACCGAAAGCAGCATACCGCCGAGCATTTCACCCGACTTAACGAGATGGCGAAGGTAGGCGCGCGAATACTTGGCGCACACGGGACACGTGCACGCACGATCGAGCGGTCCGAAGTCGCGCGCGAATTTCGCGTTGCGCATGTTCATGCGGCCGGTCGAGGAAAACGCCGTGCCCATGCGAGCGGTCCGGGTAGGCAGCACACAATCGAACATATCGACGCCTTCGCGCACAGCTCGCACGAGCGTCGTAGGGTTTCCCACCCCCATGAGGTAGCGAGGTTTGTCCTCGGGAAGCGCGCGGGCGACCTCACCCAGCGTTTCGAACATCACATCATGCTCTTCCCCTACCGAATAGCCGCCAATGCCGAAGCCTTGAAAATCCTTGTGGCCCGCCTCGACGCTTGCACGGCCCGCCTCAAGCAGGCGCTCGACCGATTGCAGGCGCAGATCGAGGTGCATGCCGCCCTGCACGATGCCGAACAGCGCCTGATTCTCTTTCGTGTGGGCGGCGAGACATCGCGCAGCCCAGCGGGCGGAGAGGTCCACCGCGCCTTCTACAAATTCGCGCGTTGCCGGATACGGAGCGCACTGATCGAGTTGCATGACGACGTCGGCCCCGAGCTTCTGCTGGATGTCCATGTTGCTCTCGGGCGTCCAGCGGATCTTCGCGCCGTCGTAGATCGACTGGAGCGTTACGCCATCGTCATCGAGCTTGCGCGTATCGGCAAGCGAGAATATCTGAAAACCGCCCGAATCGGTGAGGATCGGGCCGTCCCACTGCATAAACTCGTGAAGCCCGCCCGCCTCGGCGATGAGATCGGCTCCCGGGCGCATCGAAAGATGGTAGGTATTGGCAAGTACGACCTGGGCTTTTAGATCACGAAGCTGGTCGGTTGTGACGCCTTTCACGGTGGCATGCGTGCCGACCGGCATGAACATGGGCGTCTTCGCCGTACCATGTGCCGTTTCAAACGAAAGGGCGCGCGCGTGACCGCTTCTCGCCTCGACCGCGCAATCGAACAGGGCCATGCGTCACCTACGCTTCATGCGCAACGGGCCCCGACACGATGTCGGCCGCAGGTGCCTCGCACACGGGCAGCGCCTCCGCCCAGTCGGCGAACGCGGCCATGCGCGAGTGCTTCACCGTCGATAGATCGAATTTCGCCGGATCGAGCAGGTGATCGGTTACGAGGTAGGCGTCCATCCCGAGATCGAGGCACGCGAGGTCTTCCAGAGTGTTATTGCCCACCATAAGCACGTCTGAGCCGTCGAGCCCTGCAGCGCGAAGGTTCTCGGCGTAGTAGGCGAGCTTGGGTTTGACCGAAGTCGAGTTCTCGTAGTTGGTGATGCGCGAAAACGCGCTCGGATCGATACCCGCCCAACGAAGTCGCCATTTCACAGCGGCGAGCGGGAACATGGGCATCGTGGCGAGCACGAGCGGGTAGCCCTTCGAACGCAGGGCCGAAACGGCACGGGCAGCATCGGGGTCAGCCACAACGCCTCGGCCGATTTCCCCGAAGTCGCGCTCGTAGAACTCGCTCACCAGCGGAATCCAATCGGCCGCGCCTTCGTCAACGATGGTGAAAAACGCCTCCCAGTACGCCTCGGAATTCAAACGGCTATCGTCGTGCGACGCCATCGCCTTAATGCCCGCCTTGAGACCTGCGGTAAACGTTTCGGGATCGACGCCGTGCGCGGCCACGTAGCCCGCGAGACGCTCGAAATACGACTGCATGAACTCGCCCAGATCCATCGGCAGAAGCGTGCCGTCAAGATCGAAGAAGATTGCGCGGTAAGGTGTTTGCTCCATGAAATAATCCTTCGGTATCAGGTTGCATATATGCTCGCATGGTAGTATAGGACAGGTTGAAGGAGCTGGCGAGAAGCATATGAAATTACTACTCCACGCGTGCTGCGGCCCCTGCTCGCTCGAGCCGACGAGGCTTTTGGCGCACGCGGGCCACGACATCGCGATCGCATACATGAATTCGAACATACACCCTGCCGAGGAATACGCACGCAGGGCCGAAACGCTGCGCGCTTGGGCAGCATCGGGTGGGTTGCCCGTCGTCGAGGGCCCATACGATCCCGAGGCGTGGGAGCGCACGGTTGGAGCCGTTGCCGCAGATGCCGCAAAGAGCCGCGAAGACCGGTGCCGCGCCTGCTATCGCCTGCGTCTCGAGGAAACGGCGTGCTACGCGAGCGCGCATGGTTTCGATGGAATCTCCACCACGCTCACGGTGAGCCCCTATCAGTATACCGACGTTATTCGAGAGGAGCTCGAACGGGCAGCGACGGCTCACAAGCTCGCCTACGTGTTCGAGGATTTCCGCCCCTTTTACGACGAGGCGACGCGCAGAAGCCGCGAGCTCAACATGTACCGCCAGAACTATTGCGGCTGCAGGATATCGCAAGCAGAAGCAGAAACGGAGCGGCGCGAGCGAAAGGCCGCACGGAAAGCCGCACGCGAAGCGGAGCAGCTCAAACGTTCTGCCGAGGCGGCTGTAGCCGAGGAAGAGCGCTTAAGAAAGCGAGCCGAGCGGAAGGCCTACGCCGAGAAGCAGGAGCGCAAGCACCGAATCCTCAAAGAGCTTCGTGAAAAGAACCGAGACCGATCAGAAAGACCGAACGCATGAAAACGAGCGATTTCGATTACATCCTTCCCGAAGAGCGCATCGCACAAGCGCCTGCTGCAAAGCGCGACGAATGCAAGCTGCTCGTGATGGACCGCAACACCGGCGCGATCGAGGATCGCATTTTCCGCGACATCTACGAGTACCTGAAGCCCGGCGATCTGCTCGTCGCCAACGAAACACGCGTCATGCCTGCCCGCCTGCTTGGAGCGAAGCGCGGTACCGGAGGCGCAGCGGAAGTGTTTTTGCTCCGCGAATCGTTCGGCCACAGCGCATCCGGGAGCGACGCATCGCCCAAGCACAACGGTACGCGCAGCCACAGCGCATCGGCCAGTACGAACGAAGCGCCCGATCACCGCATGCCATCGAACCAGACGGCTTTCTGGGAGGTGCTCGTCAGACCCGGCAAGCGCCTCAAGCCGGGTGCAATCGTCGATTTCGCCGATGCTGCAGGCAATGTGGCGATGAGCGCCGAGATCGTCGATTGGGTCGAAAGCGCCGAAAAGGGCGAGCGACTTGTGCGCCTTGTAACTGAGCGCTACGCTACGCTTGACGAGGCAATGCACGCAGTCGGCCATACGCCGCTTCCCCCCTACATAAAAAACTACGCGGGCGACGAAGAGCTGTACCAGACCGTGTTCTCGAAGCGGGAACGGTCCGCGGCAGCCCCCACCGCAGGCCTGCACTTCACCCCCGAACTGATCGAGCGACTGCAAGAAAAGGGCGTTTTTTGGGAAACCGTAGAACTGGAAGTCGGACTCGACACGTTTCGCATCGTCGATGAGGACGACCCCGAACAACATCGCATCCATACCGAGTTCTACACCGTGCCCCAGCACGTCGTCGATGCGGTGAGCGCAACTCGTGCACGCGGCGGGCGCGTCGTTGCCGTCGGCACGACAAGCGTGCGCAGCCTGGAAAGCGCATGGGACGACGATGCCGGAATGCTTAAAGCGCGAAACCGCGAGGCGACATCGCTCTATATCCTTCCCGGATACGAGTTCCATGCGGTCGACGCGCTTGTAACGAACTTTCACGTGCCGCGCTCGACACTCATGATGCTCGTCAGCGCGTTTTCCACCCGCGACAACATCATAGCCGCCTACGAGCACGCGGTCGCGCAGAAATACCGCATGCTCTCGTTCGGCGACGCCATGTTCATCGCGTAGGACTCGACTTTTTTCAGTCAGAAACGTCCTTATCGGAAATGGCGCTTTCGCCCCTGCTCGAAACCCGCATGACCCGATCAGCCCCGTAACCCGCATTTCCGCAGCGGCGATCAACCCCTTGCACGGTTCCTTCGGCACGCAGATCGCCGAATACGACGAAACAGTTCTTGCCGAGCTTTTTAGCATGGTACAAGGCCGTATCGGCGTTTCCGATCAGCGTTGCGAAATCGCCTCCGTCATCCGGATACACCGCCACGCCCGCGCTGGCCGACATTTTCCATGCGATCCCCTCGGTTTCACACGTCGCATCGAGTGCCCTGATGAGGGTGCTAGCCTTCGCTTTCGCCCACGCTTCTTTGGGTATCTCGACGAACGCTGTAAATTCGTCTCCCCCGACGCGACCGAGCACAGCGCCCTTGCCGAACTGTTCGCGCAGGATGTCGCAGAAGGCGACGATAACCTCATCGCCGAACTGATGGCCGTGCGCGTCGTTCGCCTGCTTGAAATCGTCTATGTCGATCATGAAGAGTGCGAAACGTCGGTCGAGCTTTTCGGAGAGCAGCGCTTCGATATAGCGTGCCGTTGCGCCCTTGGATGCAAAGCCCGTCATCTCGTCGGTTTCGGCGCGCTCGATCATCTTGCGCTCCTGGCGTTTTTCGGCGTCGATGTTCTGCCGATACGAAAGCATGTGGACCGTTCCCTCGCTTTCGAGCTTCACGATGCGCGCTGTGATGCGCATCCAGTAGTACTCGCCCGCTTTATCGGCCATCAAGAACTCGTATTGGAGCATTTCGCGTCCCTCAGAGAACGCCTTCATAACCGAAGACGGCCTGAACGTATCGATGTAGCCCTGACGGAATTCTTCTTTAATCTGCTTTTCTGCGACGATTTCGAGCGCCTTGTCAAACGGTGTGCCCTTCGGGGCGCCGAGGCTTTCGAAGTAGCGTTCTGTAGCATCGTTCGCCGAGCAGTTGTTCGTGATGTCGAGTTCGTAGATGTGCTCGAACAGATCTTCAGTAGCGCGTTCAAAAGCCGTGCGTCGCTCGGCTTCGGCCATGCGGGTCACTTCGACGATTCGCCTATTGAACGCCCTGATAGTCTGCGTGATGATACCGAGTATGGCAACGATGACTACGACGATGATGAGCATCGATTCGAAAAAGCGCTGCTGTAGACCGGCGAGCAGCTCGCCGGTATCCCGTTCCACGACAAGGTTCCAGTCAAGATCGGGTACCGTGCGCACCACCATGTACGAGTCGACCGCGACGCCCTCGGCCGAATCGATCCAGAAGCCCTTCGGCGTCTCGTCCTCGCCGAGCGAAAGCACGCACTCGCGTACATCGTCGCCATAGGGGTACACGTCGAACAGGTTCGCCTCGTCGTAGCCGACGTGATCCCTCGAAAGCTGAATCGTGCCGTCTTCGCTCACGAAGTAGACGTCGGCATCGAAGGTTTCGGCATAATCGGCGAGAACCGCCTGGAGCTCGCTTGTGCGCACCCCTACGCCCACGATGCCCAGAAGATCGCCTTCCTCGGAAAGAACCCGGCAATTGACGAATACGGTAATTTCATCGTTGGTCACCTGGTCGTTGTCGACTTCCAGCAGATAATCCTCCGTACTCTCAATCGCCTCGAAGTACCATCCGTTTTCAGGATCGCCTTCGACGAGCGTGCGGTCGTAGCCCGCGTAGCTGTAGTAACGGGCCGTTGCGGCGGACACGAGGAAGACCGACTCGTAGCCGAACGCCTTATGGTATGCCTCGAGGTACCCGACGACTTCTTCGGTGAAATCCCCATCCTCGCCCGTCTCAACCCCTCGCTCAAGCAATTCGGCGAGAAATACATCGCCTGCCATCGTGCGCGACGCCATAACAGGTTTCGCGAATATCGCCGACTGCTGATGGAAGATGTCTTCAGAGACGAGCAGCGAAAGGTTTTCTATATCCTGGGCAGATGAGCTGTAGTTAGCGCGATAACCGAGAAATGCCACCAAGAGAAAGCCCGTCGCTACGACAAGACATACGAGCACATTCGTACGCGCCAGAGTACTTTTCCCCATGAACTGCCTTTCATGCCTCGATGCCAAAGCCCTCGACCACGACGGCACTCGCTAAAGAGGGCGCCATCCTCGAGCCGAAGGTTCGAATTCGAAATAAAAAATTAGTATATGACTGGCAGTACACCAAAACGTCAACAAACTCCTGATGTGCCCAGATGTTGTAGGTTGCCCAGGGTTTTGCGGGTTAGGTCTAACGCGGCTTGCGAACCAGTCGAGCGCACATCTAAGTTTGCTGCGTGTGATATCGAGACGAAAAAAAACGACCCCGCTTTTGCGGGGCCGATTCTGGCATATGTAAGACAAACCCGAAAGTTAAGCCTTCGTCACATTGCTCGCCTGGAGCTTGCCATTCTGGCCGGTGGTGACGTCGAACTGCACTGCAGCACCTTCGTCGAGGGTCTTGAACCCGTCCATCTTGATCTCAGAGAAGTGGACGAAGAGATCTTCGCCATCGTTCTGGGAGATGAACCCATAGCCTTTTTCCGGGTTGAACCACTTAACAGTACCTTCCGCCATTGTTTCCTCTTTCCTCTTCCCCTACCCAGGGAAGGTCACTCTTCGTGCTGCATGGCGGCAACACTTGGCCCCCATTGCTGGGGCTTTGTTCCACTTTACACTAAACTGAAGCGGTTGGGTGCATGATTTATCGTGTTTCGCGTTTTTTTACCGTCCCGTAAAGCATTTGAAGCTTAAACGAGCGCTGCAACGCCGTTCTCGAGCGGGTCACGTTTTCCGCCGCGCGCAAGCCTGCGCGAAAACCCGAAGCATGCAGAACGCTACAGCCCTTTTTTGCTTTCCTCGAACAACGTCTCGAATTCCTCTGCCGAAATCGATTCCTCGGTAAGATCGATGCCGTACGAATCGGCAAGGGCGCGGGCCTGGCTCGCTCGTAGCGCAGCTCGCTCGGTATCACCGGCATCTTCGAGATAGCGCGATTCGAGCAGGAGGCTGCGGGCAATGTATTCGACCACCCGCGGATCGGTCCCCGAAACCGAGAGGATGCTCGCAATGGATTCGGGCGCAAGCGAAAGGAGCACGCCCCCATCGAGTTCGGTCGCCTCGCCAATCGCGGTCTCGAGCATTTCGGCAGCTGAAGCGGGATCGAGCTTGCCGTTGGCCTTTTCCATACTGCGCCTGATCGCCTCGGCGAACTGGAGGAATATGCGCATCAGATAATCTTGTTGAAACATGGTTGCCTCTCGGTTTGCATGGGTCCGGATTACCCTGTAGCGGGTGCCGGAATACCCAGATGGTCGTATGTTCTTTCGGTCGCCTGCCTGCCGCGCGGCGTACGGATCATGAGGCCCTGTTGCAGCAGGTAAGGCTCGTAGACGTCTTCGAGCGTTTCGGGATCTTCGGATAGGGCCGACGCGAGCGTGGTTAAGCCCACGGGCCGCCCCCCGAAGCGAACGGCCAGAAGCTCCAGGATGCGATTGTCCATGATGTCGAGCCCGAGCGAATCGACCTCGAAGAAGCTCAGGGCCTGCGCTGCAACGTCTTCGTCGATCGTACCGTCGCCGCGCACCTGCGCCCAATCGCGCACGCGTTTGAGCAGGCGGTTCGCCAGACGCGGCGTTCCCCTGCTGCGCCGAGCGATTTCGAGTGCACCGTCGCGCTCGATACCGATGTCGAGAATCGAGGCGGATCGCTGCACGATGGTGCACAGCTCGTCGGGCGTGTAGTAGTCCAAGCGGAAGAGCATGCCGAAGCGGTCGCGCAAAGGTCCGGTAAGAAGCCCCGTACGCGTAGTAGCGCCGACGAGCGTGAACCTCGGAAGGTCGAGGCGGATCGAACGGGCAGCCGGACCCTTGCCCACCACGATGTCGAGCACGTAATCCTCAAGCGCCGGATACAGCACCTCTTCGACCATGCGGTTCAACCGGTGGATCTCGTCGATGAACAGCACATCGCCCTCTTCGAGGTTCGTGAGTATCGCGGCAAGATCGCCCGTACGCTCGATTGCGGGGCCGCTCGTCGTTCTGATGTTGGCGTTCAGCTCGTTGGCGACCACCGTGGCAAGCGTGGTCTTGCCGAGGCCCGGCGGACCCGAAAACAGAATATGGTCGACCACTTCGCCTCGCGCTTTCGCGGCCTCGATCAGAACGGAAAGGGAATCCTTGACCTTTTCCTGACCGGCGTAATCGGCCAAAAGCTTGGGACGCAGGCTCCGATCGAGCGCAAGATCGTCCTCCGTAAGATCGGGAGTGACCGCGCGCGATGCGCTGAGCGCACCGTCGGCTTCCGCCGCCGAGAACACCATGCCTTCTATTTCGATGCTGCCGTTTTCCATAACCGCCTAATTTCGTACGCTGGGCAACCGATTGCCGCGATGCGGGCGCATAGCCTATTCGCCCATACGCTTCAAAGCGTATTGTAGCAGCATGGCCTCGTCGGCTTGGTCGGGAGCGCCCTTGAGTGCTAGTTCGATCTCGGCAGATGTGAATCCCATGGACAAAAGCGCATCCTGCACGCCCTGCACGGGACCGCCCGTTGCGGCCACGGCCGTGGGCTCGCCGAGCAGATCGGCATCGAGCGATCCTTTGAGTTCGAGAATGATGCGGGATGCCGTTTTCTTTCCGACGCCGGGTATTTTCGATACGAGCGCAACATCCTGCGAGGTGATGGCCGCGACAAGCTGTTGGGGCGAGAACACCGACAACGCCGAGAGCGCCACTTTGGGCCCGATGCCCGAAACGCTGTTCAGCCGCAGGAACAGTCCCTTTTCTTCCTGGGAAAGAAACCCGTACAGCGACACCGCATCTTCCCGCACGTTCAGATGCGTATGCACAAGCACGCGTTCTCCCGTCGCGGGAAGTTTCGCAAGGCTTCCCGCAGCCATGCCGACCGCGTAGCCCACACCCCCGACGTCGATAAACGCCGTATCCTGCGTTTTGCCTGCCAGTATGCCGTTGAGAAACGCTATCATAGTGCTCCTTTATGCGTGGTATAGCAGATGGCTGCGGCGAGCGCATCGGCTGCGTGGTCGGGATGGGGAACGGCCTCGAGCGAAAGCAGCTGCTTGACCATGTACTGCACCTGCTCTTTCTCAGCCGTACCGGTACCGACCACAGCAAGCTTGATCTGGCGCGGTGTAAATTCGCCGACCGGCAGATTCCCCGTCGCACAGGCCACAAGCGCGGCTCCGCGCGCCTGGCTCGTGCCGATACCCGCCGTGACGTTTTCGCCGAACCACACCGTTTCGATGCCGACGCACTCGGGCTCGAACCGTGCGATCACAGCTCCCATCTGATCGTGGATTTTCTTGAGGCGCTGGCAAAGCTCGGTATCCTTCGACGTGGAAACGCAGCCGTACGCAAGGCACGTCAGCCTCGGGCCCCGTTGGGCCACAACGCCCCACCCCGTATTAGCAAGCCCCGGATCGATTCCGAGGACGATGCGTTCAACCGATGCCATGAAACCCTTTCGCCTATCGGTTTGCGATGCCGTTCGAACCCCGCTTACAACAAGCCGGCTCGAACGTATATGCGACAACAAACACTTGTTCGCATGATACCACAACGAATCCTGCACGAAAGATAAAGGAACGAGAATATGCAAAACAAAAACGGGCGCACCCGAAGATGCGCCCGCTTACAAACAAAAGGGTCAGTCTACTCGCTATCGAGCG
This sequence comes from Raoultibacter phocaeensis, assembly GCF_901411515.1. Lineage (NCBI taxonomy): Bacteria > Bacillati > Actinomycetota > Coriobacteriia > Eggerthellales > Eggerthellaceae > Raoultibacter > Raoultibacter phocaeensis. The sequence continues at coordinate 1,702,535 of NZ_CABDUX010000002.1, forward strand.
CTGCGGCGATTTCGTCGGTTACGTCCATCGAGTGATACACATTCTGAATGTCTTCAAGCTCTTCGAACTTATCAATGAGGCGCATGACCTTCTTCGCGTCGGAAATGCTCACCTCGGTGGGGGTCGTAGCCTCCATGATAAGCTCGGCACCCTTCGTCTCAAGGCCCGACTCCTCAAGCGCCTTCTTCACCGCCATAAGCTCGGTGGGCGCGGTGTAGACGATCCACTCCTCGTCGGCATCTTCGTAATCGTCGCCACCGGCATCGGCCACAGCAAGCATGAATTCCTCTTCGTCGCCAGCGGCGCCGTTCGCCTTCATGCCCTCTTTTTTATCGCCCTCGATCTCTTTCGGGATCATGATCTGGCCTTTGCGCTCGAACTGGAACGCGACCGAACCGGACGTGCCCAAGCTGCCGTTCGCATGAGAGAACGCGCTGCGCACGTCGGCGGCGGTGCGATTGCGGTTATCGGTGAGCGCCTCGAGGTAGACGGCGACGCCCGCAGGCCCGTAGCCTTCGTAGATGACCGTCTCGTAGTTGGCCGCATCTTTGCCGCTGCCGAACGCCTTGTCGATGGCGGTTTTGATCTTGTCTTTAGGAAGCGAGTAGCCCTTCGCCTTTTCGATGGCGGCCGCGAGCGACGCGTTGTTGTCGGGGTTCGGGTCGCCACCCTCCTTGGCTGCCACCGTGATGTTACGGGACAGTTTGGAGAACAGAGCCGAGCGCTTAGCGTCCTGCGCGGCTTTGCGGTGCTTCGTGGTTGCCCATTTTGAATGCCCTGACATATGGTTTCCCTAACTCTCTGATGCAATTCCAGCGCGTTATTGTATCACACCAGCTCCCTGCGCTTCAGAGAGTGCGAACGCTCTCCATAATAGGACGTGCGGCGGCACAGGGCGAACAGGCGGCAACTTCTCGTCTTGCGTAGCGCCCCGCGACAAACTCCACGATGTCGAGATCGGCGTAGCCGCGAATCGCGAAATCGGACAGCTCGGCAAGCTCGTCGAACGTACCCGAATCGTCGCGGTCATGGATGCCGATCGTACGATAACCTGCTCCGCGAAGCGTGCGCAACGCGTACGCGGCATCCTCGAACACCCATGTTTCTTCCTTCGGCGTTCCCAGAAAGGCCCGAGCATAGTCGTATACCGCCGGCTCGCGCTTCGAGGCGCCCACGTCGTCGGTCGAGGCGACAATCGAGAAGAATTCGCGCAGCCCCGCATGTCCGAGACCGATCTCAAGCAGGTGATTCGGGCTTGACGACGCCACTCCCATCTTGATCCCGAGCGAAGCGAGCGCACGGACGAACTCAAGCGCCCCCAAACGGGCTTCGACCGAAAGCGCATAGTGGCCGACGACCAGATCCTGGATCATGTCGGCAACCTCTTCGGCGCACGTTCCGACTCCGTACTTCTCGTTAAAGAACGCACCCGCCTCGGGCACGGTCAGCGTAGTGAGAATGTCCACGTCGCGCGCATCGAGCGAAGCCCCCGCCCGAGCCGCAAGCGTACGCTCCGCACGCCTCCATGCCCCCATCGTATCGAGCAGCGTTCCGTCGCAATCGAATATGACTCCTGAAACCTGCATGCACAACCTCAACTTTCGTTTCGTCGCTTCCTCCGTTATACGGGTCCACCGTACCAAGGAGGAATCAAGCGGCGATAAGAAGCGGGTAAAACTTGTGCAATATCAATTCCGCAGAACCAGTCGGCCTTGCGCTACAGCGATCGCGGTGCCGTGCCGTCGCCGAACACCATGTCCTCGAACTTATCGACGGGTACCGGTGTCGAGAACACGTATCCTTGTACCGCATCGCATTCGACGCTGCGAAGGAACTCGACTTGCGGAATGGTTTCAACGCCCTCGGCAACGGTTCCCATATCGAGCTTCTTCGCAAGCTCGACCACCGACTCGACCACAGCGCATCCCCGCTCGTCGTTGCCGATGAAGAACTGTCGATCGATCTTCAGCACGTCGACGGGAATCTCCTTGAGAACATTCAGCGACGAATAGCCGCTGCCGAAATCGTCCATGGAGCAGCGGAATCCGCAATCGTGGATATCGTCGACCACGCTGCGCAACTGCTCGATGCTCTCAAACGCAACGCGCTCGGTCAATTCGAACTCGAGCAGGTGCGCTGGAATGTCGTAGCGCTCCCGCACTTCCTCGAACGCCTTGAGGAAATCCCTGCGCCGCAAATGGACGGGCGATAGGTTGACCGAAATAGGAAGCGTCTCGCGACCCGAATCCATCCACATGCGCAATCGTTTGCATACCTGCTCGAACACGTTGAGGTCGAGTTTGATGATGAAGCCGTTGCGCTCGAAGAACGGGATGAACTCGTCGGGCGGAATCAGCCCGCGCTCGGGAGAATCCCACCGCACGAGCGCTTCGGCACCGATCACCTCGTTGGTATCGAGGCTCACCTTCGGCTGCAGGTACACCACGAATTCGCCCGTCTCGAGCGCATGGTCCATCTCGTTTTCCATTCCCTTTTCCCGCAGCAGCCGAGCATGCTCGATATCGTCGAAGAACATGCACGAGCACAAGGACCCGCCCGACCGCCGTTCGCTCTTGCGCGCTGTATTCGATCGGTCGCGCACGGCCACAATGTCGGTTTCGGATTCGTTCACCAGATACACGCCGCAGTTCAGCTTCAGGAAGTACGGAGCATCGACGTCGACATTGATGCGGTTGATCTCTTCGGCCAGATGGTTCAGCCACACCTCGATGCTTCCGCGATCGAGCTCTTCAAGCACGACGTTGAACACATCGGCGGAAATACGTGCCGCAATTTCCCCGTCGTGGAGGTTCGCGACGATTGTATCGTGAATGTGCTTGAGCGTCGCGTTACCCCGTTCCTTGCCAAACGTATCGTTGATGAGCCTGAAGTTGCTCACATCAAGCGTTACGAAGGTGAAGGGCCGGCGTTTCTGCATGCGCTGAGCTACCAGATGGTCGAAGCGTGCCATGGTGTGGCCGCACGTTACCGGATCCACGAAGGCGATACGACTGATCTCACGGTTCTTGCGCGCCGTCATCCAAAGCAGATAGCCGCCGAACAACCCGAATGCGGCAAGGGCGAGCAAAGCGACGGCAACGATGGCCATATGCGTGAAATTGGTGAGAGAGCTCGTATACACATCGGGAGGAACGACGGAAAGCGCGTACCATCCTCCTTTATCGAGCGGCCAGTAGTTCATTTCGCGAGGCTCGTTATTGATACTGTAGCGAATTCGCCCGCTCTCGCCGCTTGCCATCGCCTGCTGCATGAGGGCTATCTCCGATTGGCTGATATCGGTTTGCTCGGCAAGGCTATCGAATACGTTACTTCCCTCAAGCAATGCGTTCTGGTTGCTGGAGCGCAAGATGAATTCGCCCTCGCGTGAAACGATATGGGAAAAGCCCACCCCGTCTGCCGTATCGGTATTGAGCAGAAGCTCCATTGTTTCAGGGGCGACCAACCCCACGATCGCGCCCATGTCGCCGCTCGGCGCAGGCGCTGCGTACAAAGCACCCCGTTCGCCTTCGAAAACTGAAACGAGCTGGTCGCTGACGCCCGGGTTGCCGGCAATTGCCTTCTTGACCGCGCTAAAGTCCGAGAGATCGACCGATTCCCTGCCGTCAACCAGCAAATTCCCTTTAAGATCGGTGTAGCCGATCCACACAAACGGGCTCGTGGCGATAACCGCATCGATCATTTCATCGCGGGTGCGCTCGTCTTGACCAGCTATTTCAAGCTGCACTCCAAGGTTCGATAGCAACTCGAGGTTGAAGCTCATCCTCTGGTTGATGCGATATGTGGTCTGCTGAGATAGCTCGGCCAGATACCGTTCGGTTTCCTCGGTAGCAATCGCCGTGCTCCGCATCACGGTCGCCCCGCTGATCACTGCCGCCAAAACGATGAGCACCCCGAACAATGCAAAGAATATGCCCAGGTTATTCCTTTGTACCAGAGATTTCACGACCTTCTCCCGCTTCCTTCAGCATGCCGTATCTCACTGCACGGGATCACGTGCGCTTGCAAACAAGCGGATACAATCCTCTATAAGCAGATTAGTCATCGATTATCGCAGGAAACGCTGTATCGGGCAAGAAGTATGCGCTCAGGCTTTCGCAGCGGGCATCCGACGATTTCAATCGTGCAGGATCGTGTCGAGCAGAACGAAAGCTTCCAAGATGCACTATTCGTCTACGAAAACGAATCAGGACCAACAAACAGGAAGAGCCGCATTGGGGGAATGCGGCTCTTCCTATGTTTCAGACCTTGACTAGTATATGATTGTGTCTAGTACTTGACAAGAACTTTTTTATCATGGTTCGATAAGAGGCGGTCCTGTGCGCACAAGCCGCAGGAAGCGCGCTCGCACAAACTATGCGTCGGTCTTGCCGTCTTCATCCATGATACCGCCTGCGACCATGTAGCCGCCGACGAAAGCGAGACCCAGATCGGCGTACATGCCCGTGAGAGGCTTGCCCGAAGGGTTGCCCTCCCCCGACGATCCGCCGGCCGTATGCCAGCCCGCGTACAAACCGGGTATAACCTGCCCCGATGTATTCACCACCTGCATGGCGGGCGTGATGCGCAACCCGGTTTTCGAGCCGAACACATGCCCCCCGAGTTTCGCCCCGTAATAGGGCGGCTCGTCGACGGCGATCATCCACTCGGGTGGATACTTGTACGATGCCGCGTAGTCTTCGCCTTTCGCACACGCTTCGTTCCATTGCTTGACCGCATTGACGAGCACGCCGCCTTCGAGGCCGAGTGCCTCTTCGAGCTCTTCGACCGTATCGCACTTCGCGATAGCTCCGGCATCGACCATCTGCTGGAAACCGGTGTGCCAATCGCGCAGCCATTCGGGAACGCGGTCGATGTACGGATCGTCCGCTTCGACGATCTTCGCCTTGCGGCAGATGATCTGGCCGAAGAAGTTCTGGGTCACAAGCTCGTCGAACTTCGAGTCGAAGCAGCAATAGGTTTTGCCGCCCGGCTGGTTCATCTCGATAGCGGCCGTATCGCACAGGCCCGCCGACGAAGGTGCGGCATCGGTAGAATACGGATAGCTCGTCGCCGACGTGGAGATGTAGGGCACGCGCTGGCCGTCGCGGTTGATGCGCAGCCACGGTTGGCGAAGCGCCTGGTTGCCGTCTTTGTTGATATGCGAATCCATCATGGTGTCGTATTCGTTGTAATCGCGCCACCACACGCCGCCGTCGAAGGCTCCGGTAGAATCGTAGCCCGAAAGATCGGCCCCGACGCCCTGCCCCATGCGGATGCACTCGCCTGTGCCGTTCGGCGGCGTAGCGATGTTGGCTATACCGTGCAAGCACGTTGCCGAGTGTTTTGCCATCATGGCGCGGTTCATCTCCATGCCGCCCGCCGTGAGCACCACCGCCCGGTCGGCGCGGATGAACTTCTCTTCCTTCTGATCGGTCACTTTCACGCCGAGGACGGCGGTTCCGTCGAACACGAGCGTATCGACCGTGCACTGCGTCCGGATTTCAACGCCTGCATCGCGCGCGGTTTGCTCGAGCTCCTGAAACGGAATCAGGTTCACGTTGATGCCGTTCGTGGGCGTGGACATGCCCTCCCATTCGAGTAAACCGGCTCCCGCAGGCGATGGGTTCATGGGAACCCACTTGGCCCCCGCCTTCTCATTCATCCAATCGATGCACTGCGGCCCCTCGACGGCCATGGCGCGCAGAAGGTCGGGATCACCCGTCATCTGCTGGCAGTCCATGAAGAACTCGACGATATTGTCGATGTCGTAGGGGTAGGACGGATAGGCCCACCCGAGCGCTTCCGCCTGTTTATGTCCGCCGATATTCGAGAACACCGACGAGTGCTTCGAATTGCCGCCTGTCTCTTCGCTTCGCTCCAGCATGAGTACGCCGTAGCCCGCCTGCGCGAGACGGATCGACGCGTTCATGCCGCCTGCACCCGAACCGACCACTACGATCTCGGCCTCTTCGTCCCACGATGCGGGCGGCTCAACCGGATCGATGGGAGCCGCAGCCGCTTCGAACGCCGCACGCTCCGACGAGCCGCCCGCCTCCGGGTTGGCAGCCGTTTCTCCCGCGGCAGGCGCGCATCCCGCAAACCCCGCCAACGCCCCCGCTCCCCCGAGCAACGCAGCACCTTTGAGAAAACTTCTTCGATCGAGTTGCATGTATATCCCCTTTCCCAAGTCTGCTCGGCCTTCCCCTGAACGCCGAATCCATAGCGCAATCGTATCGGTCCGCATGCGCAAAACGCGGGAGGGCTTTTGGTAAGGTATGCCGCAAAACTTGCTCTCAGTATGCAAAGAAGGCGCTATGGTGTAAAATTATCTTTACAACTATCCGTCGTCTCAAGGAGGGAAGCCGATGGATACGCGCTACGTGAAAGAGTTTCTCGTGTTCGCCGCCGAGCTCAACTACTCGACAGCGGCCAAAAAGCTGTTCATCACCCGCCCCACGCTTTCGGATCACATACGCGAACTCGAGGAAGAGCTCGGGTGCGAGCTGGTGGGAAAACGCCAAGGCAAAGCGGCGCTCACGCCCGCAGGACGACGATTCGTGCAAACGGGCACGCAGCTTGTCGAAACGGTGCAGGGAATCGTCGATGAGTACCGCTCGCTCGCCGACAACCTGCTCACCGTTACGGTCGCCCAAACCAACCTGCCATGGCTCGAATCGCTGTTGTACAAGACGCGCCACGCCGTCCAAGAGCACCATCCCGGTAAGCGAATCGACATCGTTACGGCAAGCGGGCCGCGCAGCACCGTCGATGCTCTTCGGGAGCAGCAAAACGATATCGTAGTGGCAGGCTGCAAGAGCTACGTTTCGGGTACGGACCGTCGCGTGCTGCCGCAAGGGGTGCAGGGGTTCAAGCTCTGCACCGAGGAAATCAAACTGCTCATGACCCAAGACAATCCACTGTTCGGCGCAGAGACCGTGTACGCGGCCGATCTCGACGGTGCCACGATTATGCTGCCGCCCGACATTTACCACGGGTACCTGCGCGACGGCGTCGTCGATCGGTTCGCCGCCTACGGAGCCCACGTCAATCTGCAGACCATGAGCTTCAGCGACCACTTCGAATACTTTTCGTACGATTTCCAAGACCTGTTCGGAGTTGTGCCGACGACACTTGCTCCGCGCTTCGGCATTGAGGAGCGTGACGAATGCCGCGCGTTCTCGCTCGCCGATTTGCCGTTCGAAACCGATTTCTACGCAGCGTACACCGACGAGTTCGCCTCGTCGGAAAACGGGTGCATCTTCATCGACGAGATGAAGCGCATCGTTGCAGCAGATGACCACGAGGAATGCATCAAAACACGAACAAATGTTTCACGTGAAACATCACGGTATGTGAACGTCAGCGCGAGTTCCCCAACAATATCCTCGGATGCCGAAAAGCGGTCTTCCGCCGTCTAGGCGCGCTCCCACAGCCCCGACTTGCCGCCCTCTTTCTTAAGCAAGCGCACATCCATGATCTCCATGCCGCGATCGACCGCCTTGCACATGTCGTAGATCGTGAGGCACGCCACGCTCGACGCGGTGAGCGCCTCCATCTCGATACCCGTCTTGCCCGTAACGCCGCAGGTCGCAAACACGTGAATGCCCACATGGCCATCTTCGCGCTCGCCTTCAAACACCGGCTCGAGATCGATCTTCGCCTTTGTGATGTTGAGCGGGTGGCACATGGGAATGAGCGCAGAGGTCTGCTTGGCTGCCATCACGCCTGCTACGCGGGCGCACGCGAGCACATCGCCTTTTGCAGCTTTGCCCTCGACGATAAGCGCAAGCGTTTCGGGATGCATCGCTATGAAGCCCTCGGCAACGGCGATCCGCTCGGTGTCGGCCTTCTGCGACACGTCGACCATGCGCACCTCGCCCTTCTCGTCGATGTGCGTCAGCTCTTCGGTCATCGCTATCCTCCTATTTGGGACATGCCGCGTTCGGTGCCCACTTTGTCGTGATGGTCATCGGGTTTCGCGCCGAGCGCTTCGGCGAACACCGCCTTAGCCGCCGCCTCGTCGTTTTCGCGCAGCGCCTCGCGCAGATCGAACTCCACATCGGAGAACAAACAGGGGCGGAGCTTGCCGTCGGCGGTCAGGCGCAAACGGTTGCACTCGGAGCAGAAGTGGCGCGAAAGCGGTGAGATGAACCCGACTGTGCCCAGTGCGTCCGCGAATGCGTAATAGCGCGCCGGTCCCCAACCCTCAGGGCGCGTGCCGCCGGCCGCAACGAGCGGCCCCATGCCCTCGGCTTGCGCGCGCGCATCGATGATCTCGATGAGCTCTTCGGAGGGCACGACATCCTCTTTGCCCCACCCGCAACCCGTAGCGCCCGAGCTCTCGCCTACCGGCATGTACTCGATGAAGCGCACGTGAAGCGGGCGATCGATGGAAAGCTTCGCAAACGCAAGGTAGTCCTGGTTGAGACTGCGCACGGTGACCGCGTTGATCTTCACCGGATCGAACCCGACCTCAAGCGCTGCCTCGATGCCCGCGAGCGTATCTTCGAGCCTGCCACGTCGTGTGATCATGGCGAACTGATCGGGATCGAGCGTGTCAAGCGAGATGTTCACCCGCGAAAGCCCCGCATCCTTGAGTTCTTCGGCCATGCGCGGCAAGAGCACGCCGTTCGTGGTCATAGCGATATGCTCGATGCCGGGCGTGTTCTTGATGGACCGGATAAGGTCAACCACGCCTTTGCGCACAAGCGGCTCACCGCCCGTGAGGCGCACGCGGGTGATGCCCATCTGCGCGGCAACGCGCACCGCCTGCTCGATCTCTTCGATGCGCAGGATATCCTCGTGCGACATCTGATCGACGCCCTCGTCGGGCATGCAGTATATGCAGCGCAGGTTGCACCGGTCGGTCAACGAGATGCGCAGATAATCGATGGTACGGCCATGCGAGTCCTTCATGCCGATCGCCTCTCTTCTCAGTTGAGGATATTATAGCAATCCTTGCGCGTAAAAGCTCGCTCAACCGCTCATGGATCGCAGTTTTTATCACGCTTCGTGCACATTCGTCCCGTTTCGTCATGCGAAGCGGGGCTTTTCGGCCCGCTCTGAAAGAACAGCGCAGCTCATCCGCTGCGATGAATGGGCTACAAGCAGTCACGCCGCCATCCGCCGCAGCCACGCGCCTCGGCGCCGCCCTCAGCGGCTTGCAAGATACAGCCTGTCCCGGGGAATGCGTATCAAAAGCTCGTCGCCTTCCTCGGGCAGTCCTCCCGGCGCGACAGAAAGCTTGTTCACCCGCCAGAACACGTGCTGATGAAGGTACTTCATATCGTCTTCGTCCGCCGAAACGGAAGGAGCCTCGGCCTCATCGCGGTCGAGGAACCCGAGCAGCACCGTGCGATCGAACCGTGAATCGCTCACCCGGTCGGCCCGTACGCGGAACACGTTTTCGCCCGGCTCTTCGGCACGCTCGAGGAAAAACGCGCGCACCCCAAGGCACTTGACGTCTTTCGGCACCGGCTGCTCGCACGCAAGCTCGATACCCCACTTGGGCAGATGCACGCGATGCTTTCCCGCGTACTCGGCAGGCGTCGCGTTCTTGCAGCCCGAAAGCTTGATGCCCGCCTGGCTTTGGGGGCGGTTCACCAGATCGTCTCCCGTACCCTCTTCGACGATGCTGCCGTCCTCGACCACCGCGATGCGGTCGCAGAAGCGCAGCGCCTCGTCGATATCATGACTCACGTAGAGAATCGTGCCGTCGTAGGCGTCGAACAGGCTCACGAGGTTCTGCTCGAGAACACCTTTGAGGTGCGCATCAAGCGCCGAGAACGGTTCGTCGAGCATGAGGATGCCGGGTTTCGCGGCGAGCATGCGCGCAAGCGCCACGCGCTGCTGCTGGCCGCCTGAAAGCTGTGCGGGGTAGCGCTTCTCAAAACCCGTGAGGCCGAAGCGCTTGAGCTCGCTTTGCACGATATCTGCGCGCTGCGCCTTCGCCGTATCCTTGCCGATGCCCGCCGCCACGTTCTCGGCAACGGTGAGGTTCGGAAACAGCATGTAGCTCTGGAACAGAAGCGCGGTCTTGCGCTCTTGCGGCGTGAGGTTGATCTTCGCATTCGAATCGAAGAATACCGTCCCGTTCACGACGATTCGCCCCTCATCGGGCTTTTCGATACCGGCAATGCAGCGCAAGGTGAGGCTCTTGCCACAGCCCGACGCGCCGAGGAATCCGAGCGTCTCGTCCTCGGCCGCAAACGCCACATCGAGCTCGAAGCCCGAGAACCGCTTCTTGATGGCGACTTCGAGGCTCATTCGACCGTCTCCTTTCTATAGCGCGTCGTTCGCCTGCTCCACAGGTTGATGAACAGGATGACGACGAAGCTGAATATGAGGATGACAACCGTCCAGAACAAAGCCACGTCCATGTTGCCGCTCATCCACTCGAAGTAGATGGCGATCGGGATGGTGCGCGTGATGCCGACGTAGTTGCCGGCCAAAAACAACGTCGCGCCGAACTCGCCGAGAGCACGAGCGAACGCGAGCACCGTGCCCGCCGCGATCGAGCTCCAGGACAGGGGCAGCATGAGCTTGAAGAATATCTTCGCGTTCGACCAGCCGAGCGTACGCGCCGCATCGAGCATGTTCGGATCGAGCCCCTCAAACGCTCCGCGGGCGCTGCGGTACATGAGCGGAAACGCCACCACGACCGCTGCGATGACCGTCGCCTGCCAGCTGAAGATGAGCGGAAAGCCTATGTCGATGAACCACTGGCCGAGTGCGGTATTGCGCCCGAGCGCAAGCAGCAGCAGAAAGCCGCACACGGTCGGCGGCAGCACCATCGGTATCGTGAAGATGGTGTCAAAGATATCCTGCGCGCGCTTCGATATCCGCAACGTGAAGTACGCGGCGGCCAAACCGAGTACGAAAATGAGCACGATGGCGGTACCGGTGGTCTTGAGCGTCACCCACAGAGGCGACAGATCGATGCCGTTCAGGAATCGGGCGAGCGAATCGATACCCGTAACGGGCGGCGCGATGTCCACCGCATCGGGTGCTACGATTTTAAGGAAGTCGACGTGAGTCGGGCGCGCAAGCCCCTCTACCGCACTCGACACGACGTCGCTGCCGTCTTCGCCCATGGCGGTGACGTAGTACTTTCCTTCCCCCACCTCAACGGCGAAGCTGTACACGACGCCTTCGACGGTCGCGGTCGGTTCGCTCGTGAAATGCCAGGGAACCGCATCGTCCATGACGATGCCGCCCGTGAGCGATACCTCGTCGAGCGCGAGGAAATAGTGCTTCAGAGCGTCTTTCGACGCGGGATCCTCTACATCGCAGAGCGCATGAGCCGCAGGCGGGATGTAGACGAGCACGTAGGTTTCCGTTGCGACGGCGACGGCGTAGTCAGCCGAGCTTCCCTGGTAGTAGCTGTAGCCGAGATAACGCCCGTCGAGCTCGCGGTTCGAGCCCTTCTGCGCCCGGCTGAAGCTGTCGACGGCAAACGTGGCTCCTTCGATAAGGGCGGCTTCACCTTCGTCCGAAACGACGACGTCATCGATGCGTGCAGCAGTTCCGCCCGAAGAAGAGCCTCCCTGAGCATCAAGGGAGGCCGCTTCGCCTTTCGAAACTTCCCCCGAGTCCGTCTGAGCGGCCAAAGCACCCCCGTCTTCCAGGGAAGGTTCGTCATCTGCGAACGCAAGGCCCGGCCAGAGCGCGGCGGATGCCAACGCGACGGCAATCGCGAGAACGCTCAAACGTTTTCCCATCCTGGTCCTTTCCCCAATACCGGCATCGCCGCTGAGCCAAGCGTACAAACGGGGATGGAAAGCACTGCCTTCCATCCCCGTCGAAAAGCGCGTTGCGCTCAATCATACCGCGAATCCGCGGCTTATGCAGCTAGCTCGAAGCCCCATTCTTGCCAAATCTTGATTGCGTCTTCATTGGAGAAGGCCCAATCGAGAAACGCCTGGGCGGCTTCGGAATTCGTAGACTCGGCGCAGATGGCAGCCGGGTAGATGATGTTCTTGTGCGTATCGGCGGGCACGGTGCCAACGATCTTCACGCCGCCGAAACGATACACGTCAGAGCTGTAGACCATGGCGAGATCGACATCGCCCGAGTTTGCATACGAGCATACGTTGCCCACACTCGAACCCTGGGTCACCCTATCGGCGATCGGCGTGCCTTCGAACGTACCGCCCTTGCCCGTGGAGTCGGCGCCCGTCTTTCCGTCTGCATCGATGTAACAGGCAGGATCAGTGGTAGAGAGCGACTGTTTGGCGTAGTTTCCAGCGGGAACGTTATCGTCGCCCACGGCCAGCTTGTATTCGCCGGTCGCGATGTCTGCAAGCGAGGATTTCTCGATATCGGATCCCTCGCCCGTCACGATCACGAGCTCGTTGGTGAACATATCGAACCGGGTGTTCGGATCGACGTAGCCCTCATCGACCGCCGTATCCATGGTCCCCTTGGAAGCGGTGATGAGAATGTCGGCGTACGAGCCGGCGCCGAGCATCTCGTTCAACGTACCGGAGGCTTCGTACTGGGTATCGGCGAACGTGACGCCCTCATGGTCTTTCATGTAGAGGCTCTGAACCTCTTCCATCGCCTTGGAAAGCGAGTTCGCAGCGAAAATCTGGAGTTCGACGGGCTCTTGCGCGGGCTCGGTTTCGGGGGCCTGCGTGTTCTCTTCCTGCTTGGGCTCCTCGGCCGGCTGCGACGAGCAGCCCGCCAACGCAAACGCTCCGACGAGCGCGAACGAGAGGACGGCGACAAGCATGATGCGTACGTGTTTCTTCATGCGTTCCCTTCCTTGTTTCCTACAGACTACGCCGAACGCTCTGCCCGACGCAGTCCAATATTATCCTTTATACAGTATATAGTCAACGACAATTCGACTGATTTGCGCATAATTGCCTTCAGGAACCTGCACGCGGCGATACGCTGGGCCTGCTGGGGAATCGCCGCCTACCTGCCCCATATATAGCCATCGAGCGGCAAGTCTGCTTCCTTGGTCAACAATCGTGCCATATGGCACGATCTTGGCGAGACGCTAAGTCTATTCTCCATGAAGCATGCTTTTGATCTGCGGCTGCTTTCATCCTTCTTTGAGGTCGTCTCTACGCGGTGGGAAAATCGAGCAATAATCGTGCCATATGGCACGATCTTGGGGGCGCTGCCGCGAGGCGAGGTTCGCGCGGGATCGGGAACGCTTCCGCAAAGCGAGGTTCACGCGGGAATCGGGGTGCACTGCCGCAAGGCGAGAGTACGCGATCGAAGGGGCGGTACGGGGATTCAGCACCCCTACAGCGGCCTGTCCACCCGCACATTGCAGGGTTGCCGCTCGCCGCCAGGCTGCTCGGTTTTGCCCTTGCGACACGGGTTGTAGCAGATCTCGCCGCAGATCGCACACGTAATGGGCTCGGGCGTGGCGAGCTCGGTCAGATCGAAGCCGCATTTGGTGCACGGGTTGACCTCGGACATATGCTCGAGATCCACAGCATTGAACGCGCCGCATTCCGGACACTTGACCGGACGTTTCCTCGGTGGGCGGCAACCGCCGCATATCGGGTTGCAAGACCAGCACATGGCGCTCCCTTTCACGGTTTTCTCGGACGTGCGAAGGCGAAGCGCACAGGCTTCGCCTTGATCGATGGTCGGCCGTGCACTTGTCACGCGGCCTCGCCAGCCGCACACTCGCCACGCGGCCTCGCTAGCCGCGCACTTGTCGCGCAGCCTTATCGGCCCGCATTCGCATACGGATGCCGACAAAAGCGTCCTCAGCGGAAGTCGTCTCCCTGATCGCCGCCCAGAAGCTTCGACTGCTCCTTCAAGTGCGCCGCCTTCTCCGCCGCCGAAACAAAATTCTCGGGAGCATCCTCGATATCGAGCAGCTCAACCTCGAATATGAGGTCCTTCCCCGCAAGCGGGTGGTTGAGATCGAACGTAACCATGCCGCCTTCGATACCCAGCACGGTTGCGGGCGTAGGAGCTCCATCCTCTGCGCTCGAGAGCCAGATCCGTTTTCCGACGGCGATATCGTCAACGGGAATCTGCTCAAGCGGGATCTTCGTCGTATGGCCTTCGAGGTACTCGCCGTACGCCTCGTATTCGTCAACTGTAAAGGTCTTCTTCTCGCCGACCTCATTCATCTCAAGTACGGCCTTCTCGAAACCGTCGATGGCCGCGTCCATGCCGGTCTGGAACTTCATGGGCTTTTCTTGCGTGGCGAAACCGAATACGGTACCGTCATCGAGCTTGCCCGTATAGGTGAGCGTCACTGTTGATCCGATTTCCATGCTACGCCCCCCATTTCAAAGCTTCGGCACCCCAGGGAGCGCCCGCAGGATTGAGCTTGCGCCGACGAGAAAGCTCGTCAGCGAACATAATGCAGTAGCGCAGCCCCTTGAGCGTAACGTACAGACACGCGATCTCGTGTTTGCCTCCGTGGTTGAACACATCGTAGGTCAAGTACTGGCGCTCGATCAGCGGCTCGTACACGGGATTCCCCTTCAATTTATCAAGCAAAAGGTTCACCGACTCCCGACCCAGCTCATCCTGTTTCAAAGATATGTTGTACAGAATGTTTTCCTGCTCAGGCGTCAAACGGCCCAGTTTTTCGATCTCGGCTTTGATGATGTCCTCAGTTCCCATAAGCATTTGCCTCCTTGTGCGATTCGGTATCCACGTTTCCCATGGTTGTCCTCGTTACCAATACGGTGCCGGTAAGGCTTTATCGCCAGTAAAGCGTTGCGGGCACCGCAGTGCTCTCCATTCCAAAAGAGGACTCACTTCGAGCTACAAGCGAGTCCTCTTTTTTGCCTCTGCGCAAACGTATCGCCTAAAGCTTAGCTCACCGGCTTGATATCTTTAAAGCTGCCGCCGAGACCAAGCTCGCTCGCACCTTCGTTACCCGTTCGCTTCGTCGAAGTGTAACCGCCCCAAGCGCGGGAGATGAACTTGTCCTTCACGAAGAAGATCTGCGCCTTCATGAGGTCGGATTTTTCGACTCCGCAAGCGGCCATAGCCTCTTCCTGGCTCTTGCCCTCAGCTAGAAGAGCGTTGAGCTTTTCAGCCGCCTCGGGAGCGTCGAGCTCCAAAAACTCGTCTCGAGTCATAGTGTCCTCCTTTTCAGTCTCTCAACTCGGACGCCGTGGCCATCGGCCGGCAAGACCGATGACCACACCATCCATCTCTTATTGAAAACCTACAGTTGGAACAGAACCATCGGGCGATCGAACTCCGCCATCTTAGCCTGCATGTCTTCCAGAGTGCCGTAGTACATGGACGCGGACTCTTCTACCTGGACAGCCAAGGGACGCTGGCCGGCTTTGTCGCCGCCCGTTCCCCAGTGCTCGGAGAAGATGGACGTCGGGCACGGAAGGTAGAACCATTCCCATGCGTCTCCGTCGTTGCCTTCGCCCTTCTTGAACGGGCCGATCTCGACTTCCTTGATACCGAACTGGTCGATCGGGAGCCCGAGCTCTTCTTTGCACGCGATCTCCGCGGCATGGTTGCCGGAGAAGTAGGTGTAATCGACGAGCAAAGCGTATTTCTGATCTGCCATTTTATGCCACTTCCTTTCAGTTAGTCTTGGTCGAGACTACGGACGCGGCGCATGCTGCACATAACGCCCTTGTACGGAGCACCGAAGCCAAGCTTACCGACGTTGAAGTGAGGCACGAGGCTGTTGAAGTTGGACTTCCACACACCGAACAGATTGGGCTCTTCGCCGTCCTGCTCGGGGAACCACCAGCCGTGAGCGCAATTCAGGATGCCAGGCTTGATGACCGGGGTGATCTCGGCCTTGAAGCGAGCTTCGCCGAACATGTTGGCCACCTCGCACCAGTCGCCATCGGTGATGCCGTATTCCGCAGCGGTCTCGGGATTCATCTGAACCCACGGCCACGGATCGATCTGGCGCAGCGAAGGCACGTGACGGTGCTCGGAATGGAACGAGCTGTAACGGCGCGAGCCCGAGGTGGAGAACAGCGGGTACTGGGTAGCGAGATCAGGCTGGCTGATCTGGCTGTAGTTCGGCTCCTCGTAATACGGCAGCGGATCTTCGCCCCAGGACTCGTACAAGATCGAGTACGCTTCGATCTGGCCGGTGATGGTGTTGAAGCCGGGCTCGCCGTCGAAGCGGAGCAGGCCCTTCTCGTACTTCTCGTACTCGAAGCCGTGGGCACCGGGCTGATAGAGGCCGGCTTCCCTGAACGAATTCCAGTCGTAGCCGATTTCTTTGAGCTGATCGCTGTAGAAATCTTCAACCGCAGTCGTCAGCGCGTCGAGGTCGAGCGATTTGCCGTCGGCAGGCTTGTACCAGGGCCACCACGAGGGGTTGAGGCGCTGACCGAACATGAGGCAGATCTCGACGTCGGACTTGCATTCGCCGACCGTGAGCGCCTTGTTCATGGGGCCCATGAACACGGTGTTGCGGCCGTAGTGCGTGAGCACGATACCGTTGTGCTCCGCCCAGGTGGCCATCGGCAGGAAGTAATCGCCTACCGCCATGGCCGTCGGGGTCATGGTGAGGTCCTGGATAACGACGAACTCGAGCTTCTGGAGAGCCTTGTGCCAACGCTTCGGCTGAGCCGAGCAGGTGGGGGTCAGGAAGTTCGAGCTGTTGAACCAACCCATCTTGAGCGCGTAGGGCTCGTCGGTCTCCATGGTGTTCAACGTCTCGTCGGGCTGAGTGGTCGCCATACCCGTGGAAAGGCCCGGCCATGCAGCGGCACCGATGCGCTTTGCCCACACGTCGTCTTCCATGGCACCGCGCTGCTCCATACGCCACTTGCCGAGGAGAGCCGACGGAGGTCCGAGGGTAAGGCCGCCCGGACGATCGATGGATCCGGAGAGGGCCGCAAGGATGATCATGGCCTGCGAAAGCTGCACGCCGTTCTTGTTCTGGTCGAACGCAAGACCCCATGCCCAGCCGATCGGACGCTCGGTGCCCACGATATGGGCCACGCGCTTGATGTCCTCGACGGGAACGTCGGTGATCTCGGAGACCTTCTCGACCGGGTATTCGGCCGCGCGGGCCTTCATTTCGTCGAGGCCGTAAATCCACTTCTCGGCGAACTCTTTGTCGTATTCTCCGCTCTCGAACATGAGGTTCATGATGCCGAGCGCAAGGGCGGTGTCGGTCTGCGGGCGAACCTGCAGGTTGATGTTGCCGTCGTGCGCACCGACCCAGGTGATACGGGGATCGATGGAGATGATCTTGGTGCCGAGCTTCATGAGGTCGACGAGGCAGTGACCGAAGAAGCCGTCGCCGTTGGAGGGCAGAGGCTCTTTGCCCCACACCACGATCCACTTCGGAACGGTGTATGCCGGATCGTTGTAGCTGCCCGGAAGATGGCCGGCGTAGTCGAGCTCGGGATAGCCCGCACCCAACACGTAGTCGGCGATGGAGCAGCGCGGGCCATAGCAGGACCACCCGGACTGCGTGTAGCAGCAGTTGGGCGATTGCAGAACGGAGAACGTGAGCGCGTAGTAGAAGATGCACGCCTCACGGCCGGTGCCGCCGAACACGACGATGGACTCGGGTCCGTAGGTATCCTTGAAGTACTGCACCTTCTCGCAGATGGTGTCGAGCGCCTCATCCCACGTGGTCTCGACCCATTTGTCTTTGCCGCGATCCTCGTAAGCGCGCTTCATCGGGTGGATGATGCGCTCCGGAGCGTACGTGTACTCGCGCAGCGCGAGGTTCATCGCATTGACGCGACCGGTGGTAATCGGGTTGTCGTCGTCGCCTTCGACGCGGATGAGCTCCCCGTCCTTGGTCACAACCTTGACGCCGTATCCGACAGGATGGCTTCCCGGAGGCGACCACGTGTTACTACGGGTTACGACCGTTCCATCCTCCATCACGGTTTGCCATTGTTTACCGTATGCCATGTTTTCCTTCCTTCTTTCTTTGGTTCGCTTTAAAAAACCTTAGAAACGTCTCGCGCACGCTGAGTCGAGCGCGATATCCGAGCCGTTGCGGATCGCGGCACCACCTCCCCTCGATGTGTCCCCTTGCAAGCGGCATCCGGCATGTACCGAGCCGCTTCGTTACGAGATGCTTCGCCGCTTTACGCTGACGGCGGCTTCGGAGCGCCGGGAGCCTTCGGGGCACCGGGGGCTGCGGGAGCGCCAGGTGCGCCGGGCGCTTTCGGGGCACCGGGTGCGGCCGTCGGCAACGGTTTCGTGCCGTCGAGATACGGCGTGAAGTCGCATTTGCAGAAAGGACAGCTCTTAAGCGTGACGCCGCCCATCGCCTGGATGGTCTTGCCGCACTCGGGGCACTTGTTCACGCCGGAGCCGGCACTTGCGTCTGCTGGTCTGAAACACATAGAGAACCTCTCTTTCGCTTGTTTTCGGTCGAGCCGCATGCAGCGCCGCCGCCCGACCCCGATATCTACAGCTCGCCCGCCCGCGCAGACAGCGCGGCACACAGACGACCCATAAGAAGCTTGCAGCTCACACCTTACCGACCGCGCGGTTGCCCACATCGAATCATGGGGACGTTTTTGCCGCTCGACCCATCGGCCCCATGGGTTGATTTTCCTCGGCCCGCAGGGTTGGTATCTTAAATATCGCCTGATAAATTGCACTTTTTTGAGATGCTCCTTCCGCACCTTGCCCCGCCCGATACGCTATAATCCAGCAATCGCAAAACCGCGTATTCAGGGGGTCCGGTGAAGAACAACAAGGTGTACATGCCCGCAGACGCGATAGCGCGTCATAAGGATTTCGACGTCTGGTACGCTGACGGAGAGCCGTTTCTGAGCATCAGGGGCACCTGGTCGAGTGAGCGCGACAAAGCATGCATCTTCGGGCGCATGGGCGGCGAGATGGGCTCGATCAAGCCGGATGCGAAGGCGCTCACGTACTATTTGAAGCTGGAGCGCTGGGAGTACGTGTTCCATACGCGCCGCATCTTTTCGGACTACTACGTCAACGGGATGCGCTGGCAGATCAACGGCACGTTACGCGAGCTGCCGCTTGACTTCGTATGCGAAGACAACTTCGAGAAAGACGTGCACGTACGCGTGGTCGAGTTCCGCAACCGTGGGGAATGCTACGAGATCAAGGCGAAAGACGTGGCGAAGTTGCGCATTGCAGTTACGGCTGTTATCGCTATGGGCATCAAGGAGGAATACCGGGGGCTGAGCGAAGGCATCGACGATCCGAACGCCTCCAAGCTCAAGAAAGCCAAGCGGTGGATGTTCGCGGGCAAAGGCAAGACGTACGAGCAGCTGCTCGAAGAAGAGGCTGCAAGCGAACAGAGCCGCACGGTTTAAGCAAGCGATCAGCGACGAGCGGCTTGGGCTCGCTGAGTTCCCTGGGCTACTTGGGCTACTTGGGCGCCCTCAGCTCCCTGGTCTACCTGGGTTCCCCGAGTTCCCTGGGCTCCCTGAGCCGCCTAAGTCTCCCCAGGTCGCCGGAGTTGCCATACATTGCAGCCGTGGGTTGAAATCGTTGCAAACAGGGGGTTATCTTTCCCGCACTGCACAGCGTTTCTGCCGTATCGAACCCCAACCACGCAAAGAGCCCCCGACGAGCCGGAGGCTCTTGTTCGCGTACGAGCGGGCAAGAGAGAACCGCGCTACGCCTTCAGTTTCTTGTTCTTAGCAAGTTGCTTTCCGCCGAATACGAAGAAGTACACGAACGGAAGCAAGAGCCCAATCGCCATAAGCGGAAGCGCGTAGGGCTGCTTCGACCAATTCTCGACGACGAGGGGGCATACGATGCACAGGATCGCGAGAATCGCCACGATAACGAGCATGATTATGAAGCGCACGTTGCCGTCCCTCTCGGAGGCGCCGAGCTTCTCCTCTTCCGCCGCCAGCTGATCCATCGATTTGCCGGCCGTCTCCTTCACGAACAGCACCGTGCAGATGAATCCGAGCGCGAAGGGAACGATGAGCACGAGTACCACGGTGCTCCAGTTGGTCGTTCCTGACGCCGTCTGGAAAAACGCCATGCCGGCGATGCCGCCGAGCACGATCGACGAAGCGGAACCGCCGAAGCGGGCGAACGCCTGGCACCACGACGTGCCGGTGTTGCGGATGGCGGTAGGATAGCTTTCGGGCATGAGCGGCTGAACCGCCGTGATGGCGTAGTTCAGCGCGAAGCCGAACAGGAGCATGAGCGCGATGCACAGCATCATATTGTTCGGAGCCACGAAGATGGAGCACAGGATGATGGCAACGATGCAGAACAACCACGAGAACGCGAGGTTGCGCTTACGGCCCACCTTATCGGACACGAAGCCGACCACGATGTTGGATGCGATGGCCGCTACGTTGTTCCAGGTCTGGAGCGCAACGCTGTCCGTCGCCGAGTAGCCGAGCCCCACAAACCATGTGGGAATCCAAGCGTTCATGCCGTACACGCAGAACTGACCGACGAAGTACGCTGCCCAGATGGCGCACGTCGCCACGATGAACTTGCTCGAGAACAGCACCGACGGACCGGTTTTCGCAGGCTTGGGCGGCACGATGAGCAGATCGGGGTCGTAGGTGTGCGAGGTGTGGCGCGTAGCCTGCTCGATCTGGGTGAGGCGCTCGCACGCCTTCGCCTTGTTGCCGGAGTTGGCGTACCAGTGGGGCGTCTCGTGCATCGTGAAGATGAGAATGATGCCGTAGATGAGCGGGATGCCGCCGATCAGGTAGCACAGACGCCAGTTCGCGAACATGGTAGCCGTACCGCCGTCAGCGGTCATGTAGGTAACCTGGTTCGTGAATTCGCCGAGCAACGGCACCGATGCGTTGCAGATGGGATTCGCAATGAGGCCTGCGAGCACCCAGCCGACGACCATGAAGGCCATGCCGAACGTCACGAACACGCCGCGCTGCTTGGAAGGCATGCTCTCGGAGAACACTGTCGTGACAACGGGGATGCACGAGCCGACGCCGAATCCGGCGATCAGACGGAATGCAGCGAAAAATGCGAGGTCGTTCGCGAACGCCTGCGGCAGCGTGAACAACCCGTAGAACATGACGGCCGCGATGAGCGTCTTCTTGCGACCGAGCTTGTCGGACATGATGCCGCCGACAGCACCGCCGATGACCATGCCGAGCAGGCCCCATGTGGTAAGCGAGCCCATGAGTGCGCCCGGGTTCGCGTTATCCGGCCAAAACGTATGGGCGACGAATAGGTTCGTTGAATTGACGATCATGAAATCGTAGCCGTCGAAGATCATGGCGAATGCCAGGAGCACGAAGACTATCCATGTATGCGAGCTGATGCCAATAGAGTCGATGACCTCTGAGACCGTAAACTCTTTTTTGTCCATCAGTCCCTCCTTTTAATGTGAATTCGATTGGATGGCGCCCCGACCGCTCGAGCGAACCACCCTCGGTCTGATATCCCCTTCGGCGCAATGGCAAGACTGAGCCCTCACGTGTCTGCAGCAAATTACGGACGCTTCAGTATTTCAGCTTCAGTATTTCAGATACCTTCGGTTCTTGAAATAACGGATGCTTCCGTAGTTTCGAACGCCATCCCTATCGGCTTTCTCAACCGCCCAAACCGCACGCTGCCCAGAAGAAACGACTGCGCGTATCCTCCTTCCACGTTTCTCTCATCTCAGGCTTCGTTTTCCCTTTGCATTCGGAAGACCGCAGTCGATTCCGAGCAAAAGAACCATGCACACCGAAGGGTACGAAACGACGCTGAAACGGTCATCGTCTCGTCGGGACGCTTTCCGATCCGCTCATCGGCCCGAGGGATCGATTTATAGAGACATAGTGAACCAGCGAAAAAATCTTTCGGATAACGCGGACGGCAGAAGTCGGCGAAACAGCGCTCCGAGGGCCGACGGCACCCTATAGCGAATAACGGTAAATGTGCGTTTTCGCAGGAAAAACCATCGGCCCCAGAGGTTGATTTTTATCGATCTCAAAGCAGGATCATCATCATTGCACCAGATGAAAGCCATTTTTTGCAGATTTATCGTTATTTGAATAGGAATGTGGTTCCGTTTATGATGACGAGCAATGTTTCCATGGGCCGCAAAGCGGGCCCAAGCTCGGCACATAGGGCGCAAAGGCCGCGCCTCTCAGGGAATCGCTACGCGATCGTACGACCGCAACGACAGGGGAAAAGCGAGGTTCCGCTCATGGCAATTACGTTTCCGCGAATCAGTATCACGGTAGACGACGATCGGGGCACGGGAACGCAGGGCGAGCTGAACATACTCGCGCTCGGATTCGGCATCCACCAATCGTGGATCTACACCGCGATGTTCGGCACGACGACCATTTTCCAAGCACCCCAAGCCCTCGGCCCCGAAGCCGAATCGTCCATTTCGCTCGTGTTCCTCATCTCCATCGTCGTGTTCGGCTTGTCGCTTTTATTCGCCGCAGCAACCGATCAGCGCTTCCTTAAGTTTTACACCGCAAAGCGCGCGATCATTGCCGCAGCCGCCCTCACCGCAATCGGCACGTTCGCCGTCTTCGCCGTCAACGTACCCGGCTTTGTCGGCATTGCTGCCACATGGTTCGCCGGCATCTCTACGGGCATCGGCTCGGCGCTTCTGCTCCTGTTCTGGGGTATCGCGTTTTCGCGCCACGGTGCCGCGACCATCGTCATGAACACGGCCGTGGCCATCGTGATCGCCATAGCTCTGTACTCCTTTGTACTCCATATCATTCCCCCACCCTTCTCGGGCATACTTACAGGCTGCCTGCCCTTGCTCGAGCTTCCGCTTCTGTGGCGGCTCACGCCGGTAAGCTACGCCCTTCGCCATGCGGTGCCCATCTTCAACCCGCTGCCGGTCCGCAAGATGCCTTTCTCGGTCAGACTCGCTATACCGACGCTTTTGTTCGGATTCGCTCTCGGCGCACTGCGCTCCATCTCAACCCAGATCATCCTGCCTTCGTCGGATCTGACAACGCAGTTGCTCGCCCTGTTCGCAGGCGGCGCTGCGACAGTGCTCCTTCTGGTTACATCGTTCTGCATCGACAAACGCAGCCACTGGGATTTCCTGTTCAGACCGCTCATTCCGTTCATCGCGGTCACGCTGTTCTTCCTACCGACACTGCCGCTCGGAAGCTCGGTCCTCGAACCGCTCGTACTGTTGACCGGGTATATGTGCTTCGAGGCGCTCATGTGGGTGTTCTTCGGCGAGATGGCCCAGGAGTTCCGTCTCTCCCCCATCTTCGTGTTCGGTATCGGACGGGGCTGCTTGGCGCTCGGCTCGCTCGCCGGATCGCTTTCGGTCGCCGACCCCTCGATTCTCGGCTCGCTTACCCCGTTCGGCGAGGCAGGCGGCGCCGTGCTCATCATGTTCGTCATGGTAATGGCCTACGCGCTCTTGCCGCGGGTGCGCGACATCAAGCGCATCGTTATACGCCCCGAACCGCAAGGCTATCCCGCCATCGCCACATTCAACCGCCAGGTCGAGCTCGCCGCAGGGAGGCCGGATCGCGCCGAAGCCGACGCTGGCGGTGCCCTCGAGCACGCGACGGAATCGGAGCATGCGCCGACGAGGCCCGACATTCGCAGAACGCGGCAGCCCCTTTCTGAACAGGTGGAACAGGGCGCTTCCTCGGCCAGCTCAGCCTCTTCGCCTGCGCGTGCAGGATTGCGCGCCGCGAACGCGAACGGGATGATCGGCCACCCATCCGAGGCAGCAACGCCTGGCATGTCGGCCCGAGCGGCCGAAGAAGCCGACACGGCCCGCAAGAGCGGCAGGTTCAGGGCGCAGTGTGAGGCAATCGCCGACCGCTACCTGCTCTCGCGACGCGAGACCGAAGTCATGTTCCTCCTCGCGAAGGGCTACAACGCCGCTTACATCCAAGACAAGCTCTGCATCTCGAAGAGCACGGCGAAGACGCACATCGGGCATATCTATCGCAAGCTCAACATTCACAATCAGCAAGAACTGCTCCTCATGGTGGAGGAGACCGACGACGATTCCCGCATGGGAGATGCGCGCCGGTAGCTTCTCTTGCCTGGCGGCTACAGGTTTTCGTACGCTCGAATGTCTTCTTTCGTAAGCGCGTTCTTTGCACTGAGTTCATCGATGCGCCGACCGCACTTCGCGTAATCGGTGCTCGCAAAGCCGGCAAACGCCGCAAGCGCAATGGCGATGAGAAACATCGCGCCTGCGGCGATCATGCTACCTTCGGGTATGATCCCCATCGTTTCAAGCAGGGGCTTTCCCGCGATGACGAGAACGACCACCATGATCGCAAAGGCGCACTTGATGATGTCGGCGCGACGCTTACCCTTAAGCGCGAGGATCTCTTCGAGCGCGGCGATCCTGCGGTTGTTCTTCTTCGCACTCATTATCGCTCGCCAGCCTCGACGCTTTTTCTCCGGGCATCGAGCATGCGCATATCTTTGTTCCACAGTTTCGAGAACGGCAACACATCGAGCGCCGCAACGACGGAGAGCACGCCCATGACCACGAACACGGCAAGACGGTTGTCAACGCCGCCCACCGCCGCCTGGATCACGATGTTCAGAATCGAACCGAACATGATGGCGAAGTTAGCAAGCGAGAGATTGAGCGGGTAGTTCTTAGCGCCGAAGCGTTGCCGCGCGAACGCCGAGGCCACCACCGGCACACCGCCGTAGCAAAAGCCGCAGCAGAACGCGCCCACCACGTAGAGAGCCGAGATGCCGGTCGTGAAAGCACCGACAATGCATACGCATGCCGCCACGGCGATAAGCCCGTCAATGAGCATGGTGACCTTCACGTTGGTCTTATCGTAGATAAGCCCGATGACCACGCGCGCCAGGCCGTTACAGGTGGATACGAGGCCGACAAGCAACGTTGCGAATCCAGCATCGAGGCCGACCGCCTGGGCATCGGATGCGGCGTTGCCGATCGTAGCGAGGCCGATGGCTATCACGATGATCGCCCATATCCAGTACACGTAGAACGTCGGCGTCTTGAGGGCGGCGTCTTGCTCGCCTGGATCATACCCTGTGCCGGTTGCCTTCTCGGGTGCCATGCGCGCAACGATGTCGGCGGGTGGGCGGCGCAGCATGAAAGCGAGCGCTACGACCACGACGGCCGTTAATACGCCGATAGCCACAAACACCGTGCCGAGACCCACCGCGGAAACGAGGTTCACCGAAAGCGTTCCCAAGATGAGAGAGCCCAAACCGAAGCCCATCATAAGCACGCCTGAGGAGAATCCGACTTTGTCGGGAAACCAAATGTTCGTGGTCGCAACGATGCAGTTGTACCCCACGCCGACACCGAGGCCGCCGAGCATGCCGTAGCACACGTACAAAACCGCGATACTGCCGTTGCCGAACAAGCCCGTTCCCGCAAAACCGCAAAAGAACAGCACGGCGGAAACGATGAGCGAACCCCGCGTACCGACTCTCTTCTCAATCTGCGATCCGGCGATGGCCCCGAAGCAGAACGTGATCATCATGATGTTGAACGTGAGTCCCACCGATGACTTCTCGAGACCGAACGCAGAGGTTATCGGAGCAGCGAACATCGAGAACGCGTAAATCAGCCCGAGGAACAAAAGCGCGACGGTCGAAAGGGCCAAATACTGCAGTCGTTTGGCCTTGATCTGCTCGTCAGTCATTTCTGGCATGAAAACCCCCTTTTTGCCGAGCGGTCGATTCGGGTGCCGGACATCGACATCGCATCGCCGCACAGCTTCGGTATGCAAACGGATGAACCAAGTCTAACGAGCGTGCGGGAAGCAACCTCGAACCCTGCGTACTAGGCCGAGCCGATTTTTATCGCCACGCCGGTATGACCTCTGCGTGCAAACGCTTGTCCGAGAGCGCGTCGGCGCAGATCGCGGCTTGGAATGGCTCTGCTGGGGCGATGCGGGCAAAGCGGCACCGCTCTAGAATCAACGCTGTGCTCGGCACGTAGGAATGCGGATGCACATCGGATGCCGCAAAGAGGAGGATGTCATGTTCGAAGAACTGTACGAACCGTTGCCCGACCCCGCCCGCTATTGGAGGCGCCTGGGCCTCGATCCAGCCGACGTGCCGCTCACCCGCGACGGACTCGATCGGATCATCTTCGCGCACCAGTGCGCCATTCCCTTCGAAAACCTCGATGCCTGCGAGTACCATGTTCCGATCTCGCTCGGCATAGCAGACATGTTCGAGAAGATCGTTGCGGGAAAGCGCGGAGGCTATTGCTTCGAGCTCAACGCGCTGTTCGCCGCCCTGCTCGCCGATGCGGGCTTCTCCGTTTCACCGTGCTTCGCCCGCAGCCTCAAGGACCGCGGGTACGTACAACCCGTCGCGCATCGCGGAGCCATCGTCACCATCGGAGACGAGAAGCTGTTCTGCGACGTCGGATACGGCGGACCTATGCCTTCGTGCGCTTTGCCGCTCAAGGATGGCCTCGAGGCTTCATCGACCGGGCAGACGTTTCGCATCGAGCGCATGGAAGGTCCTTGGTGGCGCATCCTCTACTGCGGTCGCGAGCATGCCCCGCGAGCATCGGCCGAGCCCGTACTCGCATTCATGGACATCGAGCAGTACGAGGTTGATTTCGTTGCCCTTTCCCTTTACTGCTCGACCCACCCGAGCTCGATCTTCACCCAACAGCGCATGCTCAACCGAAAGACCGGGGACGGCAGCGTGTCCATCACCGCCGATCAGTTCATCCGTACAACCCGTGAGGACAAAGAGCAGCGCACGATCGAAACGGACGAAGAATTTCGCCGGCTCGCCAAAACCCACTTCGGCATCGAGCTTCCCACAAGGAACTGACCCGCGCCGCGATTTCCTGAGAGGCCTCGCCCTCAATATGGGCAGGGCTTTGTAACGCGCGTCGGCGGCGTTGGCGCTTCGATCCGTGCACCAACGTGGATGTACGGCTTGGCTTCGGATGACCTGCAACGGACGATCGGTTTCGGGTGCCCCGTGACCGGCAGTCAACTCAGGTGACCGGCGACGCCAGACTCGGGAGCACAGCCTCGACTCGAGCACCTCGCAACTACCAAGCCCTTGTTCCGGACAGGGGAGATTTCGGCACAAAATTGGAGGTTTGACAATTATGGAATATCATATATTTCCATTTTGAGAGGTTGTAAAAATGCGACCAGGCGTTTCGTGTCGTTGCAGTTCGAATTTCAATATATACCTAGTTATATAATTGTCAAACCGGAGGTGCGGCAGGAAGTTGGACCGCCGGCAGGCGGTCCACGACCGATCGAGCGGCCCCCGCGGGGGCCGCGAGGAGGGAGCCGCATGTACACGGAAAGGGAGAAGGTCCGCTACGTCGAGACGATGTGGGCCGAGGGGCTCACGCCCCGCGCCGCCGAGCGGAAATGGGGGACCCCGTCCAGGGAGTCGCTGAGGCGGTGGCTGGAGCAGGCCGAGGAGGGCTCCCTGCCGGCGGAGATGCCCAGGGTGAAGGGGCGCGCCGAGCACGCGCCCCACTCCCGCTACCCCGAGGCCACCAAGGCGGAGGCCGTCCGCCTCTACGGCCTCGGGGAGAAGCCCGCGCACATCGCCCGCCGCCTCGGCATCGCCGAAGCGAGCATAATATCGGTCTGGAGCAGGAAGGCCCGCAAAAGCGCTATCATGTCCGAGACCGGCGCGGAGGGCGCGCCGCGCGAGGACGAGGGGGCGAAGCCGGGCATGGGGCAGGCGGCGGGATCGGACGACAGGCGGATCGAGGCCCTCCGGGCCGAGCTCGAGGAGGCGCTCTTCGAGGTGAGCGTCTACAAGGAGCTGATGCGCGACCCAAAAGCCGCAAGCCCGGCGAGCCTGTCGAAGAGGCGGCTCGTCGGGTTAGGCGAGAGGCTGAGGCGGGACTGCGGGTGCTCCCTGGCCCGGATCTCGACGTTCTTGGGAATCTCGAAGAGCACCTACCTCTACCACCGGGCGAGGCTCGATAGCCCGTCCGGCATGACGGACGGGGGCTTCGACGGGGCCGTGGCCGCGGCCTTCGCGGAGAACGACGGGATCTACGGCTACCGCCGCCTCAAGGCGGCGCTGGAGGCCGGCGGCGTCCGCGCGCCCGAGCGCAGGGTGCGCGAGTCGATGGCGCGCCAGGGGCTCGTCGCCCGGTGCTCCAGGTCGGAGAAGAGATGGAGCTCGTACGCGGGCGAGGTGTCGGACGCGCCCGGGAACCTGCTGCTCGGCGAGCACGGGAGGCACGACTTCTCGGCGGACGCGCCCAACGAGCTGTGGCTCACCGACATCACCGAGATGCGGGGGCGCGACGGCAAGTGCTACCTGTCCGCCGTCGTCGACTGCTTCGACGGCAAGGTCGTCGCCTGGCGCGCCTCGGAGAGCCCCAACGCCGAGCTCGCGAACTCCACGCTCGCCGACGCGATAGCGACGCTTCGGGAGGGCCAGCGTCCCGTCATCCACTCCGACCGCGGCGGGCACTACCGCTGGAAGGGGTGGATCGCGCTGTGCGAGGGGGCCGGCCTCGTGCGCTCGATGTCGCGCAAGGGGCACAGCCCCGACAACGCGGCGTGCGAGGGCTTCTTCGGCCGGGCGAAGGTCGAGGCGTTCCATTCGCTCGTGCGCGCGGGGGCGCCCGTCGCCGAGATATTCGAGGCCGTCGCGCGCTACATCACGTGGTACAATGACGGCCGCCTCAAGACGTTCAGGGAGAACGGGAAGAAGGCCACCTGCGAGACCATCGAGGGCCGCCGCAGGAGGCTCGGGCTGGCGGCCTGAGCAGTCCAAGAATCCTGCCGCACCCCCAACCTCCAATTTTGTGCCAGGATTCGACTTTCCGGGAACATAAGAGGCCGTTTTCCTCGACGGGTTCCAAACACGATGCACTGGTTGGGAGCACGAATGAACGGATTCGCGCGAATCGCTGCCATAGGCACAGTAGCGGTTGCCGTCACGGGTGCGGCGGTCGCGCTTGCAGCGCGATCGCCTACAGTTCGATGATCCTCGTCGCGATGCGTTCGGAGAGGGCCGGGGAGTGCGACACGAACACGAGGCCGATACCGCGTCGCTCAACCTCCGCGACCAGAAAATGCCATATCTGGGCTTGCGTGAGTGCATCGAGCATCGTCGATATCTCATCCGCCACCAGAAATGACGGATCGGCGGCAAGCGCACGGGCGATGCAGAAACGCTGAAGCTCGCCGCCCGAAAGCTCATGGGGATAGCGGTTCATCCATTCATCGCGAATGCCGAGCCCCTGCACCAGCGCCGGATCGATCGGCCCCGCCTCTGAAAGCGTGCGCGAAAGACGCATGCGCGGATCGACCGCCGTTTCGGGGTGCTGGAGGATCAACTGCACCGGACACACTCCACGAGCGGGAAGCGACGCACTGTCAAGCGTCACCTCACCCGCATCGGGAGCAAGGTATCCCGAAAGGATGCGGGCAAGGGTGGTTTTGCCCGTACCTGACGGAGCCGACAGCGCAACCCGCTCGCCGCTTTCGACGCGAAGCGACACGCCGTCGAGAACCGGCTTTCCCTTCCCGTAGGCATAGGTTACGCCCCTCGCTTCGAGCACGCTCATGAGACCACCTCGAATCCATGTTCGGGAAGCGCGTGCCAGAGCTCTTTGCTGAAGGGGTGCATAAGCGTATTGTGCGAAGCGAAGTTCGCGACCGCCGTCTCTTCAACAACCGTTCCGTCCTTGAACACCGCCACGCGATCAGCCACGCGCAGCGCAAGCTCGATGTCGTGGGTGATAAGCAACACGCCTCCGCCCTGATCGGCGAACGCGCGAAAATCGTCGAGCGCGGCGACGGCCAGATCGAGGTCGAGACCCGGCGTCGGCTCATCGGCGACGATAAGCTTCGGGTTGTCGATGAGCGCGCAGGACAGAAGCACGCGGCGCGCCATGCCGCCTGAAAGCTCGAAGGGATAGAGGTCGGCAACCTCCTCGCCGAGGCCGTAGCGCGCGAACAGGCGCCTCTGCACGGCTTCGCGCTCTTTCGCGTCGCCCGAGAACCCGCGCACCTGGCGGCCCACCTTCATGAGCGGATCGAGGTGATTCACGCTTTGCGGCACGAGAGAAATGCCGTTTCCCCGCAAGGCTGCAAGCGATCGGGCATCCTGCAGCACGCCATCGAACCAAATGCGCCCGCTTACGGATGCGTTGGGTTCGTACAGGCCGAGAATCGCATCGGCCAAAAGCGTCTTACCCGATCCCGAAGCCCCCACGACCGCCACGATCTCCCCCACGTGGACCGAGATGCTCAACCGCTCGATCACATGCGATTCGACCTTCTTCGCCTTGAAGAACGAACGGGACCCGGCATCGTACATCGAAAAGGACACGGTGAGATCCTCCACCTGCAAAAGATGGTGCCCGCCCGCATGATGCGACGAGGAAGCATGGGAATGCCCGTGATGAACGTGCGCCGAACCATGTTTCGCCGCTTCGTGAGCTGCAACGTCGTCGGGTTCGCTCGGTACCACATGGGCTGCGACGTCGTCGGGTTCGCCCGGTACCCCGCGAGCCGCAACTCGAACAGGCTCGCGCACCGCGGCGCTGCGGGCAACCTCATGCGCACAGGCGGCGCCGGGCAGCCGCTCGGTTCCCGCCTCGCCCGCACGCCCGTCGCGTATCGACCTTGGTTCCATGCGGTTTTCCTTCGTCATCGCGTAACCTAATCCTGCGAACTGTGGGGATCGATGAGTCTGCGCAGGTTCGAGCCCGCCGCATCGAAGAGCAGCACGGTTGCGATGAGAGCAAGTCCTGGAAACACCGCGAGCCACCACATACCCGCCGAGAGATAGCCCATCGATTCGCTTAGAATCACGCCGATAGCGGGCTGCTCGGGCGGCAGGCCGAAACCGAGAAACGTGATGGCCGCCTCATGCAGGATGGCGTGAGGGAACAGAAGGATCAAGCCCACGAGGAACTGGGGCAGCACAAAAGGAAGCATATGGTGCACTGCGATATTCATGCGGCTCTTGCCCAGCTTGCGGGCCACGGCGATGAAGGTCGATTCCTTGCATTGGAGGATTTCAGCGCGCACCACCCGCGCGAGGCTCGGCCAATGCGTAAGCGCAACCCCGATGGTCACGCCCCAAAACCCCTTGCCGATTGCAAACGATATGAGAATGAGGAGCACGATGTGCGGCACGCCCATCATGAGATCGATGAGCCAGGTGATGGCCGCGTCGACCCTTTTTCCCCCAAGTGCGGCGGCCGTGCCGAGCGCAAGCGCGATGACCGACGAGGCTCCGGCGGCGAGCAATCCCACAAGCACGCTCGTCGAAAGACCCGCAAGCGTGCGGAGAAACATGTCGCGCCCCATCCAGTCGGTGCCGAACGGGTGCGCGAAACTGGGGCTGAGGTTTTTCGCCGTGAAGTCGGTGTGCATGGCCATATCGGTTGCAAGCACGCCCGCAACGACGATCCCCACCAAGAGCGCGACCGACGCGATGAGCACAATAAGCGTACGCATACGGTTGCGCGAGCGTTCGGCGTGCGGAGCGTGGAACAGCGTCACGGATTGCACGACGGGCGCATCGGCAGCACCTTGGAGGTGGCTTTTCGCAGAGCGCGTCTCGCTAGCCATGCACCTCACCTCGCTTGATGCGCGGATCGACAACGCCGTACAGCAGGTTTGCAATCAGGTTGCCCCCGAACACAAACGCCGCCGAAACGACTGCGATACCCGCCAGAAGCGCCACATCGCCGCCGAGCCCCGCCGTCACCGCCGCCTGACCGAGGCCCGGGTACGAAAACACCTGCTCGACGAGCACCGATCCCCCGAATATCTCGGAAATCGCCGCGAACTGCAGGGTGAGGGCCGGAAGCGCAAGGTTGCGCAGACCGTGAGTGCGCATGGCTGCCCACGTGCTCATGCCGCGAGCGCGCGCAAAGCGGAAATATTCGCTGCCCATTACGTCGATCGTCTTCTCCCGGGTATGGAGCGCGATGTTCGCCACCCCCACAACCGAGAGCGTGAGCGCCGGAAGCGCCAGATGGTGAAGCGCGTCGGCGAATGTCACATCGGCCGCCGATACGCCGATGGGCACGGAGAATCCGAACGGGAACCAGCCGAGCCACACCGAGAACACGATGAGCATGACGAGCCCGAGCCAAAACGTCGGCGTCGAGGCCAGCAGAAAGCAGTATCCCTTGACGATACGATCGACGAGCCTGCCCCGGTACACGCCCGCCACCACACCGAGCGCGAACCCGAGCACGCCCGAAACCACCCACGCGACGGCCATAAGCGCCGCCGAGTTGAGCGCACGCGCGGCGATCACCTCGGTCACCGGCGCGTTGTAGCGAAGCGACATGCCCCAATCGCCTTGGACGAAACTCCCGATCCAGTTCGCATACCGTTCCCACAAAGGCGTATTCACACCCCAGTATTCGGCAAGCTGGGCGCGCTTCGCCTCGCTCATGTTTATGTAGGCGGCCTGGCCCACGTTCGCCTGCACCGGATCGATGGGAGATACGCTCACCAGGATGAACGTGACCATGCTCACCGCGATGAGCAGGAAAACGAACTTCGCAATATGTTTGACGATGAACCGGCCCATTGCACAAAGCGGATCGCCCGAGGGGTTACGCCCAGCTCCACTGGTCGATGTTGTTCACGAGCGACCAGCCGTGCCCGTGCGGATGCGGCTTCTGATCGGCCACGTGCAACCCTTCGCGTTTGAAGTAGAGATGATCAACGTCGGCGAGCCACACCCACGTTGCCGCGCCTTGAGGGGCAATGCCCTCAGATCCGTCCCATTGGGCCTTCTTCCAGAACTCGTAGGATTCCGCCACCTCGGGCTGGGCGAGGGCCTCGTCGAGGTACCCGTCGACGGTTTCACTCTCGTAACAGGCGTAGTTACCCCATCCGCTCGAGTAGTTGAGCTCGTAGACCTCCGTCGGCGAATTGGAACCCCAGCCCCAAAGAATCGGGCTCGAGAACTGGTTCGGATACAGATCGTCCCAGCTACCGCCTTTTATGGATACGTCGATGCCGATCTCCTTCATCTGATTGGAAAACTCGGCCGCAAGCGCTTGGCGCACCGAGTCGTTGGAAGCGTACCACAACTCGAACGCCGCACGCGTGCCGTCTTTCTCGAGAATGCCGTCGGAGCCGGCGACCCATCCCGCTTCGGCAAGCAGGCTTTTGGCCTTCTCGCGATCGGTCGATACCTTCATATCGTCGGACGACCACGGCATGTTGTCCGACACGCTGAACGCGGGCGTGCCGTAGCCGTTCAATACGTTTTCGATCATCGCCGTGCGGTCGACAGCGCAGTTGATAGCCCGACGGATGGCGATATCGCTCGTCACCGCGTTGCCCGCGGGATACTCGGTGCCGCCGTCCTCTTTCGCGGCACCCGGCTCGATGGTCGGAAGCGAGATACCGCGGCTGTCCACCGTCTTGCAGGCGAGCAGCTCGTATCCCGCCACCGCCTGATTGCTGTAGATGGCAGAGGTGAACGCGATGTCGGCCTGCCCCGAATTGACGGCGGCGAGCGCTGCGTCCTCCTCCATGAACACGACGACCACGCGCTTCATCTTCGGTGCCTCGCCGTAGTAATCGGGATTAGCAACAAGGATGACCTGCTGTCCCTTATCCCACTGTTCGAGCAGGTAGCGACCGCTTCCGACGGGATTCGATCCGTAATCGCTCCCATGCGCATGGGCCGGCACGATGCCGACGACCGCAAGCGTGTACAGAAGCGCGTTGAACGGCTTGTTGAGGTGAAGCTCAACCGTTGTATCATCGAGCACGACCGCATCGTCCACCATGCTCAGGTCCGCCTCGGCCGCATCGGCGGTACGGATTCCATTGATGGTGAAGGCCACGTCTTCGGCGGTAAGCGCCTCGCCGTCGGTGAACTTCACATCGTCGCGAATCGTGAACGTCCAGGTAAGCCCATCCTCGCTGATCTCGTAGGAGGTTGCGAGATCGTTCACGAACTCCATGTTCGTGTTCGTCGTGATGAGCGTCGACTGGATGAGCGGCTCATGAACATGCTCGCCGCATCCCCAGGATACAAACGGATCGAAGCCCGCCGCAGGCTCGCTGCCCGTGTTCATGGCAACGATGACCTCGTTTTGCGCATTCGCGTTCCCGCCTTGGCTGCCTTGGCCTCCCGTCGCAGAAGTCTCCTCACCCGAAGCGCACGCCGAGAGCACTCCCCCGAACGTTGCACCCCCAGCTGCGATGCCCGCCAGCTTGACGAATGTACGACGCGTGTAAACAGCCATGGTTTCGCTCCCATCCTCACACCGACGCGATCGGCTCCGCATCGATATGGTGTTACGATTTAGATTTGCGTAACACAGGATAACAGACAACCGGCGCTCTGGTGTTACGATTTCAGTTTCTGTAACTTTTCTTTTCCGCGGACGGCGGGATACGTTACTCGCACGGCGTACGGCGCTCGCACAAGCGCCGCATGGCAACAGCGCCACCAGCTGCGCGAGGATCGCACAGGTAACCGCGCTGCCAGGCGCGCAAGGATCGCGGGGGCAACAAAGCCGGCGAGCATCGCGGAATCGAGCACCACTTTGCCTTGATCGATGTCCTTGCGCAGAAAAGAAGCCCGTGTATACCAGATTTTTTCGACTTGTGCACGGTTTCCGTGTCGGGAAAGGCGCAACTGCACCCCTTCTCAGCGGGTCGGAGAGTGTGCATCCTGAGCGCAATCTTCTGACCAGGCGTTATCGAAACATCACATCGAACTTTGCGCTGCCTGCGCGGCCCAGCTTAACACAAGTCGAAAAAATCTGTTACCGGAAGCGCTTTTTCACGCCCTGAGGATCCGAATAGGCTCAACCGCACAGACGCACCGGCCCCTCGCAGGGAAACGCCCCTCGCTTCAGCCCGGGGACCCGAGACCCGAACCCGTTTTGCCTTCGGGGCGTCCTATTCCGCGCCCGGCAGCTCGCCCGACTCGATGATCGCGAGTAGATCGTCCTCGGTAAGCACAGGTACACCGAGCGAAACGGCTTTGTCGTACTTCGAGCCAGCCGCTTCGCCTGCCACGACGAAGCTCGTCTTCTTCGACACGCTGCCCGACACCTTCGCACCGCGTGCCTTGAGGGCTTCGCCTGCCTCGTCGCGCGTCATCCCGCTCTTCACGAGACTGCCCGTCAGCACGAACGTAAGACCTGCAAGCGTCTGCGGCAGCTCCTCGCCCGCGCCGACCGCCTCTTCGAGCACCACGCCCGCTTTGCGCAGCCGCTCGATGACGGCGAGGTTATCGGGTGTGCGCAGAAACGTCCATAGGCTCTTTGCGATGATGGGGCCCACGCCGTCGATGGCCGCAAGGTCCTCCTCGCTCGCCTGTTCGAGCTCGTCGATCGTCGGATACGCGCCTACGACGAATTCGGCTATGGTTTTACCCACGTGGCGCACACCCAATCCGAATAGAGCCCGCGCGAAGCCGCGCGACTTGCTCGCCTCGATGGCCGCCACAAGTTTCGCGGCCACGGTCGATCCGAGCCTGATCGGTTCGCCATCTTTGTTGACCCTGCCCATATCAAGCAGCGAAAGCTCCACTTCGTCAAGGCTGTAGTAATCGGCGACATCGGTGATGCGCCCGCTTTCTATGAGGCGCGAGATGATCTCCTCGCCCATGCCCTCGATGTCCATAGCGCCGCGGCTCGCCCAATGGCGCAGACGCTCGAGCGCTTGCGCGGGGCAGTCGATCGAGATGCAGCGCCATGCAGCCTCGCCCTCTTCCCGCACCAAAGGCGATGAGCAGCTCGGACACACCGTGGGCATCTCCCACGGTTCGGCATCGTCGGGACGCAGGCTCAGCACGGGACCGAGCACTTCGGGAATCACATCGCCCGCCTTGCGCACGATCACGGTGTCGCCGACGCGCACGTCTTTGCGGTGCACCTCGTCGATGTTGTGCAGCGTTGCGCGCGCCACCGTGGAACCCGCGACCACCACCGGCTCGAGCTCGGCTACCGGCGTACACGCGCCCGTGCGGCCGACCTGCACGGTGATATCGCGCAAAAGCGTCGTCTTCTCCTCGGGCGGGAACTTGTAGGCGATGGCCCAACGCGGAGCTCGGGCGGTATAGCCCATCGATTCCTGCAGAGAAAACGAATCGACCTTCACCACTACGCCGTCGATTTCGTAGGGCAGCTCTTCGCGGCGTTTGAGCGCCGCTTCGCAGAACGCATGGACCTCTTCCGCCGTTTCGCAGCGCTTGACGTCCGGGTTGACGTGGAAACCCGCCTCGCGCAGCCATGCGAGCAGCTCCCATTGACCCTGTGCCGCAAGCTTCGCCTCATCAGCGATCGCGTACATGAAGGTGGACAAGTCGCGTCCCGCCGTGATCTTCGCATCCTTCTGACGAAGGCTTCCCGCAGCGGCGTTGCGCGGGTTCGCAAACGGATTCTTACCGTTTTCAACCGCTGCCGCGTTGAGCGCGTCGAAGCTCGCCTTCGGCATGTATACCTCGCCGCGCAGCTCGAGCGTTGCTTCGGGGTCGACGACGGATTCCAAAGCGGCGTCGCGCAAACGCAAGGGCACGTCGCGCACCGTGCGCATGTTCACCGTCACATCCTCGCCCGTCGTGCCGTCGCCGCGCGTAGCCGCGCGGATGAGCATGCCGTTTTCATAGGTGAGCGCGATCGAAGAGCCGTCGATCTTGAGCTCGCACACAACAGGTACCATGCGACCGAACGCCTCGACCACGCGCTCGAGCCACGCATCGAGCTCGCCGAGGTCCATCGCGTTGTCGAGCGAGTACATGCGCCGTTCATGGACGACGGGCGCGAACTGCTCGCCCACGTACCCCCCGACGCGCTGCGTCGGCGATGAGGAATCGATGAGTTCGGGGTGCGCCGCCTCGAGCTCGCGCAGCTCGCGCATGAGCGAGTCAAACGCGGCATCGGAGATTTCGGGGGCGTCTTTCGCATAGTATAAGTAGGTATGGTGCTCGATCTCACGCCTGAGTGCATCGATGCGCTCCTTGGCATCGGCTGCCGCCTGCGCGGGATCGTCGGATTCGAACAGTTTTTCGGTATTCGGGTCTGCCATAGCACCTTCGCCTTTTCTTTCATCTTTCGGTAAAACAACGGCCGGGCGTGCGGATACGCTGCAGCGAACGCTCAACCAGCCACCATTGTAAAATACCTTGACACCATTCCAGAGGAAAAAGCCCTCGTGAAAAGAATACGTCATAAACGTGGTTTTCCGTGACGCGAACGCTGCTAAATCCGCTCGTTCAACAACTCGTTGAACTGGTGATATGCAAGGCACCCTACGGCTTTCCGCCCTTGTATTATACTTTACTGTGAATAATTGATATCTGAAATGTAACAGATTAATGAAAATACTAGACGCGTACTTACCTTCCCTTTACTATGGGTCGTCCGATTATCCCCGAGCGGCGTAGAGCAAGACCGCCCGAGAAAGATAGATGCTATGAGCACCGTGAGAAACCACATGCAGCGTGCGCTCGGCTTGGCGCTCG
Source organism: Raoultibacter phocaeensis (assembly GCF_901411515.1). NCBI lineage: Bacteria > Bacillati > Actinomycetota > Coriobacteriia > Eggerthellales > Eggerthellaceae > Raoultibacter > Raoultibacter phocaeensis. The sequence goes on from NZ_CABDUX010000002.1 coordinate 1,739,825, forward strand.
CAGTCTTCCTGCTGGTGGGATTGTGCGCACCTTCGTTCGGTTTCGCCCTCCCAGCGCATGAGGCGGTGGACGGCAAAACCGAAGGGCCCTCGAGCACGCAATCTGACGAGCTTGGTCGATCGCCTGAAACCGACCGAGAAAACGAAAGCGAAAGCATTTCCGATAGCACCGAACCAGCTCCTTCGGATACAGCGGACGAAGGAGGGGCCGACAACGGGCCTTCCGTATCGGGCATACCGAACGAAACCGATATAACAGCCTCGAATGCAGCGGAAGCTGCGATACGGGAAGAGGCGAAAGAGGATCTCAAGGCCTCGCGCACAAGCTCGCTTGTTGCGTCGTTCGAAGATCTCGCCCAAGCGATTGCCGCCCCGGATATCGACACCATCACACTCGGCGGCGATATCGTGATGACGTCTGGCATCTCGATTCCCAGCACCAAACAATCCCTCACGATCGACGGACAGGGACGCTATTCGCTTGAACAGCAGCACAGCGGTGCCTGGATCACTTCATCTTCAACTGCGCAAGCGGTATACACGCTGAAAGACATGACGATCATCGGCCGTTCCTACTACGGCGTGATAGCGAGCAGTGCCACTTCGGGCGCTCCGACCATCGTATTCGATTCCGTTTCCTATAGCGGCCCCCAGCTCATCTACAACCGATACGGCAACGCGCTGTTCACAGGAGAGAGCACCGTCTCGATCCGCAAGAACGGCAGCACCTCGAACAATGCCGAAGAGGTCGGCGAGGTGCACGGCGTCACGATTGCCAGCACGGTGCAGGTCGAGTCGACCTCGGTTGGGAGCTCGTTTTTCTGGATGTTCGGAGCTGCATCGGAAAAACCGTATCTCACCGTCGAAAACGGGGCGCAGGCCACGTTCAGAACCTCGGTCAACATGAGTGCGCGCGGGTTCTTCTGGGTGGAAGGCACCACGTACAATGTCGTGCTTTCGGTTGGGGACGGCGCCTCGCTCCTCGTCGATATCACCGGGTACAACCCCTTGAGCACGGCCGAAGACCACCGCGTGGATTCGATCTACATCGGCAAAAGCGCTTCGGCCACCTTTAACTTTGCGGGCGGCATCGCCCTTTCGAACTCACTTGTCGTCGACGAGGGCGCCACGCTGCGCATGAACTACCTTTCCAAGCCGGGCACGAACGAATCCGCATACGCGTATCCCCTGTTCCGGTTTTTAAAAGCTTCGGGCGGGGCTCCGGTGGTACAGGTGAATAGGGCGAAGGCGGTCGTGTTTTCCGTACAGCCCGCCAACCGCCCGATCTTCGGTCTCGCAAACGCAAACACCCTGCAGTTCGCCACAACCGATTTCAATTATTGGACGACGTACACCTCGGCCGCCTCGCAGGAGAAACCCGCGCGCATGTGGTCTTCGGAAGCCGACAACGGTTTCACGGCGACCCTTAACCTGAACGCGGGGCAAGACGATATGGGCTCGATCGTATCGAACCAAAGCGGTTTCGCCGATGAATTCGAACTTAAAAAGGCACGCGTGATACAGGTGGGAACCGAGCCGATAGCGCTGATTCCCGATGAGTATTGGGCTTCGATGTCATCTGCCTCGGGAACCACCGCGCCCGAAGCGAACGTATACATCGATTACACGGGAACCGATGCTTCGGCGCAGAGCTTCTCGGGCGCAAGCGATCAGGACGGGAGGTATTCCGTGGCTATCGAGACCAGCGCCGTCGATGCTTCGACCGTGCTTTCGGTTACCGCGGTACGGGATTTCGTAGCCCTCAGACGGTACAGTGCGGTGCGCGAACCTGCTACTCCGGCAGCTGATGGCGTGCTGCAGGTGATCGAGCAAGGAAGCGTTTTTCCGACCGATGCCTTAAGCCTCATCACCAACGTCGAGATAGGCGACGAAGGCCCTTTAGAAGCCTCGATCGCCTCGATACCTGACACCGGCACGGTCGGCCCGACGCACGCGACGGTTCTCATCGCCAATGCTTCGGGAAAAAGCGCCCAGATCACGGTCCCCGTCTTCATTACCGATGCGAGCACAACCGTTGACACCGAGAGGCTCGTCGCCCTTCGGGCAGAGGATTTCTCGCTGTATGCAAACGAGTTTCCAAGCGAAAACGCACAGGAATTCGTCTTGGAGAGAAGCCGCGCCCGCGCATGGAACATGCTTTCAGGCGAGGATATATCCTCTCGCATAGCGATGCCCGACAATCCGCTTTCCGAAACGCAGCAGACCCAATCCGTCATGCTGGCCGTCGAGGGGGTCGAGCGCTCGATCATCGTCACAATCCTCGACGACTCCGCGTGGGTCAACGTACGCATACCGACGAAGATGCTGTTCGGCACCCTCGACGCATACGAAAACGGAACCGTAATCTCGCCTCGCTACGAGATCGAGAACGGCTCCGACCTTCCTCTTGCCGTATCGCTTGCAGAATTCACCGTCCTCGAAACCGATGGCATCACCCTGCTGAGCGGACCCGATGCACCCGCAGATGAAAGCGCCCTCAAACTCAGCCTCGACGTCGACGGGACAACGGCGGTTGAATACCTCCATCCCTTCAATGGCAACGACTCGCACGAAATCCCGCTGACGACGCTCGGATCCGCGCAGCGCAACTACCTCACCCTTTCCGGCACGTATTACGGAGCATTCCAGCCGGAAACGGTATACCGACCGACCTATTCTCTGGTGTGGTCTTTCGCACCTGTCACCTAAGGAGACATGCATGAATAACACTGAAACGAACGCCTCCGGTTCCCCATCGGGGACCGGACGGCCAAGCCCACCGGCGACTTCAAAGGATGCCAAAGAGCAGTCCCGTAAACGAAAGAGGATCGCTCTTGTACTGCTCCTGCTGCTTTTGCTTGCCCTCGGCAGCTGCACGACGTTGCACTTTTGCGGCAACCAACGCGCCGAAGAGGCAACCGTTGCCGTCATGCCCGACCTCGATGCGAACGCAGAAGATATCACCGACCGGGAAGGCCTCGAATCGGCCATGCAGCAAAAAGCCGACGCGAACTATTTTTCGCTGCAGGTGAACCCCGATGCCTTCTTCTCGTCGCAGTCGGGCGAAGGAGCGTTCGAGCTGATCAATCCCGAAACAAACGTCTACCCGATATCCTTTTCCATCGTTCTCGATGGAAGCGGTCAGCGCTTGTATCAGTCGGGAACGATCATGCCGAACAAGCAGATCAGAAGCATCACCCTCGACCAGCCCCTGGACCCGGGCGACCACCCGGCTACCGTCATCATATCGATCTACAACCAGGATACCCACGAGAAGGAAGGAGAAACGCGCGTGAAGACAACCCTTCATGCCAGCTAGACATTCATCGATTACCGTTTATCTACCGAGGAGACGACCATGACCACAGAAAGAAAACTCGTATCCGCGTTCTTGGTGCTCATCGTGGCTCTCGCGCTCGTAGCGGCACCTATGACCGCCCTTGCATGGGACAGCAGCACCGAAGGCAATAGCGATAGCACTAACAGCAGCGATGTACAAGGCGAAACATCCGGTGAAACCAGCGTCGAAGGCTGGATCGGAACCTTTGACGGCGGCGAGGACCCCAACCGCCCCGATCCTCCGGCTCAATCATGGATCAATGTGAAGATACCCGCCACAGCCCTGTTCGGTTCGCTGGCAAGCGATGAAGGCGCGGTGTATTCGCCGGTCTACCATATCTACAACTACTCCGCACGAGACGTAACGATAACTCCGACCAGCTTCACCAAGATCACGGAGCCCGCAGAGCTCTCGGGCATGACATTGAACCTTACCTTCACGTCGCCGAGTTCTCTGACCGTGCCGCTGAGGGCAAGCGACGACTCGTTTCTCGGCGTCGGGCTGACGAACTCCGAAGCCGTGAACTTGGCTGCTGGTTCAGCATCAGCACCGACAAGCGCCACGTTCTCGATGAGCGGACGTTTGGCGGAGGGCTTCGCCTATCCGAGCGATGCTCCCTATCAGCCGACCTACGGACTCGTACTCAGCTTCGAGGCTGCATCGTCCCCTGCCGCTTCGTAAAGCCGCGTGACAACCGTGGGGTTGCAAAGCGCCCTACCCCGAAGCAGAAAGCCGATCGGACCACATGGTTCGATCGGCTTTTCTGTCGGGGCGCTTTCGGCTCATCTCGCGCGGGCGGCGGCAAAGCTATGCGCGGAGCCGCGCGACGAGGCCGCCTGCGCATGTACGCCTATCCCTGTTCGCCTTCGCCGCCTTTCTGGGCAGCAGCCTTACCGGCGGCGTAGCCGAAGCAGCAGCCCGCGCCCGTAGCGGCTCCCTGGCAGTACACGTTGCCGAGCGAGGGGCGAAGCGCTATCTCGCCGACCGCGTATACGCCTTCGATCGGATCGCCGTACTGGTCGAGCAGCTGCGCATCCTCGTTGACGATGAACGTCGTCACCGGGTCGTAGGCGAGCCACGGTACGTTTGCGAATGCATAGAACGGCGGGGTATCGAGAGCGAACGGCTCTCCCGTTCCCTGCCCGTAGAGCACATCGCGTCCGAACGAAGAATCGATGCCGGTAGCGTTCATATCCTGGTTGTACCGCTCCATCGCCGCAGGAAGATCGGGGGCACCGATCAGTTCGGCAAGCTCTTCATAGCTGTTCGCCTCGACGAAGAGACCCTTGTTCTCCTCGAATACGCCGAGCGGCTTTCCCGCTGCCGCAGCCAGGTCGTAGGCTTTCTTGTCCATGATCTGGTAGTTGAAGTACTCGCCGTCCTTCATCGGTTGATCGAGCAGCGCGCGCGTCATGGCATTGCCGATGAACGTGCCTTCGTTCACATAGCGCTTGCCGTCGGCGTTCACTTTCACCGCACCGTACACGAATAGGTTTGCGTACCCGTTCATATCGGTCGCCGTCGGATGCATGCCTTCGTTTGCGTAGATCCAGGGGATACCGTCGAACTGCGCTCCCAGATTGAACGCGGCGTAGTGCATGAGGCCCGTATGGGCGGGGCATGCCATGCTCTTGATTGCCGAGAGGCCCTTCATGCATTTCTCAAGCAGATCGGGACAGCTTGTGAATCCGCCCGTTGCGAGAATCACACCGTTTTTGGCGTGAATCTTCGTCTCCTTGCCGTTCGCGCTGCCGACGACCCCAACGACGCGGCCGTTGTCCACGACGAGGCGGGTTCCTTCGGTGCCGAAGCGGTAGTCTGCGCCGGCAGCCTGTGCACCGTCGGTGAGCTTTTGCTGATGGTCTTTCGGATCGAGCGTGAGCGTGCGCGGGATGCTCGATCCCGGAGCTTTCGTGATGGCGTCGGTCAGCTTCGCCACACCGAGCTCCTGAAGCACCAGCGAATACTCGTGTCCCAGCTCGCCGTAGCGGCGCACAACCGCTTCGTCGATGTCGACACCCCACGTTTTCAGGTCTTCGACCAGCTTCTCGGGGGTATCCTCGATGCCCTCGGCTCGCTGCTCCTCGGAATCAACGAGGGTCATGTAGCCGCCGCAGAGGGCTGTCGACGAAAACGCGGTGTTCTTCTGACTTTCGAGCACGATGACGCTCGCGCCTTCTTTCGCAGCCGCATACGCCGCAGCACCGCCCGCCCCGCCTGCACCGACGACTACGACATCCGCCTCGTCGTCCCAGTTTATGTTTCCCGCACTCGATGCATCGGCCGGCTGTCCCGGTGCGCATCCGAACAGGGTCGCCCCCATGGCGGCAACGCCCAAAGCTGCCGCACCTGTGATGAAATTCCTCCGTGTCGTTTCCATGTGTTCCTCCCTTGCCAGCTGTACTGAGGCCGAGTCGATCGGCCGCTTCGAACCTACCGAAAGCGACGGGGGGCAACAAGGAGCAGACGGGGGTGATTAACGCCGAGCACCTCTACGCCAAAAAGGGTTACAAGTCTCTCAACAGGGATTCTATATCGCTTCGGGAGTGGACGCCGAGTTTGCGATAGATGTTTCGCGTGTGGGTTTTCACGGTATCCTCGCTGATGTAGAGCTCTTGGGCAATAGCTCTTCGCTGCTTACCGCTCGCGATGAGCACGAGTATTTCCCGCTCCCGTTCGGTAAGATCGAGTTTCGCTACCGCCTCTTCGAGCGCTATGCGAAAGGCCCGCTCGCCGCTCGGCACGTCAACGGACACAGGCGTTCTTCTCTGAAAGCCGCTCGACACGAGGAAGAACACGTATACCGCCACAAGCGCGATGGTGAAGAGCATGCTGCTTGGAATCTCGTCGATCGGAACCCGTCCGATGGCGAACGACGAGACGAACTCCGATGCGGCAAGCAGAAAGTAGAACAGCGAAAACGAGCGCAGGGTCGAATTTTCCCCTGCGCGTTTTGCTGCGAAATACGCGATCATGGCGTAATAGAAGTAGAAGAAGCCCGTGATGCTCAGCGCGTTTGTAACCGAAGCGGGCAAAGAGGCGAACGGAAGCAGCAGATACGCAGCCGCTACGATGGGCAGGGCGAAGCGCGTAAGCGCCGAACGAAAGCCTCTCCGTTCGACAAGCGGTGCCGAAACGGCGAGCGCGACGAACAGGATGAGCAATGTCGCAACGAGGAAGTAGTCGTTCGTGCGCGAGGGATGCTGGACGGAAAGCCCGCTCATGAGTCCGAACGCGCAGCCCATGACAACGGCAAGCAGCCGATACCCCGCAACGTCCATCGCAGGAGAGCCCGCTTCCTCGCGAGGCGTTTCCAGTCCGCGCCGCATTACCCACACGGTGAAGAGAGCGGGCGAAGCAAGCGGAACGAGCACCATGAGCGATGCGATAAGCCGATCCGGAAGCAGCAGGATGAGACCGTCGATGACCGAAAGAGCGAGCGCGGCAAGCGCGAGGCTAACCATAACCTGGGAAGCCCTCATGCCGAAAAAGGCCGAGAACCACAAAAGCAGAAATCCGGCGTTCGCGCAGCCGATGAGGAAATATCCCCCCAAAGCCGCCGCTCCCCCGTCGAAGCTTCCGATGAGCACAAAGCCTATCGAGGCACCGAGCCCGATGGCAAATGCGATGCCCGCGAGGGTCTTTCGCTTTCGCAAGCTCACGATCCTTCGATACAGAAGCAGCGCGGCTAGCAGCACCAGAGCCGATCCGAGCAGCTGGTAGACCCCGAATTGATGGTACAGTTCGAAAAACACGCTTGTACGCGGCATATAGCGAACGGGCCACATAAACGCGAACCCGAGCCATAAAGGCCAGCAGGTAAGGGCGACTTCGCGCATGTCGCCCACCGTCTGCCTGAGTACGTTTTCAGCCATGATCCTCCCGAAGATGCCGACAGCCCGATCGTGGGTTCAGCCCTTCGACGCCCCAAAGACGCTCCTGAAGCATCGCCGATTGCTTGTGCTACGCCATCGCGCGCGTCGAACCCCCGTAGATCGCCAGCGATACGCCGCGCATGATCACGAACACCGCCATATAGATGACGAAGCTCGCAGGGAACACGAAGAACAGCACGCCGCACAAAGCACCGACGATACCGGAGAACAGCATCCAACCCCAAAGACCCGAACCCGTTTTCTTAATTCTAAACGATCCCACAATCTCGAACACGCCGAATATGATGAAAAAGAGTCCGATGACCCAGGGGATGACGGCCGCAAGCGCAAGCGGATGAAGCAAGAACATGAGGCCCACGATGATATCGAGGATAGCATAGGCGAGCGCCCAACCCGACATGTTCGCAACCTTCCTGAACCTGATGTAGGAAATAATGTCGAATACACCCGATACGAGGAACGCAGCGCCCGCGAACGCCGTCATCGTGATGAGCGTCAATCCCGGCGCGAAGACGAAGAACACCCCGCACAGCACGAGCAATATGCCCGCAATAACCAATCCCCAATCGCGCTTTTTCGTCGTCTCCATAACCCAAGCTCCTTCGTTTCCTGTGTGGCCGCCCAAAGCAAGCGCCCGATCTGCCTTTGAATGGGACAATTGTACTGCGGCGGGACGCTCGTCTGCGGAAAAGCGGGTTTCGTGAAACAACGGTTACGTTTGCGCTACCACCGTGAAAACGATGACGAAATTGCTCGCGAACGATGCGGCTCCCAACAGGGGACACCCGTGCTCGAAGCACAGCATGACTCACCGTGGCGGCACCTGCGCTCGAATCACGGCACGACCCGCGGTAACGAAACCTGCGGTCAAACCACGGCACGACTCACGGTAACGGAACCTGCGCTCGAACCGAACCGAAGGTTTTGTCGGAAAACGGCCTCGAAATGGCTGCGAACCCTCGCTTTGCGACGTGCGAACACGCCCAAACGACCTTCTTAGGACACAAAAGTTACCTCAAGAAAACCTCCACCTGGCGCTTCGCTGGAAGGCAATGGATTGAATAACCTCAAGAACCTCGCAGCATTTCGCAAAGCGGGCCTTCGCAACCACTTCGAGGCCGTTTTCGCGCAGAAAAGCATTATCAATAAAGCGTTCGGCACCATGTCGGTTCACAGCAAACAGCGGACGCAACCCGCACAACCGTCGCGATTAACCCCGCGTCCGTTGCTGGCTCAACGAGAAACGTGGGCCCTTGCCTCCCCATCGAGCTGTCGTGGCGCCAACCGATTGCTGGCTCAGCGAGAAACGTGCGCCTTTGCCTCTGTTGCAACCATATCCTTGATCGCATGGGGCAGATAATCGATGACGTCTTCGGCAATAACGCAGATCGCCGTAAGCTCGTCGGCGGCGATGCGTGCGGCGCGAGCATGGAGCGTCGCGGCGAGCAGGCAAGCGTCTACCGGGTCGAGCCCCTGGGCCAGAAGCGATCCGATCATGCCCGCGAGCACATCGCCCGTTCCCGCCTTAGCGAGCGCCGATGTGCCCTCGTCCATGCACACCTCCTTCTCGCCGTCTGAAATCCAGGTGACCGGCCCCTTCAGCGCAACGGTTACGCCGTACGCGAGGGCAAGCGCATTGGCAAGCGCAGGCGCGTCATCGGTTGGAAGCCCGAGCGGCTTGGCCAGACGCGCCGCTTCGCCTCCGTGGGGCGTGATGACCGTCGGCCTTTTGGCGGCGAGCCGTTTTGCACATCGTTTGCGGCCCTCATCGGTCGCGAGCGCCGTAAGCGCTCCCCCGTCGACGAGCACGGGCGCATCGGCGGTTTCGAGCGTATGGAACAAGAGGCATTGCGATCGCTCGTCATCGGGATCGAAACCCGGACCCACCACGCATGCGCTCGGATGATGCGCCGATGATACGAGCGGTTCGCGCGAAAGCCATGCTTCGTCATCCGTGACTACGAGCGAGGGGCGCAACGCACGCGCGAGCGGAGCCGCCGAAGGATCGGTGGCAACCTCGGTGTAGCCTGCACCCATGCACTGCCCCGCCATACTCGCAAGGCACGCGGCTCCGGGATAGGTTGCACTGCCCGCCACGAGCACGAGATGCCCGCGCGAGTACTTGTTCGCATCGCGCTTCGGAAACGGCAAGAGCCCGCGAAGCGTTTCGTTATCGTATGCGGCAGTCATCGTCGGGAGCTTCCGTTTTGCCGGCTGGACCTTCCGCCGCTTGAGGCTTTACATCCATTTCGTCGAGCAGGGCGCGGGCTTCTTTGAACTGCTTTGCCAGCTCCTCCATCGGATCGATGCGCTTTTCGGCAGCCTTCACCGAATCAGCGGTGATCGCCATGGCGCAGGCCACGGCTTCGGTATGGGTGTAGGAGAGCGAAAGCGGCAGTTCGACCACGCCCATTTCGGCAGCGACCTCTTTGGCGCGCCTGTGCAGCACTACCGTCGGCTTGCCCTTCGCGTTGCGCACGACCTCGACGTCACGCACTCCGATACCTTCGGAAAATCCGGTGCCGAGCGCCTTGAGCACCGCCTCCTTGGCCGCAAAACGCGTTGCGTAATGAATTTCGGGCATGCCCTTGGAATCGCAGTAGGCCTGCTCGTCTTCAGAAAACACTTTCTTCCTGAAACTCGGGGTTCGGGCAATGATGGCCCGCATGCGCTCGATCTCAACGATATCGACGCCGAGACCCACCTCTTCAAGGGTGCGCATGCGGCGCTCCTCGGTGGCTTCGCCCTGCGAGCCCGGTGTCGTTTGCTCTTGGGTTTCGGTCATGCGCTTCCCTATTCGACCGTTACGGATTTTGCGAGGTTGCGCGGCTGATCGACGTCGCAGCCGCGGGCCACCGCAATGGAACGGGCGAACAGCTGCAACGGCACGCTCGCCGTGATCGGCGAGAAGCAATCGCGCACCTTGGGGATGTAGATGACGTAGTCGGCGTAGTTCTTGATATCGGCATCGCCCTCGGTTGCAACGGCTACGATCATCGCACCGCGCGCACGACTCTCCTGCAGGTTCGAGAGCGTCTTTTCATATGTGGGGCTCTGCGTAGCTACGGCAACCACCGGGAAACCGTCATCGATAAGCGCGATCGGGCCGTGCTTCATCTCGCCCGCAGGATACGATTCGGCATGCAGGTAGCTGATCTCCTTGAGCTTCAAGGCGCCCTCGGCGCAGATAGCAGCACCGAACCCGCGACCGATGAACAGCGACGAGCACGCATCCTTGCACGCAAGCGCCGCTTCATCGATGGCGGAGGTGTCCGACAAGATGATCTCGATCTGCTCAGCGGTGTCGGCGAGCTCCTTGAACAGAAGTTTCACCTGGCTCGTTGTGAGCTTGCCCTTGGCCTGCGCAAGCAGCATAGCCAGAAGCGTCAGGCTCACCACCTGGCCGAGGAACGACTTCGTGGAAGCCACGGCGATTTCCTTGTTCGCCTTCGTGTAGATTACGCCGTCGCTCTCGCGGGCGACGGGGCTTCCCACGACGTTCGTGATGCCGAACACCTTCGCACCCCGCACGCGCGCATCGCGAATGGCAGCGAGGGTATCGGCCGTCTCTCCCGATTGGGATACGGCGACTACGAGCGTGGTAGGCGTGATGATGGGGTTGCGGTAGCGGAATTCGCTTGCAACCTCGACCTCGGTGGGAATGCGCGCCCAGCCCTCGATGAGCTGTTTGGCAACGAGCCCCGCATGGTAGCTCGTCCCGCAGGCGATCACGTAGATGCGGTCGATCAGATTGAGCTCGTCGTGGCTCAAATCGAGCTCGTCGATCGTAAGCGCGCCGCCCGTCAGACGCCCGGCGAGCGTATCGCGCACAACGCGGGGCTGCTCGTGGATCTCCTTCATCATGAAATCGGGGTAGCCGCCCTTCTCGGCGAGATCGACGTCCCAATCGATATGGGTTATTTCCGGCTCGAAACGCTCGCCGGGCTCTTTAAAGTATTCGATGGAATCGGGCGTGAGCTTGGCGAACTGATGGTCGCCGAGGATGACGACGTCGCGCGTCGCATCGATGAGCGCGATGATGTCGGAGGCAACGTAGGAGCCGCTCTTCCCCCTGCCGATGACGATCGGCGAATCCTTGCGCGTGGCCACGATCGTGCCCGGCTCGTCTGCGGCGACGGCAGCAAGGCCGTACGCGCCGATCACCCGCTGAGCAGCGGCGTGGACGGCATGGAGCAGATCGCCTTCGTAGGAATCCTCGATCAGATGCGCAAGCACTTCGGTGTCGGTATCGCTCGTGAACACGTGGCCTTGGGCTATGAGCGATTCACGCAGTTCGGCGAAGTTCTCGATGATGCCGTTGTGAACGACCGCGATGCGCCCGTCGCAGGAGGTGTGCGGATGGGCGTTTTCCTCGCTCGGGCGGCCGTGCGTGGCCCAACGGGTGTGTCCGATGCCGCAGGTGCCCGGCATATCCCTTTCGGCAACCTTCTCGGCAAGCCCCTCGACCTTGCCCACGCAATGCACGACGTCGAGTCCGTTCTCGCTCTCGACCGCGATGCCGGCCGAATCGTAGCCGCGGTATTCGAGGCGCTTCAAGCCCTCGATGAGGATATCCTTGACGGGCTCGGTACCCGTATAGCCGACAATTCCGCACATAGGCTGACTCCTTCGTCCATTTCGCAGACGCTTGCTGCCTGAGCAGGGCTCGAAGCGCCCGATTCAATGCCGAGTATTGTAGCGCAGCGCCGCATGAAAAAAAGATGCCCCGCTCAATCAACAAAACCGCGTTAACGCCCCGTTGACGAGAGCACGGAACACAAAGGGACACAAAGGGACGGTCCTTTTGTGTCCTCCCTCCGCTTCGAAAGTCTATCGCGTTCTCACCACGCCAAAAGATACCCCCGTAAGCCGTACTATCTGACGAATTGACGCACCTTCCGCCTTGAGCAGGCGAATAGCATCGTCACGTTTCTCTTCCGGAAGCAATTGAATTTCTGTAGCGGTGTCGACTCCGCAAGAACGCTTAAGCATCTCCTTGCATGTTCGGTCGGAAGGGCGCTTTATCCCCTCGTCATCCAGGTGAGCCGTCTCATCGCTTACTTTTACGAATTCCTTAAGCAGCGCCGGCTGTTCCGCCTCGTTTGACGAGAGCATGGAAAGAATCCTCGCAGTATCGGTCAAATACGGACCATCGCCCGTCCGCATGTAGTCTCCGTAGCTGCTCCACCGATAGCACCCCAACTCCTTTTCCAATCCCGCCTTTTGAGGGTTTTGGAGGATGTAGCGCAAAACGCTCAGCAACTGGCGATCGTCGTTGACCGGTTCGCTTTTGTACCTGTCCTGAAACAGGTGCCCGCTCCGCTCGTATTTCTTGTTGAAATAGATGGCGTATCGGGTTGCTATCCGCCTCATGACGGTACTGAGCGGCTCTTGCTCGACTACGATAAGCAGGTGAACATGGTTGCCCAGAAGGGCGTACCCCAGCAGGTAAAATCCGCTGGTCGTTTTACAAGCACGCAAGATCTGAAGAAACTGCTCGTAATCGGCATCCTCTTCGAAGATCGTTTGCCGATTGACCCCACGCAGCATTACGTGGTAGCAGCCTGCACTGCTTTGTTGTCGAGCTGTTCTCGTCATGGGAAGAAGATAGCAGGCGCATTTCCGATTTGCAACACAAAAGAACCGCGCCTTTGTGCTGCCCCCTTCGCGCTGCCTTGATTTGCAACACAGAAGAACCGTCCCTCTGTGTTCCCTCTGTGTTCTCTGTGTTCCTCTCAGGCGTTTTGCACGTTGGCGTGGCGGACGAAGTCGATGATGTTGGCGATGAATGTCTCTTTGCTTACCGCCGCTTTCTCATCGATGTAGTAGAGCGAAGTCGTGAGCACCATCCCCACGAGCGCGACCGCCTCGAAATCGACATCTATCTTTGGCCGGATCAAACCCTCGTCCTTCGCCCGCTGCAGCTGAGCGCGGATGAGGCCGAGCAGCCGTTCCTCGTTCTCGCGCATGCCGCTCGACCAGACGCGGCCCTCGCGCCAGAGCTCGGACACGAAGAAGCGCCCGAATTCCTTGTTCTCGAATATCTTCACGGCGAAGCGCTCGATCATGCCGACGAGCGCCGCAGGACCGTTTTCCGCATGCGCCGCTATCTCGACGAATTCGTCGGCAAGTTCGCCGATACCGTCATCGAGTATGCTCTCGGCGATCTCGGCCTTGCTTTTGAAATGGTAGTACGCAAGCCCCTTCGACACACCTGCTTCCTCGACGATCTCGTCGACGGTAGCGCCGGTGTAGCCCTTGCGACCGATCACTTTCACCGCTGCGTCGAGCAGCAAGGCGCGCGTCGCCCGCGCCTTGCTGCCCTTTTCGCCCTGGGCTGAAGCGGATGCTTTTCTTAGAGCCATGATCCGTCCTAACTGATGGTGCGCACCTATCCGAGCTGGAGAACCGGATGTAGATCATCCATGCGTACGGTGCGCTTCCGATATGCTACCACGCTCGTGAGCGCAAAGCACACGGCGCCGATGGCGAAGAGCACGAAGCAGTCGAAGGCGACAACCGAATAGTCGAGTCCGGTCATGATCTGCCGCATGGCTTCGACCACGTAGGTCATGGGCATGAACGGGTTGATGGCCTGGAAGAACGGGGGCGTCGTCTGTATGGGGAACGTACCCGCGCACGCCGTCAGCTGCAGCATAAGCAGGATGATGGCGACGAACTTGCCGGGGAACCCGAACGCGGCCATGAGAAACTGCATGATCGCGGCGAACACGATCGCGGTCAAGTAGCCCATCGCATAGAACGCGGGAACGTTGTCGATCTGCAGCTGCAACCCGAACTGGAGCACGACCATAAGAAGCGTCGCCTGGATGAGAGCGAATATCGCCATCGGCATGAAGTTCGCGAATGCCACCATGACGGGGTTGCCACCCGAAAGGATGAGGCGCGAATTGAGCGGTTTGAACACGAACCCGGCAACCAGACCGCCGACCCAGAGGCCGAGCGCCATGAAGTACGGGGCGAACCCCGTGCCGTAGTTCTTCACGGTCGTGTAGTACTCGTTCGCCAACTCGACGGGATCCGCCATCGCATCGGCCTTAGCGCTGATGTTCGTCGCCTGCTCGGCTGCGGTCTTCGCGCCTTCGGCAAGCTTCTCGGAAAGCTCGCCTGAACCGTCTACCGCATCGGACAAACCGTCGGTCAGCGTAGAAGAGCCTTCTTCGAGCTGCGAGGCGCCGTCGGCTATCTGGGCCGATCCGTCCTTGGCAGTGCCCGCACCAGCCGAAAGCTGCGAGGCGCCCGCGTTGAGCTGGTTGGCCCCAGCAACCGCCAAAGAAGCCCCATCGTTCACCTGATCCGCACCTACGGCAACCTCCGATGCGCCGGATACGAGCGCGCCCATGTTGCGGTCGACCTCGCCTGCGCCCGCATCGAGCTTGCCGATGCCGTCTACGAGCGACGGAGCAGCGGCCGCAAGCGAAGCAGTGCCGTCGGTAAGCGCGGTGAGCTCGGGCTGGCTCGCCTCGATCTGGTTGCGCGCGGCAGACAACCCGCTCTTGATGCCGGCGAGTCCGCCTGCAAGCTGCGAGCCGCTGCCCGTCTGCTGAGCAATGGATTGCGCCGCGGCGATCGCTCCGGGGTTCGCGGGATCGGTGCTCGTCAGCTTCTGCTGCAGCTTGGCCGTGCCCACGGCTAGGTCGGACGAGGAATCCGTTGAACCCGCAATGCCGTTCAAATACTGCGTCGCTATCGCTGCCTTTTCGGCATCGGTGGAAGCGCTCGCCATCGCCGTAAGCCCGGCGTTCGCCGCTTCATTAACCTTCCTGATGCCGCCGCCCACCTGCGCGACCCCCGCCGAAGCTTCCTCCAGCCCCGACGCCAGCGCCGAAGCACCCGAGGACACCTGGGAAAGCCCGCCCGACACGAGGTTCACCCCGCCGATGAGCTCGCTTTGCGATTGCGAGTCGTCGGCGCCGATGGAGCCCGCAAGCGCATTCATGCTGCCGACGACCTGCTGCACCCCGTCGTTCAGTTGGGTTGTTTGCGCGGGAAGGCCTGCAGTCTGCTGCGCGAGTTCGCGTGCGCCCGCAGCTACGGCGCTCGTGCCGTCGCCCTTGAGTTTCGATGCCCCCGCAGAAACAGAATCGGCTCCGCTCGCAAGACGCGAGGTTCCCGACGAAAGTTCGCTTGCACCCGACACGAGCGACTGGGTTCCGTTCTCGAGGGCGCTCGCCCCGTTCGCGAGCGCAACAAGACCGCTGTCGAGCGCGAGCGCTCCGTCTTTGAGCGTGCCGAGGTTCACCGTAATAGTACGGCTGCCGTCCTGTGCGGTAACGAGGCCGTCTTCAAGCGTGCCGGCACCCTCGGCCGCCGTCTGGATATCCTTGCCCGAATCGGCCACACGGTCGAGCACCGTGGTCCAGTACTCGGTGGCGATAGTGTCGCTCACCCGCGTGCGCACTTCCTTCCATACCGTCTCGCCGATCTGCGATGCGAGCATGTTCTCGCTCTGATTGTACTGAACCTTGAGCTGCGCGCGACGCGGAGCATCACCGTCCACCGACGCAACGCTCGCAGAGAAATCAGATGGAATCGTGCACACCATGAAATACGTGCCGTCCTCGAGTCCGCGCTCGGCTTCTTCGGCCGAAACGAAATTCCATTGCAGGCCATCGTCGGTTTTCTTGAGCTCGTCGACCACGTCGTTTCCGAGCGTGCGGCTCTCCCCTGCGATCACTGCGCCCGCATCTTCGTTCACCACGGCAACGGGCACGGTGTTAAGACGCGCGTACGGATCCTGAAATGCCGCCAGATACAGGGCTCCGTACAGAAGCGGCATGATGGCGATAGCCGCGATCACCACCCACATCACTTTGGATGCCGTGACGTTCTTCCATTCGAGCCCCGCAAAGCGCAAGCCTTTGAATGCCATGATTACTCGCCTTCTTTCGCAAGGTAGATCGCTGTATCGGCCATGTCCGCAAGCTCCCGTTCGACAACGCCCACCACAACGGCCGCATCCTGTTCTTTCGCGGAACGGCGCAAAAGCTTCATGAGCCCCTCTGATTGGGACATCGTGAGCTGGTCTTCGACATCGTCAATCACGACCGCCTCCGGCTCGCCGACGAACGCGAGCGCTATTCCGAGCTGCGTGCTCTTTTCCGCCGTCAGATCCTTGATGCGCACGTCGGAAACGTCGCCGATGTCCCAAGCGCGCAGATACGCCGCGATTTCCTCTCGTCTAGGCTTGCGCCCGAACAGCTCGAATTCGGCCTCGACCGCATAGGCGGCCGTCAGGCTGTCCTGCAAATCGTTCAACCCTGCAAAGATTCCGAGGCCCACCTTTCGTGCAACCTTCGACCGGTGGCGCGGCAGCTCGATACCGCCGACCGTGAGCGCTCCGCCCGTCGGCTTCATGCGACCCGCGAGCGTTAGGAGAAGCGCCGTCTTGCCGCTTCCGTTGCGACCGCGCACGCACGCGAGCTCGCCGCGTCGCACTTCGAGGTCGACGCCTTGGTATGCGTAGCCTGCAAGCGTTTTGAGTTCGAGGCCGTGTGCCTCAATGTACGGTTGCGTCAGCATGCTTTGCTCCTTTTTGACTGACTAGTCAGTTTTAATTCTCAGGAATTATACCACCGAGAAGATCCCGCGCAAGCCCTGTTCCCCTTCTGTTGAAAAAGCTTCAACCAATACCTTCATTTGGAAACTCTGTGGGTCATATATGCGGATCGGTACTTTATACTGAGCAAGGGGTATAAGTTCATTCGTCGGAGGAAGCACGTGAAACGGAGAAACCTGTTCGTCATCGCCGCCTGGTTTCTGGGAGCCATGCTTCTTCTGCTTCTCTTCTTCCAAATGCAAAGCTACGCGGGCATCATCAACGATTCGGGCGTAGTAAGGGGCGGCACGCAGCGCGTGGCTAAAATGGAACTCGCAGGTGAGCGGGCCGATGAGACAATCGAGCGCGTCGAGTCGCTGCTTGAAAAGATCGAGGCGAACGAAGAAGGCCGCTTCATCAAAAGCCCCGCAACGCTCGACTTTCTCAATAAAGTGCATGCCACGCGAAACCAGTGGCACCTTATGCTCGACGAGATCGCAGCCCTCCGCGAAAGCACAGGTTCACCCGAGCGCCTGCTCGAGCTGAGCGAGCGGCATTTCGAGCTCGCCGATGATATGGTGTTCGCCGCTCAAGTGCGCGCCGAGCAGGAATTCGCGGCATCGTTCTTCATCGGTCTCGTGCTCATCCTCGCCGTCACCACGCTCGTCTTGTTTCTCGAACGCAACGGCATGCGCCAAGAAAAGCGGGCCTATCACACCGATCTGCTCACGCACGGCAAAAATCTGACGGCGTTCGAGGAGGAAGCACGCGCCGTTTTGGACAACGCCAAAGACGAACGCTACCTCATCGCCTACAGCAATATCTTCAACTTCCGACTCGTGAACGAATCATACGGCCACGAAACCGGCAATCGGTTCATCGTTTCAACGGGAAAGATCCTCGAAGACCATTGCGAACCGGGAGAAATCTGCGCCCACGCGAACGCCGACCACTTCGTTTTGCTCCTCAAGAACCGAAAGAACCGCATGCGCGATCTCATCGACGAACTTCGCAAGCACCTCGACGAGCAGATCGGCTCCGCATTTCCCAACGTGCTTCGTCACGGCTTCGGGGTTTGCGAAGCAACAAAGGGCGCTTCGGTAGCCGAGGCCATCAGCAATGCGACGGCCGCGCTCAAGGAGGGGACGCTCGTCAAAGGCGTCGCTTGGTACGACAACGCCTTCAAAATCGAGGTCAACCGTCGCAACACCATCGTCAAGCATATGGCGCAGAGTCTATCGGACGGCGAGTTCAAGGTGTACTTCCAACCGCAGATCGATCTCGAGACCAACAGGATCGTCGGTGCCGAAGCGCTCTGCCGCTGGAACTCCGAAGCGCTCGGATTTTTGTCTCCCGACAGCTTCATTCCCCTGTTCGAGAAGAACGGGCGGATTGTCGATCTCGACTATTACATGCTCGAACGAGCATGCGAAGCGTATGCCTCCTACGAGAAGGCGGGGTGCGCGCCGAACACGTTTGCCGTGAACTTCTCGCGCAGCACGATCATCCAACGCGATTTTTCCGACCGCATCGCCCGCACGGTCGCCCGGTTCGGCATCGACCGCGGACGTCTCGAGATCGAAGTGACCGAGACGATTTTCTCGGTCGATGAGAACGCCGTCGTGCGCATCGTCGATTCGCTCGTGAACGCTGGCTTCCGCATTGCCATGGACGATTTCGGCACCGGATATTCATCGCTGAGCCTATTGTACAAACTGCCGATCGACGTGCTTAAACTCGATCGCAGCTTCATTTCGCAGGAGCAGGCGACCGAGCGTGAGATCAGAATCCTCCAAGGCGTGATCGATCTGGCGAACGACCTCGGCATGGCGACGGTATGCGAAGGCGTCGAAACCGCCGAGCAGGCGAAAGCGCTCAAAGGGCTCGGCTGCGCGATCGGCCAAGGCTACCTCTATGCACGTCCGATGCCCGCTGAGAAGTTCGAGGAGTTTCTCCGCTCGTGGAACTCCGGGGTATAGCACCCCGAGCACTCGTCGAGCCGAATGTCGATACCGCGCGAGTTCCCACAAACGAGACGGCACCTGGGTTTGGCTGCCCCGGGTGCCGTCTTGCATGCAGACATTCGGAAAAAGCTTAGCCGAAGCGGTACGATACCCCCATGCCTGCCTGCGGATATTCCCATTTCTCAAGGATGGTCGAGCCGCAGAGCATCCTGCACGTGCCGCATTCGAGACACCCCGCGTAGTCGAAGCTCGTCTGCCCGTCGGCCTCGCGCTTGTAGAGCCCCGCAGGGCAGCACAGAATGAGCTTATCGAATTCGGCAGGGTCGGGATCGTCCTTCAAAACGATATGGGGCGTTGTCTCATCGACGTTGAATTTGTCGACGGCAAGCAATTCGTCAACGTTGACGGTAATCTCATCGATCATAGGGCACCCATCCCCTTCCGCACGTCCTTGAACATGTTCATCAAGCCGATGTTCTTAACCGGATCCATCACCTTGCGCTTCATAGGCTCAACGGGCCTTCCGTCCACGGTAAACATCGAACGCAGAATATCGGCGGCCATCTGAGGATACCCGTTGAAAATGCGCGTTGTCTGCTCCATGAACGATGGGAAATTCCGATAGGCCTTGAGGTCTTTCAGGATGAAGCTCTGCTCGAGCTTCGTGCGATACGCTGCAAGCTTGGCCGCCGACGTGTCGCCCGCATCGAGCGCCTCGATGGCCGTTTTCGCCGCAAGCTCGCCCGCTGCAACCGCATAGTCCATGCCGCGCACCTGATATCCTAAGTTGATGCACAGCATGGCGGCATCGCCCGTAAGCAGGCAGCCGTCGCGATACAGCTCGGGTATCATGTCATAGCCGCCCTCGGGAATGAGGTGCCCGGAATACTCAACCGTCTTGCCGCCGCGCAGCACCGGAGCCACCATCGGATGCTTTTTAAAATCGTCAAGCATCTGGTACACCGGAGTCGATGAAGTGCACAGATCCGAAAGCGTCGCTACGAGCCCGATCGAGATTGACGTGCGGTTCGTATAGAGAAACCCGCCGCCCACGTGCCCGTGCGTAGCCGCACCCGCGAAAAGCCACGCGGCCCCTTCGCCCGGCATCGTCTGGAAGCGGTCGCTGATCGTCTCTTCGGGAAGCTCGATGACCTCTTTCGCGCTCACGGCGAGCTGATGGGCGGAAGGTCGCTTCGCGAGCTTCGCCTTCTCGGACAGAAGCGAGTTCACGCCGTCGGCCAGGATGGTCACTTCGGCGGTTATCTCGTCTTCGCCCGCCCGCACGCCGACGATGCGCTCGCCCTCCCACACAAGGTCTTCGACCGTGATGCCGAAGATGCACTCGGCACCGGCCTCTTCCGCCTTCGCAGCGAGCCAGCGGTCGAACGGCCCGCGCAGCACGGTATACGAACTCACCTCGGGTGCACCCAAGCGCTCAGAGCCGAATTCCACGGTCGTATTCTCGTCTTCGGTGAGAAGCGAGATCCGCTCGCGGATGACTTTGCGCTCAAGCGGGGCATCCTCTTCGAAATCGGGGAATATCGGCCTGAGCGAGTGGGTGTATATACGCCCCCCTGTCATGTTCTTCGAGCCGGCGTCGCCGCCCCGCTCTATCATGAGCACGCTTTTTCCTTCGCGCGCCAAGACGCAAGCCGCCACCGAGCCGGCACATCCGGCTCCCACGACTATCGCATCGAAATCCGCCATGGTTCATCCTTTCCTATACGAGGTTCTTAAGCTTCTCGAGCTGCTCTTTCGGGATCTTTCCCGAGGCGTTGCGCGCAAGTCCGTCCACAAATCGGACGATGCGCGGTTTCTTGTAGCCGCCGAGTTCGCACGCGCACCGCTGAGCGATGTCGGCCTCCGTCACATCAGAGCCCGGTGCGCGAACCGCAAACGCCGCAAGCGTCTCGCCCCAGTGCGCATCGGGAACCCCCATCACCACCGCATCCTCGATGCCGTCCATGCGCACGATGCACCGCGCGACTTCGAGCGGATAGACGTTCTCGCCGCCGGTGATGACCATGTTGTCTTTGCGGTCGACAAGCGTGAGGAACCCGTCCTCGTCGAAGTGCCCGATGTCCCCCGTTCGGTACCATCCGTCGACGAAGACCTCGGCTGTGCGCTCCGGATCCCGAAAATACCCGCTCATGAGCGTATCCGATTTCACGAACACCTCGCCGCACTGTCCAACGGGAAGCGCCCGTCCGTCCTCGTCGACGATTTTGAGCTCCATACCCCGAACCGGCGTACCCGCTGTAGCGAGAAGCGCCGGATCAAGATGATGCTCGGGCAAGAGCATCGTAATCGCCGCCGTAGTCTCGGTCATCCCGTAGCCCTGCAGGTATCCGCAGGGAAGAGCTCGCTGGCACCGCATGAGCAGCTCCGGTGCCACCGGTTCCCCCCCGTAGATGATGAGCTTGAGATCGTTGAACGACATGCCGTTCTGCTCAACGAGTTCGGCGAGACCCCGCATGAGATACGGCACGAGCGCCGTGCGCGTCGCGCGGTATCGTACGAGATCAGACGCGATATCGGCAGGTTTGTGGGATTCCGCTATCACAAGCTCGCCGCCGACCGCAAGCGTCGCGAGCGTCGAGACGAACGTAACGTGAAACAGCGGAAGCTCGCACAGAAGGATGTCGTCGTGCGCAAAGCGCATCTCTGCGATATCGGTCTCAATACGGTGCATAAGCGCCCCATGGGACAAAAGTACCCCCTTGGGCATGCCCGTCGTGCCGCTCGTATAGAGCAGCAGCGCCGGATCGTCCGGTTCGGTATCGCACGTCTCGAGATAAGGTTTCGCCGAGTCAAGCACCCCTTCGTAAGCAAGGGCGCCGAAGCGCTCCTTCGCTTCTCCCCCGTCTACGTCCACGAGTACCTTGACCGCAGATCGGCCACCGTCTCTCCCCCACGGCCCGAGCGCATCGAGCTGGTCGGCTGAAGCGAAAACCACCGTAGCCTCAGAGCGTTCGAGCAGCGTCGAGATCACCTGCGGCGAAAACCGCACGTTCAGCCGTGCGCACACTGCACCGATGCGCGCGCAGGCGAACAGCACTTCGATCGACGCGTTCGTGTTCGGACTCACGACCGACACGCAATCACCCTTCGACACGCCGAAGGAGGCCAAAGCGCCGGCGAGCGCATCAACCCGGCGCTTCAGCTCTGCATACGAATACGACCTGCCCGCAAAGCGCAGGGCGACCTTATCGGGGTACGCCCGCGCCGACTCGTCAAGTATGCTGACGAGAGAGACCATCACAGCCCGCCGATGTAATCGCTCTTGCGGATGACCTTCTTCTCGTACAGCGCTTCGATATCCTCCGCGTCAAACCCGATCTCCTCGAGCACGTCGTCGTTGTCCATGCCCTGCGACGGGCAGCCGCGCCAGATTTGGGAGGGGTTGTTCTTAAACTGCGGCACCGAGGTGACACCCTTGACCGTTTTGCCGTCGACGGTATCCCATTCGACCCAGGTGTTGCGGGCGAGGTAGTGCGGATGGGCTTCCATCATCTCGTAGTTCATGACGACCGAGCACGGGATGCCGATCTTCGCCATGGCGTCGGCGAACTCGGCTGCGGTATGCTCGGCGCAGTACGCCTCGATCGCCCCGTCGAACACCGGAGCTCCCGCGGTGTTGATGCCGACCGACGGAATGCCCTCCGGGAAAAGATCGCTTCCGTATTCGAGCCCGAAGAACTGAAGCGCCTTCTTCGTCGGACCCTGCCCTGCGGTGAAGAGGTACACGCCTTCGCCATCCTTGCATTCGTAATAGCCCGCGCCAGCCGAGATGTTATCGCGAGGCGCGCCGGCTCCGCGCTCTTCCTGTATGCCTTTCTCGAACCACTTGCCGAAGAGGCCGCCTTGGCAACGCACGGCCGCTTCGAACTGAGCGAGGTCGAAGCTGTCTCCCTTGCCCGTGCGCAGGGCGCCCACGTAGGCGGCGAGCGCCGATCCGTAGGCGAACAGACCCGCGTAATAGTCGGTCACAAACTTCTGGATCATGTAGGGCGGACCGTCTTTGTATCCGTTCAGGTACATGAGCCCCGAAAACGCGTTCACCGTGAAATCATAGCCGGGAAGGCTCACGTAGGCGGGATCACCCGTCGAGCCGTAGCCCGACATGTGGCCGATGACGAGCTTCGGGTTGTGTTCCCACAAAAGCTCGTCGGAGTAACCCCATTTCTCCCATTGGCCGCCGCGCGATGCCTCGATGAAAATGTCAGTGCTCTCGATGAGCTTCAAGAACACCTCGTGGCCCTCTTCAGATACGACGTCGAGCATGAGCGTACGCATGTTACGCCGCTCGTTCTGCACGCCCCATCCGTCCTGGGTCCACCGCAAAGGGTCGATGCCCTTAGGCGACTCGAGCCAGATCACATCGGCGCCTTGCTCGGCGAAGAGTTCGCCCGCGAACGGACCCGCTGTCGATACGGCAGATACGACAACCTTGACTCCCTGAAGGTTGCCGAACGCCGGAATATCTGCATGTTTTGCCATTGCCACCCATCCCTTACGTGTAAGAGTACTCGTTTACGCTCCGTACGTGTCGAAGAATTCAATAGCGCTGTTCGCTGCGAGCTCGGTTCCCACACCCGCTCCGCCCGCTTCCGCACCGACGATGTAGAGGCCCTCGATCGGCGTCTTGATGGACGGACGGTCTTTGCCCGCCTGCCCTGCCTGCTGGGCGATGCCGATGCCCGCACCGTCTTCGCCCATGATGCGCGCAGCATCGGCCGGGAACACCTTCTCGACGAACAGGGCATGCTCGCGCAAACCCGGGAAGCTTTCCTCGGCTATGTCGATGAGCGCTTCGAGGATCGCCGGGCAGTACTCGTCGGGAATGCCGGCGGGAACGGCCGTGGTCATCATGACGAGCTGCTTGCCCTCAGGCGCCACCGACGGATCGAACGCCGAAGGCACGACGATGAAGGAGTTGAGCTCCTCGGGAACCTCGCCTGCCATGAGCTTGTCGTTGTACTCCTTCACGGGAACCGACGAGAATCCCGAAAGCATCTTGATCTCGGGACTCAACACCGTATCGAGCGCGAAGCGTGCGATGATAGAAACGAACGAGATCTCGAGATCGGACACGTAATCGACGTAATCCCGTTCGAAATGCTCGGGTCCCACAAGATCGATGACGGTTTCCTTGATGCCCGCGTTCGACACGATCATATCGGCGCAAAACGATTCGCCGTCAGCCTCGACACCCACAGCCCGGCCGCCTTCGACGATGACCTTGTCGACCGGTTTGCCGAAGTAGGTCTCGACGCCGTACTGCTCGAGACCTCCCATGTAGGCAGCGAGTATGGCTACGCAGCCGCCCGAAGGATACCCCGATGCATGCGCTTCGGCCTCCCACTTGAGACAGCGGGCGAATTCGCCTGCGGACAGGCGGTACTCAGGAATGCAGCAGTAGATGAAGCCGATCTGGCTTACGCAGGCATGCACGAACGGATCGGTCGTGTAGGCGTTGAGGAATTCTTCGAGCGTTTGACCGTCGAAGGCGCTTGTCTCCTCATCGCTCATATTTTTCACGTCGGTGACCATCTTGATGACGGCCTCGAAATCCTCGTCGGCAACGCGGCCTTTGAGGTCTTGCGGAAACTTGAACTTCTCGCCTCCCGTAGACTGGATGGGACGCACTTTGGTGAACTCGATGTTCTGCTCGACGCCGCAGCGATCCAAGAGCTGGATGAGCGGTCCCTTCTCGCCGCGCGAGATGAGGTGCACGCCGAAATCGACGGTGAAATCATCGCGCTTCGACGAACCGATGCGGCCGCCGGGCTGCACACGTTTTTCGAAAAGGGCGACACGCTTGCCGCTTTCGGCCAACAAGAGCGCCGAAGCGAGGCCGCCGACGCCCGCTCCGATTACGATCGCGTCATACTGTTTCATGAGCGTTCTCCTTTTACTCGGTGCGCACTGCGCACGCATGAGAATAGCGAGCGGTTATTTCTGTGCAGGAAGAGCGTAGTAGTTGAAGTCGAACTGCGCAACCTGTTCTCCGTCCACATCGCAGACGGGTACCGTAAGGAAGTAGTTGCCGCGCCCGCGCTCTTCGACTTCCTTGATCTTATCGGCCGCCTCTTCCTCGGTAAGCGCGATGTCGACCACGAGGTCCTTCGTGCCCGGCTTGAGGAACTTGATGTCAACGCCCTTGAGGATGGGAACGTAGGTATCGGTGCCGTACGTAGCCATGAACAGCGTGCCGCCTGATATTTCGGCGAGCACGAACTCGCTGCCGGCGTACGCGATGCCCACGTGGTTCAAGTGACGCTCGGCCACGGGAAGCACGAGGCGCACGTGGCGCTCCTCGACAACCTCAGCTTGCAGATCCGCCATGTTCACATACGGCGTCGGCCCGTCGTTCACGCTTTTCGCCAATCCCTCGAAAAACTCCTGATCCATTGAGAATCCTCCTCGATTCGCATTCGCTTGCTCGAAAGCCGGCGGCTTCCCGCCGCCGGCCCATGCATCCTCTATCCGTGCGGCTATGCGGTAAGCGCCGCTGTCAGTTTCGGCACGACCTCGTACAGATCGCCCACAATGCCGTAGTCCGCCTGCTTGAACACCGGCGCGTTCTTATCCTTGTTGATCGCAATGATGGTCTTCGCGCTGTTGGCGCCGACCATATGCTGGATCTGCCCCGAAAGCCCCACGGCCACGAACAGGTCGGGCTTGAGCATTGCGCCCGACACGC
Source organism: Raoultibacter phocaeensis (assembly GCF_901411515.1). Lineage (NCBI taxonomy): Bacteria > Bacillati > Actinomycetota > Coriobacteriia > Eggerthellales > Eggerthellaceae > Raoultibacter > Raoultibacter phocaeensis. The sequence continues at coordinate 1,765,289 of NZ_CABDUX010000002.1, forward strand.
CGATGTAGCGCTCGCGCGACATCCAGTTCGCGCCTTCGGCGATGGGACGTGTGCAACCCACTTCGGCTTCGAGAGCACAGGCGAGCTCGTCTGCAAGCGCGAGGTCCTCTTCCTTTTCGATTCCGCGCCCCACGCTCACCACGTGACGCGCTGCTGCCAAATTGACCGATTCGACGGTGCGGGGCTTACGCTCGATGAGCTTGATTGCCGAAGGAGCGCCGCTTGCGGGGATTTCGACAACGGACGCCTCGGCAGTATCAGCCTCGGAAACCGGCTCGTTTAAAAGCAGGCCATCGGACAGGAGGGCTACAGCGGTTTCGCCCGTCACCCGCTCGACCGCAAGGGCCTTGCCGCCGTACACCATATGCTCGGCCGCCAAGTGGCCGTCGTCTTCGACCCAGATGCGTCCGACGTCGTTCAAAACGCGCGTACCGAGCGCGGCAGCGATGCGGGCAGCTAAAAGCCGCATGCGTTTGGACGTCGCAAACAGCACGGCATCCGGAGCACTTTCTTTGATTGCCTCGATCACCGCGTCGGCGCAGTCTTCAACCAACCCCCCTTGGGATACTGCCGCAAACTTCACGCCTTCGACGCCCGATGCGGCCGCAGAGCGAACATGATCCTTGTCGCCGACGACGATCGCGTGCACCTGCGCGCCGAGCCTTTTCGCCGCAGCGGCCAAAGGACGGTAGCTTTCAGGGGATTCGCCGATCACCCATACGTTGTTCAGTGTGCTCATATCGTGTTCCCCCTGCCTTACCACGAAGCCCGGATGTTGGAGACAAGCTCGGCGATGTTCTCGTCGGTTGCCCCTTCGTATATGACCGTCTTGCGCTCGATGCTTTCCGGGGCCTTCACCGAAACCGTCTCGACCGGGCTTGCGGACAGCGGGGCGACTTCGTCCAAAGACCAGGTGACGACTGGCTTCTTACCTGCAGCAAGAATATCTTTGAGCTGCGGTATGCGCGGCAGTACCGCATCGCTCGTCACCGATACGACGGCGGGCAGCGCCACTTCGAGCACCTCGATTTCGTTTTCGAGCGTGCGCTCGACCACGATGGTATCTCCCTGTACCTCGATACCGCTCACCGCGTTCACCACAGGCAGATCCAGAAGCGATCCGGTGAGCAGACCCACTTGCTGCGCATACAGATCGGCTGAGCCCTCACCGCAGATCGCGAGGTCGAAACCGATCTTCTCGAGCGCGGCCGCAAGCGTGCGGGCGGTTTGGAACGCATCCGCCTCATCGAGGACGGGGTCCACCACACGGTAGAGCTCCGCAGCACCGCGCGAGAGCGCCGCTTTCACAAGCTTGGTATCGTTGAGCTTCTCGCCGCCGGCCGAGAGCAAGACCGCCGTGCCGTCCGTTGCTTCGGCGAGCTGAGCCGCTTGCTCGATGGCGACGAGATCGTACTCGCCGAGCACCGTTTCCGCCCGATCGAGATTCAAAGACCCATCGGCGTTGGCTTCGATGTCCTGTGCGTCGGGAACCGCTTTGTAGCAGGCAACTATCTTCATCGTACATGCACCTCCTTACCTTCGCGGACGCCTGCGGGTCTTACCCCGAGCGTCCGCCTGATCTGATCGGTTACTGGGCTTCTTTGATGAGCGCGCGTCCGGCCGTGTGCACCATGATCTCCTCGGTGCCGGCCATGATGCGATACACGCGCTGATCGCGCCACAAACGCGCGATGCGGCAGTCGTTCGTATAGCCGATGCCGCCCATGATCTGCATCGCGTCGTCGATGACCTCGAACGCAGCTTGGCCGGTGTAGCGTTTCACGAGCGACGAATCGATCTGGATCGACTGGCCGCTTTGCTTCTTCCACGCAGCCTTGTACAGCATGTTCTGCATGTTCTCGATCTTGATCTTCATATCGACGATCTTTTCCTGGATGAGCTGGAAGCTGCCGATGGTCTTGCCGAACTGCTCGCGCTGCCCCGCGTACTTCACCGCTTCGTCGTACGCGCAGCGTGCCATGCCCACGTTCGCGGCGCAGATGGTAAGGCGCTCAACCTCGAAATTCTTCATGAGCTGGTAAAATCCTTTGCACTCCTCGCCTACGAGGTCGGTTTCCTCGCACTCGACGTCGTTTAAGTGCACCTCGTAGGTGCCGCACATGTTGTTGCCGATCTTGTCAAGCTTCTCGATCGTGATGCCCGGGCGGTCCATCGGGAACAGGTACATGCTGAAGTCTTTATAGGGGCTCTCGTTGATGCCGCTGCGGCACACGCACAGCATGAACGGGGCGCGATCGGCGCTCGTGTTGAACGTCTTGTTACCGTTGATGTACACCTTGCCGTCGCGCTTGGTGGCGGTGGTGGCCATGGCGGCCGAATCGGAGCCGGCCTGGGGCTCGGTGAAGCCGAGTGTGAACGGCTTGATGCCCTGGAGCGCGTAGCCGAGCACGGCCTCCTGCTGCTCCTTGTTGCCGAATGTAAGGATATCGTCGACTTCGGTGGCGAAGTTGATCCAGCACAGCGACGGGTAGCCGAGCGCATGAGCTTCTTCGGCGAGCATGATCTGCGTCGTGATGTCGGTGGGCGTTCCGCCGAACTCTTCGGGTATGCCGAGCGTGGAAAAGCCCGCCTCGACGAGCGCATCGACGGCCTTCTGAGGGTACTCGTGGTTTTTGTCGCACTCTTTGAAGTACGTGTCGAAATCACCGCGTTCCATCACGGTATGCAAGCTCTCAAGCAGAAGTTCCTGTTCCTCGGTCTTACTGAAATCCATTGCGTGCTCCTTGTCGTTCGGCTGACGGCAGATTTGCGTGTGGCGGATACTGTGCGGATGACGGCGAGTTTCGGATGCGTCTGCTCGAAGACCTGCCGCGACCACCTTTCGCCATTATAGAAAGGCGCATCGACATGATCCAAATACGTATGTTGTACAAGGTATTCCCAGCGATGAATGCATACCCATGCATCTTCTGGTATCCTATTTTTCATATTCCGAATAAACCAAGATAAGCGCATGTAAGGAAGGCCGTCGATGGACATCGAGATCTACCGGGAATTCATGGCGCTCGCCGCCCATAAGAGTTTTGTGTCCGCTGCGCGCGATCTCAACATGTCGCAACCCTCGTTAAGCCGCCACATGAACGCACTCGCAAACGATCTTGGCTGCCAGCTGTTCTACGATACGCGGCCTTTGAGCCTAACGGCAGCAGGGGAAGTGGTCTTAAAGCACGCAGGCAAGATCATCGGCGACCAGGCGAACATGCTCGCCGAGCTGCAAGCGTTGCCCGCAAGCAGCAACAACCGCATCCTCATCCTCGACCTTCTGCACACCAACGCCCTGTACGTCGGCATCAACGAGGCCGCCGCACAGGCGAAGGAGCGCTTCCCGGGCCTTCGCATCGAGTTCGTCAACATGGACAATTCCGGCATGGGCGGCCAGCAGATGATCGATGCGAAAAAGGTCGACATCTCGTTCGAAACCATCATCTCGGAAGCCCCCACGACCGAACTCGAGCTGTCCGATTCAGTTGAGGCCATCTGGGTACCCGAGTTTCACGGCGAACTCGTGGCAGGGGTCTCCCGCACCTCCCCGCTCGCTGGGCGCGAAAGCCTCACACTCAAAGAGCTTTCACAATCGCGCTTCATCCTCCAGGCGAACCGCTACTCGGAACGCTTCCGCGAAGATTTCATCGCCATGTGCCGCGAAGTGGGCTTTTACCCCAACATCACGCTCGTGCCCGCCGACAACCCCCTCGAGTTCTACGCAACCGATCCAGGCGACGGCATCCATCTTCTCACCAAGGTTGACCGCAAGTACAAGCCACTGATATCCGATCTGCTCAAGCAGCACGTCGAGATCGTTCCCTTCGCGGATAAGAAGCGCTACGTCGACGCGTTCGCGCTCATGAAGAGCTTCCCCGACAGGCCGGATCTCGAGTTCTTCTCCGAGCTTTTGGTCGAGCACGCCAAGCGCCTGCAAGCGGAGATGTTCAAAGGCTAGCCCGAAACGGAAAGGGCCGCCCGTGGGCGGCCCTTTCGCATGTATCCGTATCGCAGGGCTTCGAGCTTTGCGCCCACGCGCCCTATATCCCCATGACCCCCACGATGAAGGGCATCCAGGCGGCCATGATCAGCACGAGCGCGACCGCGGGCACGAGGCCGGTCTTGAACATGTCGCCGAAGGTGTAGTAGCCCTCGCCGTAGGTGAGCATGACGGTGGGGTTCACCGGCATGAGGTAGTTGCCGGCGACGACCACGGCGAGCGCGATCGTGGGCACGGCCGGGCTCACGCCGAAGCCGGCGCACAGCGTGATCATGATCGGCAGGAAGATGCCGAGGATGGCCACGCCGATGGGGCACACGGTGTGGAGCAGGTAGATGAGCGCGAGCATGAGCGCGAAGGCCGCGAAGAAGCCGAGGTCCATGACGCCGGAGCCGGCGATGGCGCCCGCGAGGAAGGCCGCGCCGCCCGTGGCCTCGACGACCCCGCCCATCGACATGATGGTGCCGCACATGAGCACGATGCCCCAGGGCACGGAGGTCTGGAACTCCTTCCAGGAAAGCAGGTTCATGCCGGGCAGGAACATGACCGTGAGCCCGATGAGGGCGACGACGGTGGCGTTGAGGACCGGCACCCAGTTGCCGAGGATCCACAGGGCCAGGAGGCCGAGGATGACGACGAGCGCCTTGACCTCGTGGGGCTCGACCTTCTTGGCGCCGGCGGCCTGGTCGCGGATGCCCTGCAGCGCCGAGTCGGCGATGGGCTCGGGCTTGATGAGCTGCGTGATGAAGAACCACGTGATCGGCGTCATGACGATCACGACCGGCAGCGCGACGACCACCCAGTCCAGAAACGAGATCGAGGTGCCCGTGGCCTGCTGCAGGATGTTCATGGCCACGACGTTGAACGACGAGCCCGCGGGCGTCGCCATGCCGCCCGTGACCGCCGCGATCGGGATGCCGATCATGAGGCAGCGCCCGAGGTTGGACTGCAGGGGCTTGGCGCCCGTGGCGTTGAGGATCGTGAGCGCGAAGCCGAGGAACAGCACCGTGCAGGGCACGTCGGACATGACCGTGGACACGAGGGTCGTGGCGACCATGAAGCCGAGCACGAGCATGCGCGAGTTCGCGCCGGTCCGCTTGACGATCATGTTGATGAGGCGCACGCCCCAGTTGGTCTTGAGCATGATGACGGGCAGCGAGAACACCGCGATGATGAAGAAGAGCGCGGGGCTCGCGAAGCCCTTGATGGCGTCGCCGAGGCTCGGCACGATGCCGAGGACCGGGCACATGACCACGACGAAGAGCGCCGTCACGCCGAGCGGCATGGCGGACGTGACCCACAAAGACACGAGCGCGAGCATGAGACCTAAGGTCTTCACGCCCTCGGCGGGCAGCTGCTCGGAGCCCGGGATGAGCATCGAGGCGACGATGCAGAGCGCCGCGAGCCCGATGCCGACGAGGCGCTTGGACAGCGGGACGTTGGTGTTTTCCATTACCTTGTACCTCCTTGAAACGATGAGACAATACTTCGATCAGAAAAAGCCGTCGAATACCCCCTTATCTCTTTTCCCCTTATCGTTGAGAGTTTTTGGGAATCTTCACCAACAAGCCGCACACGGCGCATACTGCGACGATGGCAGCGGTGATGTAGAACGCAAGTGAGCAGGTGCCGGTAGCGTCGAAGATCGCACCGCTCATGATGGGCAGCGTCGAGGCGACCACGGTGGTGATCATGATGCCGGTGCCGAGGTTCTTCGAGAACGACGATGCTCCGAAATAATTGGCCATGGCCGTGGGAAACACGGCGTTCACGCCCCCTAATCCGAAGCCGACGCAAAGGAAGAACGCATAGACCATGGCGTCGTTTTGGGCAGCTGCGCCGGCGAGGATGCCAACGAACAGGATGACGGTCGATACGACGATGAGTCTGACAGGTTCGATGCGATCCGACACCATGCCCAAAAGCAGCTTGCCCAAGAGGCTGATGCCCCCCATGATGGCCACCCCGGCAACAATGAGCCCATGATCGAATCCGAGCGACGAAAAATGGATGACACCTTGCGACGTGGCGAGCGTGTACGAGGCGAACCCGCCCGTTGCGGCAAGCGAGATCAGCCAGAAGTACTTCGACTTCACGACCTCTTTGAATGCGACCTGCGCTGTATTCTTGTATACCTTGAAGTTCTTGCTCTCCCCCGCAAGCGCACCCGCATCGGCAGCTCCGTCGGGAAACTGTCCGATGTCAGCCGGCTTATTCTTGATGAACAGCAACGCAACCGGGATGAGGACGATGCTCAGGGCAACGAGCAGATACCAGCCGCTGCGCCAGCCACCGCCCGTTGCGCCGATGATGGCGTTCACGACAGGCGGGCCGACAAACGACGCGCTCGCGCCGATGACCATCATCGCGGTCATAGCCATGCCGCGCCGCGCGATGAACCAATCGCCTATCGTGCTCTGCACGGCAAGTTGGCCAACCATCATGGTTGCCGCGCTTGTCACGATACCGAACACGATGAAGTACGCGATCGGCGATGACACGAAGAAGATCAGCGTAAGCATCGCGGCAAGCATGACGACCGCACCGAGAGTCATGCTGAACCGAGCTCCTTTACGGGAGATGAGCGCACCCACGAGCGGTGCCGAAATCCCCTGCACGAGCACGAACAGCGAGAATCCCGTACCGAGGATCGTCGCATTCATGCCGAGAGACTGGTCTTCGAGCATGAGCGGATTGACAATCGTCGCTGTCGGCAGCACGATCCCCGAAGAACAGAAGTACATGAAACCCAACACGACGATCAGCACGTACCCGTAGAACAGCTTCTTCGGCTTCGCAGATGCGGCGGATACACTCGCCTCCGCATCCGAGCCGAGGCCCGCTTCTTCTTGTAAAACCCTTTCGCTCATGCGTTTACTCCATACGTATCGTGCGGTCCCGCCCTGCCGGGTGCGACCGGGCGGGACCTTCTCATTACAAACTTCCGAGCTTGCGCGAACCGTTTTGCGTACAAGCTCGCTCGAATCACCCGATCTGGTTCGCGAACAGCTCGACGGGCCCGACGTTCACGTCCCTTTCGGTCGCGTCGGCCTCGACGGCGCGGGTGAGGTAGCCGTCGGCCTCGACGTACACGCGGTAGGGCTCGGCGGCCACCTGGTCGAACCAGAAGTCGCCGAACTCGTCGGTCTCGAGGGAGGCGACGCTGCCGCTCGAGAGGCCCTCGAGCGTGACCCTCGCGCCGGAGACGACCTCGTCGGCCTCGAGGTCCACGGCGATCCCCGCCACGAAGCGCCTGGGCTTGTTGAGGTAGTAGACGCGGGGTCCGTCGGATGCGCGGCCGGGGTCGATGCACTCGGCGGCCGCGATCTCGGCGGCGAAGTCCCCCTCGTCGCCGAAGCGGATCGCGCCGTGGGGGCAGACGTCCACGCAGTGCGGCAGCTCGCCCGCGTCCACGAGGTGCGCGCACCCCGTGCACTTCTGCGGCAGGCCGAGCTCCTCGTTGTAGAAGATCGCCCCGTAGGGGCAGGCCTCCACGAGCCCGCGCATGCCCCTGGCCTTCTCGGGATCGATTATGACGAGGCCGTCTTCCCGGCGGCACACCGCTTCGGGCGCCGCCTCCATGCAGGGCGCGCTCGCGCAGTGGTTGCACATGCGCAGGGTGTAGGACACCTTGACCTTCGGCACGCTGCCGCGCACCTCCTCGTCGATGCGGCACCAGAAATGGCCGGTGTCGGGCTGGGGCGCGGCGTACGGCGCCCAGTCGTTGTCGACGTGCTCGTCCTTGCAGGCGATCTGGCAGTTGCGGCAGCCGTTGCACTTCGCGTGGTCGTATACGAATACCTTGCCCATGTTTACGCTCCTTCCACGATGCGGGCTGCAGCCACGAGGCCGCATCCCTCGTCGTACGCGCGGCCGAAGGCTTCGGGGTGCTCTTTGGCGAGCGCAAAGACATCGACCTTCTCGACGTTGACGAGGAATCCGCTCGTTACCTCGCCGACGGTGTTTTTCGATGTGGTGGGAATCGGCGCGATGAGGTTGTTTGCACCACCGCGGTCGAGCCCGCCCTTGCCCATGACGATCGAATCGACGCGCGATCCGTGATCCTGATAGACTGCACCGGGCATGATGCGCTCGGTTACGATGACGCCGCCGAGCACGCCGCCGCGCTCGTTGTAGATATTGGCAACATCGCCGGTCTTGAGGCCGAGCTTGCCCGCATCGATCGGGTTGATCCACAGAGGCTCGTACTTGTAGCCGTCGGGGCCGACCACCTTGCAGGTCTCGATCTCACGCAACCACGTCACGTCGTCATGCTGGGCGTGCACGCGGAAGTGCGGATGGTTCGACACGAGCAGGAACGGATAGGCGCGTCCGCGCTCCAGGTACTGGCGCTCCTGATGCGCCGGGCTCTCGTCGATCCAGTGCGGAACCATGGGACGCTCTTCGTCGTCGGGGAACGTCGCTGAAAGGCCCGTCGAGTAGTACTCGAGCTTGCCGGTAGGCGTGCGCAGAGGATGACCCTCGGGATCCTCGTAGAACTCGCGCAGGCCTGCGGGGATGTCCTTCCAATCCTCGCGCGTCGGGAACGGGTAGTACTTCTTCTCCTTGAATTCCTCGAAGCTCATGTCTTCGGGTGCACCGCTCGTCTTGAACCCGATCTCGATCCACTCTTCGTCGGTCTTGCCGCCGAGGTAGCGGTCGTAGAGGTTCTCGTAGATGCCGCCGAACTTCTCGAGGGCGCGAGCCACTTCGGCCACGGCCTCCTTATCGGACTTCGACTCGCCGACGGGTTGGATCGCCCGATCCTCGTAGAAGATGACGTTCCACTGACCCGAATCGTTGTCGGTTCCGATGTCGGCGGTTTCGAACTTCGTGTTCGTGGGTAGGATCACGTCGGCGAAGTAGCAATCGTTCTCCATCCACGGATGCTGCACGACCACGCACTCGATCGACTCGTGGCGCAGCGCGTCCTGCATGGCGTTGCCGCCGTTCCAGCACGTTTCCCAGCACGGCGAGTCCGACCAGATCATATGCAAGCGTTCCTGACCTTCGATCGGGAAGGTGAAGGGCCCGGTGAACTGGTCTTCGCGCGGAAGGCCCGCCGATACGTGGCCGTACCACTGCACGGGCGGATCGGTAATGGCTTCGGGGATCATGGTTTTGGGGATGAAGCTCTCCACCGTACCCGTTACCCAGCCGCGGTACGCTTCGCTGATGGACGGGATGCAGGTTGAAGGCGGCAGCGGATCGAGTGTCGGGATGCCGAACAGCGTCCACTCCATGAACTTGAACTGGTTCGCACCCGGCTTGCCGACTCCCTGCATGCCCAAAAGCGCCACTTCGAGGCGGGCGGGCTCATGAGCGAAGCAGGAGCGGATGAAGCTGCCGCCGTTGCAATGCGCGATCGACACGGCGTGCTTGGCCCAGTAGCGGGCGAACGCCTTGATGGTGTAGGAGGGCACGCCGCAGATCTTCTCGGCCCACTTCGGGGTCTTCGGCACGCCGTCTTCGCCGCCGAGCACGTAGTAGCGGAAATGGTCGAAGCCGACGGCGTGGGTGTCGAGGTACTCTTTGTCGTACGTTTCTTCGGTGATCCACGTGTAGGCGATCGCGAGCTGCAGCGCCGCATCGGTGTTGGGGAGCACGGGGATCCACTTATCGGCGTGCACGGCGTTGGTGTAGTTCACGTCGGGCGAGATGTGGATCTGCTTCACGCCGAGTTCGGTGAACCAGAAGCACAGGCGGCTCGCCATGTAACCGCCCCAACCGAGCGGGGTGGTCTCAGGATCGCAGCCCCAGAACAGCACCGCATCGCCGTTCTCGGAGATGTCCTTGATCACGTTGTTCTGCAGGTTCTGCTGGCCGAGCGGGTCCATGCCCCAGATGTGCTTGGCCCCCCAGTACCAGCCCTCCCAGCTGTCGGGCTGACGGGACTGCAGCGTGAAGCCTCCGCACTGCTCGAGCATCTTGGTCACGCAGCCGTGCGCGGCATGCACGACCTTCGTCTCACCGTGGCCGTCGACCTCGCACAGTATCGAGTACGGACCGTACTCGTCGTGGATGCGCTTGATCTCCTTGGCGATGATCTCGGAGGCTTCATCCCACGAGATGCGCACATAGCCGCTCGTGCCGCGGGTCTCGGGATGGCGCTCGCCTTCCGGATCCCAGTCGACGCGCTTCAGCGGATAGGGGATGCGGTTCTTGGAGTACACGCGCTTCTTGTAGCACAAAGACAGCGGAGACATGAGCGTCTTGAATCCCGGCTCGAAGGTCTTGCCGCGCGCCTCGATCTTCCAAGCGTTGAGATCTTCCGGCGTGTAGTGCTCGTCGAAATGGAAGGGCCTGATGCGGAGAATCTTGTCGTTCTCCTCGTCGATGTCGACGGTGCAGGCGTTGCTTCCCAGGCCGAAGCTATCGAAGCCGAGGCCCTTGATTATAGGTTTACCGGTAACGTCTTTTCCCATCTTCCAATCTCCTCTCGAATGGTGTGCGACTCGTCTTGCCCGATGTCGCCCTTGAAGCCGCAGCCGCTCTTGGACGCTGCGGCTTCATGCCGGGGGCTTACGCCCCGGGTGTCGGAGGCTTCGGGGAACCGGGGGCTTTCGGCGCGCCGGGCACGCCAGGGGCCTTCGGAACGCCGGGGGCTCCGGGAGCCTTGGGTGCGCCGGGTGCTCCGGGGATGCCGGGCATCGGAGCGGCCTTCGCGCCGCAGCTCGGGCACTGATCAAGCGTCGGGTCGACCTCGGCGCCGCATTGGGGGCACTTCACCGGTCCTGCTTCTACGGTAGGTGGTCTGAAGCACATGATTGAAATCCTTTCTCTTATGCATATGCGTGTTCGTCTGCTCGGGGAAAAAGCGTTGCCTGAGCGCACTCGCCGCGCAACCGAGACCTTGCAGCCGGACTTCGGCCGTCCCCTTGTCTCATGGAACTCAGTATTTTTCGATTGACCCCGATAATCTACAACTGCTAATGTTGAATTCGGTTTTTTTGGAAATCCCGTATCATACTCAGATGTTGAGAGGCCGTGTAATGGGCGAAGAACACGACGCGAGCGTTCCGGAACAGTCGAGGACTCCCGGGAACCTCTTGAATACCTACATTCTTGCGGGCATCGGATTCGCCTGCCTCATCGGATGGGAGCTGTCGGCTGTGTTCGGCCCGGCGCTGCCCCTGCTCGCTTTCTGCGGCATCCAGGAGGCGACGTTTCTGCGCATCGTATCGGTATTCACCACCGCAGGAGCGCTCGTGTTCTTCGTCGTCAAGCAGGATTGGGTGTTTGTGCACCGCAACCGCCTGTTGACGCTCGGATCGCTGCTCGCCCTGTTCGCGGTCGCTAACACGATGGCGAATCTGCCCGGGCAGTGGATTCCCTTGTGGGTGTCGGTCGTTGCGTGGGGCCTGTTCGGCATAGCGCAGGCAAGCGTCATGCTGTACTGGTGCATCTTCTTCAGCCTCATCCCCACGCGTCGCACCGCCATGACCATCAGCATCGGCGCGATTGGGGGTACCGCGCTCTACATCTTCGCGAATTCGAGCGGAACGGTGTGGCTCAGCCTCGTCGAAATCGCGGTGCTGATCGTCGGTTCGGTAGGTATCGCCGCATTCCTCTCGACCCACGCCCCCATCGAACGCGTTTTACCGGTCGAGGAATACCACAAAAGCGCCCCGCTTACCGTTCCTGCCACGTTCTCCGTTGCGTGCCACGGCGCGGTATACGGGTTCATGTCGATCCTGATCTGCACCATGGGGCTCGTGCCCGCCATCATTGTGGGGGCAAGCGGGTTTTTTGGAGCGCTCCTTGCCGTGGTATGGGCTTATCTCGGCTCGAAAGTGGAAATCGATACCGGCATCGTCCAGCGTATCTCCCTGCCCATCATCGTGGCGGGGCTTCTGCTCTTCCCCTTCTTCGACGAAACGGGCAAGATCGTCTGCGGGTGCCTTGTCAACATCGCACTCGCTCATTCGTCGATCGTCACTTGGTGCTCGACAAGCGTGGATAACGCCGAATTCCAGCTCCACCCCGTTCGCTTCGCCGCCCAGCAGGCGCCGAACTGGGTGGGCTTTCTCGTCGGGGCCGTCTTCGCCTTTGCGCTCACCTTTGCACTCGCCCCGTCGGGCAGGCTGTTCGAGCTGATCATGGTGCTGTTCGCCGTACTGGTCATCGTCGTGTTCTCCATTTACGGCGGTAACGAGTCCAGCACAAAAAAGCGTCTGAACGAGCTTCTGACCTCATCTGTCGCACCGGCAATCGACAAAGCTCTGCTGCCTGACGATCAGCATGCCGAAACCGCACGGGCGAACAACTTCAGGCAGCGGTGCGACCGCGTTGTGGAGAAATACAAACTGACGCCGCGCGAGACCGAGGTGTTCTACCTTCTGGCCAAAGGCCGCAATGCCGAATACATCAGCCAGCAGCTCGTCGTCAGCAGCGCTACGGTCAAATCGCACATCTACCACATTTACCGCAAGCTCGGAATCAATTCCCAGCAACGGCTCATGACCATCGTCGACGACGAGACGAGCGCCCCGATCGATGAGGGGCGCTAGCCGAAGAAGCCCACAGTGCTCACGCGAAGCGCTTTCGGCGGCCGCGTGCAACCGCAAGAACGGCTTTACGCGCGACGCCGCGGCCGCATCGCGAACGTGCATCCTGCGCCTGCAGAAGCGTCGGTCAATCCCACCTTGCTTTATTTGCTTTTCGTATACAGGGGCACCGATTCGCGTATCGGAGGCAGACACGGCCCCGCATCGAGGCTTGCAACATACGTATTTGCTACCCTTCAATGCAGGTATCTATAATGCGGGGCAAGCAGCGTGAGCGCGATTCGAGTCGGAAGCCTCGTCTGCGATCCTTACGGATCTTCAAGCGAAAGGGGGTACACGGTCAGACGGGTTGAGCTTCCGTGTGACGCACGCACGATCGGTCCGTACACCGGGAACCCATCGGCGGACATCACGCGGATTCGCTCTTCGACCATCGCCGCCCATGCTCTCTCAAGCGTCGTCCCTGCGCAATCATCGACGATAGAGGGCGTCAACCATCGGCGGAGTCGTTACTGGGGGTAAGGCTTACGTTTGAGAACGAAGATTTGGCAAGCGGTTTTCATCGATCACGGAACCACCGGGCGCATGGCCGATGCGGTACGCAACGATCCGAACGGCACACGAACTTCCCGATTTACGTGATCCGCGTGCAAAGTCTTCAAACTCCAAAGAGGTGCCTCGCACGTTCATGCTTCTGAAGCGCGCAGGCACACGGATTTCGTTTCAAGGAGGTACAAGGTAATGGAAAACACCAACGTCCCGCTGTCCAAGCGCCTCGTCGGCATCGGGCTCGCGGCGCTCTGCATCGTCGCCTCGATGCTCATCCCGGGCTCCGAGCAGCTGCCCGCCGAGGGCGTGAAGACCTTAGGTCTCATGCTCGCGCTCGTGTCTTTGTGGGTCACGTCCGCCATGCCGCTCGGCGTGACGGCGCTCTTCGTCGTGGTCATGTGCCCGGTCCTCGGCATCGTGCCGAGCCTCGGCGACGCCATCAAGGGCTTCGCGAGCCCCGCGCTCTTCTTCATCATCGCGGTGTTCTCGCTGCCCGTCATCATGCTCAAGACCAACTGGGGCGTGCGCCTCATCAACATGATCGTCAAGCGGACCGGCGCGAACTCGCGCATGCTCGTGCTCGGCTTCATGGTCGCCACGACCCTCGTGTCCACGGTCATGTCCGACGTGCCCTGCACGGTGCTGTTCCTCGGCTTCGCGCTCACGATCCTCAACGCCACGGGCGCCAAGCCCCTGCAGTCCAACCTCGGGCGCTGCCTCATGATCGGCATCCCGATCGCGGCGGTCACGGGCGGCATGGCGACGCCCGCGGGCTCGTCGTTCAACGTCGTGGCCATGAACATCCTGCAGCAGGCCACGGGCACCTCGATCTCGTTTCTGGACTGGGTGGTCGTCGCGCTGCCGGTCGTGATCGTCATGACGCCGATCACGTGGTTCTTCATCACGCAGCTCATCAAGCCCGAGCCCATCGCCGACTCGGCGCTGCAGGGCATCCGCGACCAGGCCGCCGGCGCCAAGAAGGTCGAGCCCCACGAGGTCAAGGCGCTCGTCGTCATCCTCGGCCTCCTGGCCCTGTGGATCCTCGGCAACTGGGTGCCGGTCCTCAACGCCACCGTCGTCGCCCTCATCGGGCTCACGGTCATGTTCCTGCCCGGCATGAACCTGCTTTCCTGGAAGGAGTTCCAGACCTCCGTGCCCTGGGGCATCGTGCTCATGTGCGGCACCATCATGTCGATGGGCGGGGTCGTCGAGGCCACGGGCGGCGCGGCCTTCCTCGCGGGCGCCATCGCCGGCTCCGGCGTCATGGACCTCGGCTTCTTCGCGGCCTTCGCGCTCATGCTCGCGCTCATCTACCTGCTCCACACCGTGTGCCCCATCGGCGTGGCCATCCTCGGCATCTTCCTGCCGATCATGATCACGCTGTGCGCCGGCTTCGGCGTGAGCCCGGCCGTGCCCACGATCGCGCTCGCCGTGGTCGTCGCCGGCAACTACCTCATGCCGGTGAACCCCACCGTCATGCTCACCTACGGCGAGGGCTACTACACCTTCGGCGACATGTTCAAGACCGGCCTCGTGCCCGCGGTCGCGCTCGTGCTGATCATGGCCGCCTGGATGCCCTTCATCGTGGGGGTCATGGGGATATAGGGCGCGCAAACCGTACGCAAACCGCACGCTCCGTATGTTCGGAAGGCCGCTGCAAGCGGCCTTCCTCATATTATTCCGCTGAAAATACTGGCAGTTTGCAACTATTTATGGGATGATAATCTTATCGAATTCAACCGGAAGGAAAACCTATGTGGCATAGCTGCAACCCAAAGTCGGACGATGATCTGAAAGAGTGCGCGGAGCTCGGCAAATCGCTCAACCGCCTTTCCCAGCCCACCATCCTTACGCTGCTCGCGCAATCCGACGAGCCCTTGCATGGCTACATCATCGTGCAGCTCGCTGCGCAGTCGCCCATGTTCGGCGGGAAGAAGCCCGATGCGACGGGCATATACCGCGCCCTCAAGCGCATGGAGGAAAACGAACTCGTCACCTCGAAATGGGATACGCCCGAAGAAGGCTCTGCAAAGCGCATGTTCTCGCTGACCGACAAGGGCCGCGGATGCCTGCGGCGCTGGATCGATGCGCTCGCCTGCTACGAACTCACGCTCGAAGAGCTCAGGGCCGATGCCGCAAGCGCCTTAGGGATCGATCTTCCAGAAACGCCAAGGTGCGCAGGATAGCTTTCGCGCTGCCGTATAGCAGCCGTTCGGGTGTCGCGTGCACGCTGCGGGCACACCCTTGCCGGACGACCAACCGATTGGGCGGATACGGTCTGCCAAAGCAGATCCCCTTACCGCAATCGATCGCCCGCACCCCTGCGCAGCCATGCATCGATGCTTCTGCTCGCCTACCCGTTTTCTGCTCCGAACGCGGGCACCTGCGCTACACTGAAACCCTGAGAGATGGGAGTTTTCGAAGATGAAGCCGCAAAAACTCAACGACGAGGAACTCGCTTCCGTAGCAGAGCTCGATTCGCCTATCCTCACCGCTTTGGCCGAATGGGCGAACAAGCGTCTCACCTGTTCGCACTGCAAGCGCTGCACGATCAGGTGCGAGGTGCTGGACCAACCCGGTCTCGATGTAGGCCTTGTCGAAGAAAGCTACCGCGAAATCACCGCCGTGCCCTTCGACGACCAGCCGGCAGCGGTCATCGAGCTCGTGCAGGAGCGCCCCGAGCTGTTCATTGCGCTTCGGCGCTGCTGCTTCTGCGGCTATTGCACGGCCACCTGCCAAACCCATGTGCTCGCAGCCGACCGGATGCGCGATTGGCGCGAGCTGTTCATGAGGGCGAACTACATGCCCCCCGACGATTCGCGCCTTGTCATGGTCGATAACGAGTGGCATATCTTCAGTGCGTACCGTGCCGTTTACGGCATCGGCTATCCCGAGTTCACCTCCTTGCCGCAAGCGGCCGAAGCGGGACCCGGCACCGTCGACACGCTGTTCTTCCCCGGCTGCTCGCTCGTCAGCTACACGCCTCATCTTGTACGCGCAGCGGGCCAATGGCTCACTGACGCCGGCATTTCCTGGGCGCTTTCCGACGAGTGCTGCGGAAGCCCCCTTATGAGCGCCGGGCTGTTCGACCGAGCGGCAGCGCTTCGCCAGCGCGTCATCGACCAGATGCACGAGGCGGGCATCACCCGTATGATCACGGTGTGCCCCGGCTGCGGCGACGAGTTTTCTGAATACCTCGAAGGCAGCGGCATCGAGATCGTCCCGCTGCCCGAAGTGCTCTACATTGAGGCGCGGCGGCGCGAAGCTGCAGGTAAACCGAGCGGGTTTTCACCGCTTGGCGAGACCAGCCTCACGTTTTTCGATTCCTGCCACGACCGCGCAGACAACCGCCACGGTAAGGCTATCCGCGCGCTCGCGAAACGCTATCTGCCCGATGCGACGCGCGTCGAGCTCGAGCATCACGGACGCGGTACGCTTTGCTGCGGAGCAGGCGGAGCCGTGGCCTCCTACGACGAGGACATCACGAACCGCCGCGTGTGGCGCGTGATCGAAGAAGCCCGGGCGACCGGCGCCGAAACGCTCGTTACCGCATGCCCCACCTGTACCTACACCGTTGCCCAAGCGTGTTTGGGCGTTTCGCCCGAATACGGCATCGGCAACCGCCACTACCTCGAGCTTCTGTTTGGCGAACCCATCGACTGGCCGCTCATATTCGACCAGCTCGGCTCTATGTGGACCGGCGAATACGGCCCGTGGCTCAACCAGACGTTCTTCGGGTAGGCGCACGGCGCGTTTCGAAACCGCAATCTGCCAACCGATGCGGCGATTCGGAGTCTGGCCGTCAGATACAGGGCGCTTTCTTCCTCATCGGAAGCGGGCTGCATTCGTCGAAGAGTTCGCACTCGTCGCATTCCTCGACGATGGGGGGATGGATGTCATCCCACGGGATCGCCTCGAATCCGAGCGCTTCGTAAAACGCACGGCTCGTTCCCCGCGATACGAGCCGAAGCTCCCCGAACTCTCCGAGGGCGCCTTCGACAAGCGCACGTCCCACACCGAATCCGCGCCACGTCGAGTACACGACAACGGGATTGATGTGGCACACGCCTGCGCTATCGAACACAAGGCGGATGAAGCCGACGATATCGCCGTCATCGCTCACGGCAACGCGCACGGTATCGCCCGGCTCGATCGGCCCCATGCCCTCAAGCGACGAATAAGCGGTAAGCGTTGCGCAATCGCCCGGCTCGGCATGTCTGATGGTGAACAGTTCGCTCATGACGCAATCCTAAAACGGGGGCAGGTATATTTTGTCGCGCGACTGCGGGATGGCCTTCTTGCCGAGCTCGGTAAGCCCTTTGACGACCTGCGGCATGAGCGAGACGGGAATGCCCATCATCATGCAATCGTCGCCCACATCGGAGCTTGCGCGGCACCCGTAGCATCCGAACGAGATGTTGATCTCGCCCGAGGTCATCGGCAAAAGCGTGGTCTCGACGCACTGGGCGTTGTATCCGCTTGCATGGAAGTCATGGCGATGGCCCGTGTAGTACGAAGTGGCCATCGAAAGCCACATGATCTGTTCAGGCTGAGCCACGATGGCGACGACCTCGGCTTCGCACGCCGCATCGGAAAGCGGCGTGACCACCGTCGCGTCTACGGTACGCGGCTCCAGGCACGGGCGCTCAAGCACCATCCGCTTGGCAGCCTCCACCGAATCGAGCTTATGGAACAGGATGTACAGCTCGCCCGACGCAAGCTTCTCCGGCATCTCCGTAAGACCCAGGATCGACGTTCCGTCAGGGCATGCGTGGCGGTTCGCCGGCATCATGAGCGAGCGCCCCCGCCGAGCTGCCATAAGCGACTGGCAGTACCGCAGCCTCTCTTCGGGAATCGGCACATCGGGAACCGGATCGCCCGCCTTGACGAGCGATATCGCCACCGGATGCCACCGAAGCCCCAGCACCTCGGTCAAAACGCGCGACCACTCGGCGTAGAGCGCCTTGGTCTTGGGATCGAGCGGAGCCGCCTTCTCGCGATCGGCGAACACCGATGCCGCCGCAGCCGACGCCTCGATGCGGATCGCATGTTCCGGGCACTGCCCCGCGCATGTCTCGCATCCCCAGCAATCCTCGGCTCGAACTGCTTGAGGGCAGTCATCCATCACGAATACATTGACCGGGCAGAACGCCTCGCAGAGCCCGCAGGACGTGCAGGCCCCCCTATCGATATGCACCGTATAAGCGACTTCTGCCGCTTTGCCGTTTTCCATTAAAAAGCCCTTTCTATCACTCAAAAAGCCAGGAAGTCAGGTGATCGCGCAGGACGGTGCCCACAAAACGAGTGCAGGATCGCAACCAGCCCACAGGGTTGATTCGCGCGACCCAGGGATCGTCTGAGCGACCAGACGCCGCCTGCGTGCCCGCCGCCGCAGGTTTACCGCAGCTCTTCTTTCCCCCAAGGAGGATACACCCTTCTCCCCGAATCGTCCGTCAAATGATACGAACAGAACGGGATGGCGCGCCCATCGGGCACCGTCACCATCATAGAGCATTCGCGCAGCCGCTGCACGTCCATCGACGTGGCATCCATATAGTTCATGATGACGATCGAAAGCCCGCTCGATACGTCGTGACCGCGCGCCGCGAGTATGTCCAGAAACACCGAGCCTTGCGGGCTGTCCGGACTGTATCCCGCTCGATATTCCTCATCGGTCAGAAGCTTCGTAGCCGGCACGAACCCGCTCGGGTGTTCGGCCTGATCGCTCTTTAGCAGAAAGACGCCGGTGTCGCACAGCGGGTTCGAGCAGCCGAGCGGCCAGATGTCGTAGGGATCGAGCAGACCGTCCGACTGCTCGGCGAGCCCGAACGCCACGTCGCCCGCCGACATGGGCATGGCCCGCGTCGCATCGAAACGTCCCGAGGTAAACGCAGGCTGCAGCGCTAGACCCGCCACCACATCGGCGTTATCCAGGCAGAAACGCAGCAGATCGCCGAGCTGCTTGTCATTGGATCCCGCGACCACGGCCACCGACAGCACCACCTGGATGCCAACCTCGCGACACCGTTCGATCACCTTCATCTTGATATCGAGGATATCGCGCCCGCACGTTGCTTCGTACACATCGCCTGTCAGGCCGTCGAACGAAAGGTACACGCCCGTGAGCCCCGCGAATACGAGCTCTTCCAGATACCCGTCACGCGCCGCGATCACGAGGCCGTTCGTATTGACCTCGATACCCCAGAAGCCTTTGTCCCTGCCCATGCGGATGATTTCGGGCAAGTCTTTGCGACACGTCGGCTCGCCGCCCGTGATCTGCACGGCGCCGTCTGTTCCCACGGCGTTCGCGATCACCTCGTACATGGCGTCGATCTCCGCAAGCGTTGGATCGCCCTCGCCGGTCTCGGCGCTCATAAAGCATACCGGGCAGTGCAGGTTGCAGTTGCGGGTGACCTCGATCTCAAGCAGGGTACCTCGGCGCTCATGGCGCGAGCAGGTGCCGCACCCGTAAGGGCACGCGGCCCCGGCCGGTATCGTGTTTTCTGGCTTGGTCTTAGGAAACGCATGGTTCCTCAACCAAAGGTAATGGTCGGCGTCGGGCCACATGCGCGTGGCGAGCGGCCCGTGCTCTGAGCAGGTGCGCTCCATCCACACCACGCCTTCACCGTCGGCGTACACTTCGGCGGGAAGCTCTTTCAGGCACGTCGGGCAAAGCGCGATCGTCTTGTGGAGCGGGGTTTTCGCAACAGATGTGCTCATGGGATTCCTATTCGTCGATGTACTGACGGGGATCGTGATTGTCGTTGGGAGGCGTAGTGATGCGCAAGCCGATGAAGTCGACCCAGTCGAGCACACGCTGCGGCACGTAGATGCCAGGCTGCGCCTTGGCCGCTTCGGCAATCGCGCGGATGCACGATACCGTATGGGCCAGATCCGTCATCTCGTCGACATCGGACACCGGCGACAAGAACGCCGAGGGGATGTTCTTGTCCTGCAGCTTCTCTACGTACCCGTCAAGAGCGGGACGGCCGCCCGTGTTGTAGTACACGCCTTGATGGTCGATCGGCGTGTTGTAGCTGAAGCCGACGAGCGAGGTTCCGCATTCCTGACACGGCGCCTGTACGAAACCGGGAGTACCGAGCGCCTGATAGTAATCGAGCCAGCCGAACGCTTGCGATACATGCGAGCGCGGCATGGTGGGAATATCGCCGCCGACCGAAACGATGCTCTCGTAACCGAGCGCGAAAATCTGGGCGAACGCATCGTCGAAATGGTCGTCGAACGTGGCACCCTTGTCGGTGATGTAGTGGATCTCCATGGGCCACGGGCCTATTTCGTCGTAGGTTGCCTTCATGACCTCGACGTTTTCGGCCGGCGTAGTCGATACGAAGAAGTCGTAGGTGATCTTGGTCGCTTTGGGGTCGCTTTCCACAAGCGCATCGTTTTCCGCCTGAAGCTCAAGCAGCACCTGCATGCACAGCTCCGATACGTCGAACAGGCTCCGCTTGAAGAACTCGGCAGCCTGTTCGTCGGAGAACGGACCGCTCGCCACAAGACGCGTCTTCACCATCCCGGGAACCGGGGGCTTGCTGAACAAGAGCAGGGCGTGTTTCTTTTCCGCCATTCGATATCTCCTCGTCTATCGTGTCGTACCGAGCAGCGCTGCGCTCTCGGCCTTTTTCGTTGTTCTGTTCGGCGCTTTCGCCGATGTGCCTCGTACGGCTTTTACCGAGGCAATCGGCTTTCCGCCGCCGTACCCGGCAGCCGACCGCGCCTTTGGCCTTCGCCTACGTCGCCCGATCATCCGCCTTTTGAATCGTGCACTGAATCGCGTTGTACGCCCAGGTTCCGATCATCGCTTCGCCGTCTGCAACCGAGCAGTCGGTCAGCAGATTGATGTTCGACTCGAACATCCCGCCGAACCCGGGAGCTCCCGGCACGCGCTCGGGAAACCACCATCCGTAATCGGCGCTCACGATGTCGTCGCGCATGGGCGCGGTTTTCAGTATAAAGCTCGCCGCGCCCTTGCCGTTCGAAAGCACGACCGGATCGCCGTCGGAAAGCCCGAGCCGCTCGGCCGTTTGCGGGCTCACCTCAGCCAAGGGATGAGGATAGCTCGCACGGAAATCCGGGTTGGAAAGGAACATCGAGGCGTTGTAGGGCTGCTTGCGCGCTCCGGTTATGAGCATGAGGCACTCGCCCGCCTGGCCGCGTACTCCAACGTCCGAAAGCGCTTTGCCGCTCGCCGCGACCTCGTCCGGAATCGCACCGCCCGGTACAGCTACAGTCTGCGCCGCACCGCTCGCCGCATCGCCGATCGCCGCGCGCGACGAAGGTGTCGGCAACCGATCGCCACCGTGCTCGCCTAAGATCTCGCAGGCAAGCTCGATTTTACCTGTGGTCGTCGCGAATCCCACAGGCTCGCCGTCCGCACCTGCCGCCTCGTGCTTTTCGAAAGCGGGCGGGCGCCAGTACAGACCCGTCTGGCAGTACTCATCCCAACTCATAGCGGCATCGGCAAGCGTGCGGGCGTAGGCCCCCTCGAGCGTCTCGTCGGGCCAATCCTCACCTTGCCCGAGGCGAAGGCCCAGTTCGCGGAACACGTCGTAATCGACCTTGCGCTCGTAGTAAGGTGCGACCGCGGCAGGTCCGCCGTAGGCGATGTTCGCCACACCGCCGTGAGCCTGAAACGTCGGACGCTCGATGGCGCCTGCGGCGGGCAGCACGTAATCGGCGATGCTCGCCGTGGGGGTCAAGTAGTATTCGAGCACCACAAGCAGGTCGAGCGAGGTGAGCGCCTCGAACACGCGGTTGGTGTCGGCGTAGGTCACAAGCGGGTTCGTAGCTTCAACGATGAGCGCCCGCACCGGATACGGATCGGATTCGAGCATGGCTTTGAGCACGAGATCGGGATGGGCGGATGTCAGATAGCGAACCGGAAGCCTGCGCCCGAGCCGCTCGGTCAACGCGCGCACTTTCTCGTATCCCTCGTAGCACTGCAACGGGGTATAGGGCGTATTGAGGCACGACGCCTTCTGCGCGTCGGTCATGCGGGCGGAGAGTTCGAGATCGACCTCGGGCGTGAAATCGCTCATCTCGGCGAGTACGCAGGCGCCGGGCTTGTCGACGTTGCCTGTGATGGCGCGCAGACAGCAGATGGCGCGATGCGTCGGGGCTACGTCAGGGCCGATCTGATCGACGCCGCGGCCCGACACGAGCGCCGCCGCGCGTGCACGGCCGAATATCCGCGCTGCGCGCACGATATCGGCAGCCTCGAGCCCGCATACCGCAGCAACCGCTTCGGGGGTGTAGGCCCGCACGTGTTCGACCAGTTCGTCAAAGCCGTGACACCAGCGCTCGACAAAGGTACGGTCGATGAGGTTCTCTTCGACGATGACGTGGATCAGTCCGAGCGCGAGCGTGCAGTCGGTACCGGGTTTCACGGGCAGCCACAGATCGGCGCGGGCGGCAACCTGCGTGCGCCTCGGGTCGATCACCACAAGCGGCACCTCGCTTTTCGAAAGGGCGATAAGCGAGCGCCAGAACGCGGAGTTGTCGGATTGCGCCGGATTCGTCCCCCAGATAAACACCGCCTCGGTGCGCGTGGGGTCGATATCCGCCTCCACGGTCCATCCGAACGTGAGCGCATCCATCCAAATGCGCGGGTTCCAGCATATCTGACCGATGCCCATGTTGTTGGGAGATCCGAACAGGCTCATGAACCGATGGAGCGGCCAGAACGACGCATGGGGACCTCCGATGGCGCTGGCAAGCGTCGCAGGACCGTGCTTTTCTGCAAGAGCACGCAGGCGCGCCGCGATGTCGTCGAGCGCTTCGTCCCAGCTTATGCGCTCCCACTGGTTCGAACCGCGCTCGCCGATGCGGCGCAGCGGGTAGTTGATACGGTCGGGATCGTCGAGCACCTCAAGGTTCATGCGCCAGCGCCGGCAACCGCGGACGATCTTCTCGTCGTAAGGATAGCGTGACGTATCGGGCTCAAGGTCGACCACGCGCCCGTCTTCAACCGTTGCGGTAAACGCGCACAAATATCCGCAAAAGTGGCAGTTCGTGGGTTTCAGCTCACGCACGCTCATCGGCGCTCCCCTCGTCGGTCGGCGCACTGTTCGCGCCCGGAGATGTCTGCGCGCAATCGGCATCCGGCACAGCAGACGCGCCGCAGCACGCACCGCCCGAAAGTCCGTCGTAGTCCCGCCTGCCCGACCGCGCCTCGAACAAGAACCTCATCTGAAGGTACGGCGGTAACCCGTCCCAGTCGATGCGCTCGTCGCACAGAAGTTCGAGATAGTGCATCACCGGCAGGGTATCCTGAAAGCTCGAAAGCTGCGACGAGCAGCTCATGCACACGGTTACGAGGCCGTCGGCTCCCGCCGACTTGCCCTCTTCGCCCCGCCGCTTCGCCTGACGCGTTGCCGCATCCGGCTTGCCCGCCGCCTTTGCGAGCGAGCCGCAGCACAAAGACGATGCGCGGTTGTGCTCCATCTCGACAAGCAAGTCGCCTGCGATGAGGCTGCGCACGCCGCGGGCAAATTCGCCGATCGTGCGGTCGGGGCAGGAATCGTGTACGGCGAGCGTCGGCGCATCGCCCGCGTACGCGATGCCGTTGCGCTCGAAGAACGTACGCACGCGCTCGGGCTCAAGCGCGATTCCGTGTGCCGCGAGCACCTCGGGCAGCACGATCACCTCGACATCGGACACAGCCGGATCGAAGCTGAGCATACGGCGCACTTCAGCCGTACAGTTCGGGCATGCCGTAACGATGCGGCGCACCCCCGCCTCGGCAACCGAGCGCGAAAATTCCGAGCGGAAAGCCGGGCAGAGCACATCGGCATCGGGTTCGAACGAAAGCAGCTTGCCGCAGCACAGAAGCGAGATGCCGTCCACTTCGCCCAGATCGGTCAGCATTTCGTACACCTTGCTCATAAGCGGTTGCGCGAAGTTGATCACCGAACAACCCGGGAAGAAAACGGAGCGCGCGCCATGGCCATGCTTACGGTCTGCCCGCCCGAGCAGTTCGTAGGCATACCCATCGAGCGCGATTGCGCTATTCGTCAACGCATCTTCATACACAACCCGACCCACGCCTGACTCCTATTCGCCAGAAGGCACCGAAACCATCCGGCGCCTTCGTCGTTGCTCTATGCCGTTCTCAATCGGCCGTCGCACCTAGAAGCTGCGACGGCCGTAAGGATCTTACGAGAACATATTAGTACAGATTCTCCTTGCCCCGCCACTTCGATACGAACGTTTCGTCGCCCTTGGCGATGCGGTTGTAGTAGCGGTTCTCGCCGGGGATCTCGGCGCGCTCGTCGGAGTACACGCACAGATAGCGAAGAAGCAAGCCGCCGAGCAGCACGAGCACCGGCGCCACGATCGTTGATGCCGCAGAATGGCCGCCGCCGATGTAGAGGATGAGCGGGATGACCAAGCCGAAGCCAATCATGCCGATCCAGAACAAGGGAGCGGTCTTGCCCTTGACCCAGCGCGTGGCGACGGCTTTTGCCGTCTGGTTGCCAGCACCCAAGAACGAGAGCACCATGATGAGCAGCACCACGATCTCGGCGCACACGAGCACGATGTCGATAACGTGCACGATCTCGTGGATGATCTCGGTGACGACAACGGCTTCAAGGCTGAACTCGACCGGCCAGCCACCGAGGCTGAGCGCGATGGCTGCGCACGCCGTGGAGATGGCCGATATAGTGAACAGCACCGGAAGCGCTGGGGTCGCCCAAAACGCATGCGCCTTCAGCGTGGAGAGCATGACGCCCGTGTACACCATGATGCCGAAGCCCGCGAGGCCCGCAAGAGCGAGGAACACGCCGCGCCCGCCAGCCAAAACGCCGGCAAGCCCGCTGATCCATTCCCAAGGCAGATACGACGCCCACCAAAGCGCGCCGAACACCATGGCGATTACGAGCAGCGTTGCACCCCACTTGATAATGGCGGTCGCCGTGGTCCATACGCGCCAGAACACAAGCGGCTGCCCCAGCTCGAACACCAGAAAGAAGCATCCGACGGCAAGGGCTGCGAGCGCCAGGAACATCGGCCACGCGAACAGGACGCCCGCACCCGGGGTGATGAAGAAGTCGAAGATGGCGGAAAGGAACATGATGCCGCCGCCAAGGCCACCCAAGAACAGATAGATGACGATGGGCATCTCCCAATAATGATGTTTCATTACGCCTTACCTCCCAACTCGGGAATATAGTATATCTGCGGGTCGGTTCCCAGTTCGGTGAACAGACGCTCGGTCTTCACCGAACCGATGAGCTTGGAAACCTCGCTCTCGGGATCGTCGAGATCGCCGAAGATACGGGCCTTCTGATGGCAGGTGTCCACGCAGTAGGGTTTCGCGCTCGGATCCATCTGGCGGCGATCGCGGCAGAACGTGCACTTGCGCACGAATCGGTGCAGACGCGGCTCAAGATGCGAGGCGTCGCGCATGCCGTAGGGGCACGCGTTCACGCACACCTTACACGCCATGCATTTCTTCGAATCGATCCAGACGGTGCCGTCCTCGTCTTGCTGGCTCGCACCCGTGGGGCAGCAGGGAACGCACTCGGGGTTCGCGCAGTGCATGCACAGAAGCGGCGTCCAGTCGCGGTGGACGTTGGGCCAGGTTCCCTGGGTTCCCTCGGTGACAACCGGGTTGTATACGATATCCAACGGAAGGTCGTTCCATGTACGACAGGCAACCGTGCACGACTGGCAGCCGATGCAGCGACGCTTGTCGATGACCATCACGTACCGTGTCATATCTATTCTCCTTCCTCGGCCGCTTGGGCACCTTCGGCTGCGGCCTGATCGCTCGGCTCGCTTTCCTCGGCGGGCTGCTCGGCAACGAGCTCGTTATAGCTCATGTCGAAGCATCTGCCGCTCGCCTCGTCGACGAGGCACGCACGTTCGGCATCGTAGAGCCAACCGTAGTAAGCATCGTGGAACGCGCCGGTTTCCGGATCGATGAGCCACCCTGAGTTGGGATCGTAGATGTAGACGAACTCGCCGAGCACGGCATGGCCTCGCGCAGGATCCCATGCAAGCTGCTCGGGCACCTCGTAGGGCGCCGCTTCGGCACCCGGGTAGCAGCGGATACCCGCAACGAAGGGGATCTCTTCGCGGTCCATCGTGTACATCTTGCCGGTCTCATCGTCGACCAGACACTCGTTTGCGGCATCGTAGCGCCATCCGGTGTAAGCGTCGTGGTAGCCCTTCGTCTTCGGGTTGATGAGCCAGCCCGACTCGTCGAGGCGGAAGTGCGTATCTTTCGTGTACAGGTTTCCGCTCTGCCAGACCCATTCGTAACCCTCGGGAACGTCCTCGGGCGGTGCGGGCACCTCAAACGGAATGGGCTCGCGGGCAAGGTGCTGATCGCTCGGCATAACCGTGACGCCCGGCTCCTTCGACGAACCTGGAATGGAGAACTGGGTGTCGGCGGCTTTGTACTCTTTGTCGAACTCACCGCACTTGTACACCTTGCACATGAGGCCGCGGTTCGCCCACGAGCCGCCCATGGGATCGCAATCCCAATCGTCGACCGAGGTGAGCACGTTGACGTTGGACTCGAGGCAGCCGAACGGGTTGTCCAGGTTGGCGGAGCCGTCACGCTCGGGGAACCACCAGCCGCGCGGCGCGAACACCACGTTGGGAGCCACTTCGGGCTCAACGTTCGCGCGCATCTTGATGCGTCCGCGACGGGTTTCGATCCAGCACCAGTCGCCGTAGGCGATGTTGAGCTTTTCGGCGAGCTCGGGATTGAGCGAGAAGTACGGATCGGGATAGAGGAAGCGGATGCCCTCCATCTGGAAGTGCTCGGAATGGTGGTACGGCATGAAGCCGCCGCCGGTGGTGAGCACGACCGGGTACTCTTCGGCGATCTCAGGCGTATCGATCTCGTTCTCGATGCAACCGATGTAGGTGGGCATACCCGAGTAACCGAGCTGGCGCAGGATGGAAGAGTTGCACTCGACCTTGCCCGAAGGCGTCCAGAAGCCGCCGTTCGTGATGAACTTGTTCTGATGTAGCGGCGGATAGTACATGCGGTAGAAGTCAACGAAGTCGTTGTACTTCTCGACGCCGGGCAACGCGAGCGGCTCGAGGATGTGCATGTACGCTTCTTCCTCGGTCTCCCACGGCCACATGGCCGGATCCTGGCCGCATGCAAGGCCGAGCTTGCGCCAGAACGTCATGTCGGTATGGCGGTCGTACTTAGGCTGGATAGCGCGCCTGCCGCCCATGAACGAATCGGTAGCGCCGTAGTGGGTGACGATGGTGGGACGCTCGAGGGCGCCTGCTGCTGGGAACACGTAATCCGAGAACAGCGCTGCGGGCGTCATCCAGTAATCGACGGTGACCAAGAACTCGCACTGCTTCAGGGCTTCGAGCGTCATCTTGGCATCGCCGTAGGAGTTGACCGGGTTCGTGGCGTTCACGATGAGTGCACGCACCTTGTACGGATCGCCCGTGATGATAGCCTTGAACACGCTCGGGCCGTGGGCTTCGCAGAACCATTCGGTCGGAAGCGACTTGCCCCACGTGCGCTTGGCATTATCCGAAATGAGCTGATAGCCGGGCCACGAGGTGAGCTTGAACTTGTTGGAGCCGATCTGCTTGGACTTCTGCTCCTCGGGTAAGCACTCGTTCGCCTCCATCTCTTCGTCGGTCAAGAAGCCGAGCGAGGGACCGGGCATGCCGTCGCCGCCGGGAACGTCGAGGTTGCCGCAGACCGCACGAATGAGCGCGATGGCGTGGCTGCCCGTGGTGGAAGCGCGGCCGATCTGATCCCACGTGCAGCCCCATTGGATGCAGCCGGGACGGTTCATAGCATACATGCGAGCGACTTCGCGGATCTGCTCGGGCTTGAGCCACGTGATGGGCGCCGCCCACTCGGGCGTGTACTCCTTCACGTGCTCACGCAGCTCGTCGAACCCGTCGCACCAGTCGTTCACGAACTGGTAGTCGTACAGACCTTCGTAGATGATGGTGTGAAGCATGGCGAGCGCGAGCGCCGCATCGGTGCCGGGACGCAAGGGAACCCAAAGGTCCGCCTTGGAAGCCGTCTCGGAATAGCGCGGATCGACGACGATGATCTTGAGGCCGGCTTTCTGAAGATCGGTATAGCCGTCCATGCCGCCGAGCGTTGAAGCACCCGGGTTCATGCCCCAGAGGATGAGGCACTTGGCTCCGGCCAGATCGGTCTCGAACGGCGACCAGCCCGCAACGCAGGTCTCAGCCATGAACGTCGGGATCCAGCACAGAAGCGCGTTATGGAAGCCGTTCGGCGTGCCGAACTGGTTGAGGAAACGACGGCGCGCCCAGTCATCGGTACGCGTGGTACCGCCGGCTGAAGCCACTGCCTCCGCCCCGCTCTCGGCTTTGATCTGGTTGAGCTTCTCGGCAACTTCCTGGATCGCCTGATCGTATGGAATCTGCTCCCACTTGCCCTCGCCCTTCTCGCCCACGCGCTTGAGCGCATGGTTGATGCGGGCGGGGTGGTTGACATGCAACAGCGCGCTCGTACCGCGGCAGCACAGACCGCCGTGGTTCGAGTAATCAGGATCGCCTTCGATCTTGATCACATCGCCATCCTTGACGTAGGCAAGGACGCCGCAGTTCGCATGGCAGAAATAGCAGAGCGACTTTACCATCTCGACGCCATCGGCATGGATATCGATTTCTGTCATCTACCTTCCCCTCTACTCGTCTTCTCTCACAATGAATGCAATTCTCACATCGGGACTTCCGTGCAATGTGGAAAGAGCAACCTTGAAACGGATCGCAAGCAAGTCTACGGGAGCCCCGATGCGCGCACATCACACCGAAAGATTTAATCTTGTGTGCGAGGTAAGCCTATCGGTACTAAATCGGAATCCCCCGTTTTTCGACTCCGCCGCTGACGGATGAGACCGACCGCTCGCCTGCACAACCTGCGATGGGCGCGCACGCCGTATGCTCGGTCCCTCGGCCGGATTGCCGGCCGTCCCCCGTCGATCGGACTCGCAAAGCGGTCTCGCCTTCGGTATCCTCCTGACACATTCGCCATTATCCATTATGCGACCAATACTTCTATTGGACGGCATCCATTATATAGTAGTACATGACAATTGGGAAACATTTGCACGAATCATCCTGCGACTGGCATAAACCGTCCGCCTACAGGCCGCACGACAACCTTTATACTAGTGCATACCGACTGTAAGGAAAGAGAGCGAACCGTGAGCGAACAGCGAAACGAAACAGACGCGCCGAGCGGCACTGTCCCCCGAAAGCGCGCTGCGGCGCGCACCGAGCCCGAAGGTGCGCCCCCCATGTCAGGCGATGCGCCCCGCGAGCTAGACGATGCGCCCCCCGTGCCAAACGATGCGCCCCGCGAGCCAGAAACCGCACCCGGCAAACGCTCGATGCACACCTTCACCTTCCTCGGTACGGGCGCAGGATGCGGGGTGCCCGCGTTCTTCTGCGAATGTCCTGCATGCGTCGAAGCGCGCAACGATCCGCGCGCCCGGCGCGGCGACTGCGGCGTCATGATCGAGGGGGCCGAATGCCTCGTAATCGATACGCCGCCCGATATTCGCCATCAGCTCATCAGGGAGGGCGTACGGACAATCGACAGGCTTTTGTACACGCACGGTCATTTCGACCACCTCGGCGGCCTCGGCGAACTCGAATACATGGTGCAGCTTGTCACGAAGGCCGAGCTTCCCACCTTCGCGAGCGCCGCCACGTTCGAGGGCGTCGAGCGCGAATTCGGTTACATGACATATTGCCTCGGCATGCACGAGCTTGCACCCTTCGAGAGCTTCGAGTTCGACGGTGCCCGCTACACGGCGCTTCCCGTAACGCACGCCCCCGGCACGTTCGGCTATCTCATCGAAACGCCGCGCACAAGCCTGTTCTACGCTTCGGATACGGGCAGGCTTCCCGATGAGACCGCCGAGCGCGTGCGCGGCGTCGACGTACTTGCCCTCGATGCGACGTTTTGGAAGCGCAACTGGAGCCCCGATGCGCACCACAGCGTTCAAGAGGCGATCGAGGAGGGATTAGAGCTCGGCGCGGGCACGATCTACCTCACCCATCTTGCCATGCACTACGACGAGCCGATCACGCTTTGCGAGCTCGAAGCGTACGTCGGACAGTACGACGGACGCGTAAAGGTCGCCCTCGACGGCATGAAAATCGCCCTCTGAGATGCACCGTTAGTTTAGGCGCTATGGGCGGAGATTCGGCTCCTGCCGAACGACGCGAACGCTGCGCCCCGAAAGCGAGCATGCACCTAGCCTCAATTCCAACGAGGCAGGGCGGGCTCGTCGGAAAAAAGCCGTCTCGGTAACGGATTTTTTCGACTTGTGCACGTTCGAGGCCCCGTTAAGCACACCTCGCGGCAACAAAACGCCGCTTGCGTGGTTACGTCATTGGGTTTTGCCTGATGATGAGAACGGATATCGCTCCAAAGCCGCACGGCGAAGCCATAAGGCGTGCACAAGTCGAAAAAATCTGCTGTCGAAGGCGTTTTTCGTGCCGGAATCTAAGCCCTACGCGCGGCAGCCAAGCGCAGGCCCCGATCGCATCGGATACGGCGGGACCTGCGCTGCCGGCAAAGTTTTCCCGAAGTTTCTCTTGACTTGGAGTTTGCTCCAAGGTCTACCATGATGGCGAACCTAAACGAGAGGAGCTCCATGAGAGAAGAGTTCGAATCCACGCCGAAGTTCGGTTTCGGCTGCATGCGCCTGCCGCTTACCGACCCCGAAGACCAGACGAGCATCGACATCGAGCAGTTCAAGCAGATGGTCGATACGTTCATCGAGGCGGGCGGCACGTACTTCGACACCGCTTTCGTCTACCACCAGGGTGCATCGGAAACCGCCCTCAAGCAAGCACTCGTCGAGCGCTACCCGCGCGACGCCTACACCGTCGCCACCAAATGCCTGGCTTGGGCAGCCGAAAGCGAAGAGGAGGCGAAGGGAAACCTCGCCATCTCGCTTGAGCGCCTCGGCCTCGACTACGTCGACTTCTACCTCCTGCACAACGTCGGAGGCACCCGCACGGCGAAGTTCGACGAATACGGCATGTGGGAGTTCGCCCAGGAGAAGAAGCGCGAAGGCCTTATCAAACACGTGGGCTTTTCCATGCACGACGGAGCCGACGCGCTCGACGAGCTGTTAACCGCGCATCCCGAGATGGAGTTCGTGCAGCTGCAGGTGAACTACCTCGACTGGGACGATCCGGTTGTCGAGGCGAAGCGGTGCATGGAGGTTGCCGAGCGCCACGGCGTGCCCGTCATCATTATGGAGCCGGTTCGCGGCGGCCGCTTGGCCGACTTACCCGAGCGTGCAGCACGGGTGCTGCACGATGCCGCACCCGACGCGGGACTCGCCTCGTGGGCGTACCGCTTCTGTTGGCATCTGCAAAACGTCGTGACCGTGCTTGCCGGCATGTCGACGCTTGAGCAGGCGAAGGAGAACGCGGCGAGCTTCAAGGCCGACAAGCCCTTCACCGCCGAAGAGCAAAAAGCGCTCGATGAGGCCATCGCAGCGCTCAAGAGCGTACCTACCGTGCCGTGCACGAACTGCCGCTACTGCGTGAAGGAGTGTCCGCAGAACGTGAAGATCCCCGAGATCCTCGGTCTTGTGAACCTCGAGCTTATGGTGGAGGATCGGGAGTTCGTGAAGGGTTTGTACTCATGGCAGGCAGCAGGCGGCCGCGCATCGGAGTGCATCGCGTGCGGCGCATGCGAAGACATGTGTCCGCAGAGCATCGACATCATCGACCAGCTCGCACGTGCTGCCGAACACTACGAATAGAAAGCGAAAGCGCACCCTCGCGCTTGCACCTCTCTAGCTGCAAGCGCGATAGCGCACACGCACCTGCACCGCCCTGGCACCGCCCCGGCTGCAAGGTTTTCGACCATAGCACCGCAAGGCTCTTGCCAACTACTAGATTATGTCTTATAATTGTCGAGGTCTGAAACACAGCGGGTTCCGTGAAGGCACACACGGGACCCGCATTTTTACATTTGCGGGCAAGCAACCGCTTTCGCCTATGTTCTCTTGGATACCTCGATGAGAGAACCCAGCATGCATGTGTCGTTCTCGGTGCGACTGCGGTACCACCAAAGTCCTTCACGGGCTTTCACAAAGGGCTCCCAGAAGACAGCCATACGGCTAAACGCAAAAAGGCTCCTGCGCCTCGCGGCAATCGAACCGCACGTCGCAGGAGCCTTGCATACGAAAAGCCTAGTGAACCTCTTAGTTGCCGGCTGCCCTCGCCGCCTGGTACGCTTCGACGAGCTTCTTCTGCACGTCGTGCGGAGCCTCTTCATACCCTTCGATCTCGATGTAGTACGAGCCGCTGCCGCGCGAGATGGAGCGCAGGTCTTTCGTGTACGTGACCACTTCGGCGTACGGCACGCGTACCATGATGACCGTCTCGCCCGCATCGTTGGAATCGGTGCCGACTATGCGGCCGCGTCGCGTCGATATATCGCCCATGACCGCACCCGCGTACTCCTCGCCTACGACGATGTCCATGTTGGCCATCGGCTCGAGCAGTACCGGATCGGCCTTCTCGCACGCAGCCCGAAAGCCGATGCGCGCCGCCGTTTTGAACGCCATCTCGTTGGAGTCGACCGCATGGTAGGAGCCGTCGAATACCGCGCATTTGATATCGACCATCGGGTATCCCGCCAAGAAGCCTTCAGTCATCGCATCCTGCACGCCCTTATCGACTGCCGGAATGTAGCTGCGCGGGATCTTGCCGCCCACGATCTCATCCAGAAACTCGTAGCCGCCGCCCGGGTTGGGCTCGAGGCGCAGCCAGCAATCGCCGAACTGCCCGGCACCGCCCGTCTGCTTCTTGTGGCGGCCCTGGGCTTCGGCGGTCTTGCGGATGGTCTCGCGATAGGGAACGCGCACCGGCACGAGCACCGCATCGACGCCGTTTTGCTCTTTCATGCGTGCAAGGATGGTATCGACCTGCGTGTCGCCCATGGCGGTAAGCACAGTCTGATGCGTTTCCTCGCTGCGGGTGATGCGGATGGTCGGATCGTTTTCGGCAACGCGGGCGAGCGCGCTTCCCAGCTTGTCTTCGTCCTTCTTGTTCGCCGCTTCGATGGCCACAGGGTACTGGGGCGTGGGCATGGGCAGAGGATCAATGGCGAGATCGCCCGACTTGGACAGCGTGTCGCCGGTTTTCGCGTCGGTGAGCTTCGGCACGACGATGATGTCGCCCGCCTTCGCGCTCTTCACGTCGTTGGATTCTTTGCCCATCATGACGTAGAGGTGGCCGAGGCGGTCTTTCTTGCCCGTGCGCGAGTTGATGAGCTCCATGCCCGGTTCGAGCACACCCGAGATAACTTTCACGAAACTCATGCGGCCCACATACGGGTCCGACAGCGTCTTGAACACAAAGCAGGCAGGCTCGCCCTCTTCATCGATGAACGTCTCTTCCCCGTTGGCCAAACGGAAACGCCCGTGTGCGCGCGGCGACGGGAAGTACGTGGCGATATCCTCCATGAGGCCCTGCACACCCTGCTTGATGATGGTCGAACCCACGAACACGGGGATGAAGAGCTCTTGGGCGATGGCCTTGTCAAGCAGATCCTCGAGTTCGGCCTGGGTGAGCTGCTCTTCGCCGTCGAGATATTTCATCATGAGCTCGTCGTCGGCCTCGGCCACCAGATCGCAGAGTTTGTCGCGCGCAACGATGGCGGTATCGGCGAACTCGGCCGGGATATCGTCCACATGCTCGCTTTCACCCTCAAAATAGCGGGCCTTCATGCGGATCACGTCGATGACGCCCTTGAAGTCGGCATCGACGCCCATGGGAATAGTAACCGCTCCCAACCGCGAACCGAAGCGCGCATGGAGCGTTGCCATGGCAGAATCGAAATTCGCGTGCTCACGGTCGATATGATTGATGAACACGGCGCGGGACAGGCGCATATCCTCGGCTTCGTTCCACAGCTTGGTGGTCATAACCTGCGGACCCGCAACGGCGTCGACGACGAACAGAGCCATTTCGGCAGCTTGCATCGTAGCGAGCGTATCACCGATAAAATCGGGATGACCCGACGTGTCGAGCACGTTGATCTTGAAGTCTTTGTACGGGATAGGTGCGATCGAGGTCCCGATCGTGAACTTGCGCTTGATTTCCTCGTCGTCGTAATCGAGGTAGGACTTGCCGTCGTGGGTTGTGCCCATACGGGGCGTTTTTCCAGAGACGTGCAGCATCGCTTCTGCAAGAGAAGTCTTGCCAGCGCCGTCTTGCCCCACGAGCACAATGTTGCGCACGTGTTCGGTAGCAGGAGCTGCCATAATGACCACCAACTTTCCTGTTGCGTGGCCCACGCCTTTTGTTTATTCCCAAGGCGCGAACCACTGTCGAGCCTTACACAAACAAAGCAACCTGGAAGTACAAAACCAGTACGGCATCTAGTGTAACCCAAATGACGCTCGCAACAAGCGAGAAATAAGACCCGTGACAAGCCATGACAAGCACAACCGAATGAATGCAGGCGGCACGCGCCCACGGGAAGGCACCCCGGGTATGCAGCCGAACGAGGGTTCGGGCAAGCGCCCTTCGGAAACAAGGGGCGCTTCGGAGGCGGGGACGCTTCGGAAGCAGACGCTCTCAAGAAGCTTTTATGTTCCGGGGTTCGCGGATTCTGGCACAAATTTGGAGGTTTGACAATTATATAATGAGTTATATATTAAAATTTCGATTGGAGGCGAGCAAAATGCCTGGTCGCTGAATTTCGATACTTCCAAATATAAATATATGATATTCCATAATTGTCAAACCTCCAAATTTGTGCCAGATTTTCGGTCCTCGGGAACAGAAAAGACCGATAGCTCCCGTAGAAGAAGCGGAAATCTCATTAGGTTACGGGGCGAAGCCTACAAGGGTACCGACGCCTTCGCACGCTGCGGTCCCGTCAGTAGTCTCGTCATGTTTATGATCTTTTCTTTACCGCAAGATGACATCGCAGATGGGAGATTGGTTCTCGACTGGCCCGTTCCGTATAATCGATGGAAACCGGATCGGAAACGAGGCTCCCCATGGAACGCAACGACGGCATCATTGACGTAACCCCCGTTAATCAATCGAACGAGCGCGCTTCTTCGCAAGCGCCGCAACCATCGGCGGGCCACACGGACGCGGCTGCAAAGAGCAGCTCAGCCTCACCCGATCAACATCGAAGCGCCTCCCCCGCGCCCCACGGCACAGCCCCTAAAACCGAGAACTACTACACGTTCGACGGCACCTCGTGGCACCCCGGAGCCCAATCCGGGCAGCCCGCAAGCGGTTCTGGGCCCGCCATACCGGTCGATGCGCGCGTCATCGGCTCCACTAATACGAGCGATCAGCCGAAAAGCCGCCTCGGGGGCGCTGCCCGCATCGCTGCGGGAGGCGTATGCACGCTCGCGGGCATTCCCATGCTCATCCTTCCGGGACCGGGTTTGCTCGCCATCGGCGGAGGTGTCTACCTCATGGCAAGCGGGGCGAAGAGGCTGTTCGGCAAGTAAGAGCGTACATGACGATTCGGCGGCGAACAGCACCGAACACTCGCCGCACGAAGCCCCGTCGTATACAATTGCGCCATGAAGAATCTCGCGAAACGCATACCGTGGTGGCTTGTCGTGCTCGCAGTCGGCGTCGCGTTCATTGCGATCGGCGCGATGCAGGGCGGGTTTGCGGATACGCTGCGTAAAGCGGCGCTCATCTGCTACGAGTGCATTGGAATCGGATAAGCCATGGGTGCAATCGCCCGCTTCAAGCGCCACATCGTCCAACTGCTCGCAGCGCTGTTGTACAACCTCAACTTCGAAGGCTTCGCAACGGGCACCATCTACCAGGGCGATGCCAAAGGCTTGTGCGTGCCTGGCCTCAACTGCTACTCGTGCCCCGGTGCCATCGGAGCCTGCCCCATCGGATCGCTGCAGGCGGCGCTCGTCGCAAGCGAACAGAAGCTGCCGTTCTACATCGTCGGCACCATCCTCGCGTTCGGAGCGCTTCTGGGCCGGACTGTCTGCGGTTGGCTCTGTCCGTTCGGGCTCATCCAAGACCTGCTCGATAAGGTTCCGCTTCCCAAAATCAAAAAGGGTGCGTGGAGCCGGGCGCTCTCGGGGGGAAAGTACGTCGTGCTCGCAGGGCTCGTCATCATCGCGCCGATCGTGCTTTTGACCGCAACTGGCATCGGGACGCCCGCGTTTTGCGCATGGCTCTGCCCGGCGGGAACGCTCGAAGCGGGTATCCCTCTCGTCGCAGCGAACGAGGGGCTTCGTTTCATGCTCGGAGGCCTGTTCACGTGGAAGGTGGGCGTACTCGTAGCCTTAGTGGTCGTATGCCTGTTCGTATACCGCCCGTTTTGCCGCTTCCTCTGCCCGCTCGGGGCGCTGTACTCGTTCTTCAATCGGTTCGCGCTGCTGCGCTACCGCGTCGACGAGCACGCATGCACCAACTGCGGCGCATGCCTTTCCGTATGCAAGGTCGATATTCGCACCGTGAGCGACCGCGAATGCATTCAATGTGGAGCCTGCGCAACATCTTGCCAAACGGGTGCCATTCGCTTTTCGCTCCGTGATATGCTATCCAAAAACTTACAGTTAGACGGCCTCCCGCGCACCGATGCGGCCCAGCGGCAGATGAATGCGACTGCACAGGGGTCTGCCAGCTCGTCCGAGAAGCGCTCGGCCGATGCGCCCGCACAAAGCGCCGCCGACTCGCCCGAACCTTAAGGAGAAACCATGACACGCCTGCACCGCCCAAGCACCCAGCGGATGGTCGGCTTCATCGCCGCACTCATTCTTTCGACACTTGTCCTGTTCGGCTGCACGTCGACCGCAGCACCGTCTGCGGGCTCGGACGCGAGCGATTCGGCCGAGTCAGGCGCGAGCGATTCGGCAAACCCGAAATCAGCCGAGGTCAAGGAAGGCGTCGAAGCCCCCGATTTCGAGTTCGCCCTGGTAGACGGCAGCACGGCCAAGCTTTCCGATTACCGAGGCAAGGTGGTCGTGCTTAATTTCTGGGCCACATGGTGCGGCTACTGCGTGCGCGAGATGCCGGATTTGAACGACATCGCGCAGAACTACGACGACGTGCAGGTGCTTGCCATCAACCGTGGCGACACCCCCGCCGACGCAAAGGAGGGCATCGAGGAATACGGCTACGACTTCGTATGGGGCCTTGACGAGGACCGTGCGATCGAGGCGCTCTATCCCGCAAGCGGCATCCCCTACACGGTCGTCATCGACAAGGACGGTGTCGTGTCGAGCATTTTCGCCGGAAGCGCACCCGACATGTACCCGTACTTCGAAGAAGCGGTGACGAAGGCGGGTGCAGGAGCGTAAACCGGCGATCGCGTAGTCGGGCTCGGGGCTGGCTCCGCCTCGGCCTACACAGATGCGATGATGCGGCGGGTGCGTACTTCGACCTCCGCCTTCGCGCGCTCGACGTCGATCGTCTCCCATACGCCGTCGCGGTAGAGCACCTCGCCATCGACCATCGTCAGGCACACATCCGATCCGTGGCCTGCGTATACGAGGTTGTTCAAGAGATCGGTCGCCGGGCACCACGACGGCCCGCTCGCGTCGAGCACGGCGAGATCGGCTTTCGCTCCGAGGGCGATATGCCCGCAATCAGCACGTCCTTGCGAAAGCGCGCCTGTGCGCGTGGCGGCGCGCAGGGCGCCCGCAGGCGACACGGCGGTGGGATCGAGGTTCGCGCCCTTCTGGGCGAGCGCAAGCACGAAAAGGTCCTGGTACATGTCGAGGTTGTTGTTTGAAGCCACGCCGTCGGTTCCAAGCGCCACACTCACGCCCCGCTCGAGCATGCGGGCGATTGGGGCGAATCCGCTTCCGAGCTTCATGTTCGAAACCGGGTTGCTTGCCACGAACGCGCCGCGCTCGGCAAGGATGTCGATATCGCCGTCGTCCACCCATACGCAGTGCGCGGCGGTCACAGGTACATCGAACACGCCGAGGCTGTCGAAGTAGCGCACCGGAGTCAGGCCGCCATGGCGCCCCTTGCATTCCTCATGCTCGGATTTCGTTTCCGATACGTGCACGTGGATGTTCAGACTCTTCGCTTTCGCGAGCGCTGCAATGTCGGCGCACACCGCAGGCGTCGAGGTGTATTCGGCATGGATGTTGTAATCGATGAGGATACGGCCTTCGGCGCTGCCGTGGAATTCGGCGATGAGCTCTTCGTTGAGCGCGCTGATCGGGTACTCGGCATAGGGCTTGTCTTCGAACGCGAGCAAACCTTCGCACGCGTTCATCTTCATACCGCACTCGGTAACGGCGCGGACGCGTTCGCGGGAATGGTAGTACATGTCGGAAAAGCTCACCGTTCCGTAGCGCAGCATTTCAGCGCATGCAAGCACAGTGGCCCAATACGCGTCCTCGTCGGTAATCTTCGCCTCGAAGGGAAACACCCGGTCGTTGAGCCACGTCTGCAAGGGAAGATTCTCGGCATAACCGCGCAGAAGCGTCATCGGAGCGTGGGAGTGGGCGTTGAACATGCCCGGCACGAGCAGCTTCTCATCGCCATCGTACACCTCGCCGAACCGGGCGGCCTCCTCAGGTGTTGGCGCCTCGGTGCCGATATAGGCGATGCGGCCCTCGACCGTGCCCACCCAACACCCCGTCTGCACCTCGAAGTTCTCGTCGAGTATCGCGATATCGGAAAACAGCATGGACAAACTCCTTATCTCGTGTACGGGAACCCGAAAGTCCTCACATCAGTATAAAGCAAGCCGCCGCGCGGGAAAGACAGGACACCGCTTCGGCACATCGGCATCCACTGCTATTGCGGGCCTGCACCCAAGCGCCTTTGCGGCATGGCACGGTGCCTCGCGTTGCACTACGCACATCCGTGCGCGCCGCTGCTGCCCTGTTCGGCATCGCTTTTACGAAACGCCGAAGTACTCTCGTTCGATGAACGCGAGAAACCTATCGTCAAGATACGCTTCAATCTTTCCAAGCGTGTAGTCGTCGGCCACCGACCGCTCTCCGCTCATGTGCTGGGCGTACGCCATCGCACACCACGTGAGCCCGCGCAAACAGGTTACCGAAAGATAATCGGCGGTACGCTCACGGATGCCGTCGGTCGAAAACCGCCCGGCAACGGCGCGCACGTACGCTTCGACGAAACGGTCGATAGCGCCCGCATCGAGCACCGTATCGGTCTTCCAGAACGTCGTCGTGGGCACGAGGAAATGGGCGATATCCTGCTCCGCCTCCCCGGCAACCGGTTTCTCCCAATCCACCAGGTAGCTCGTATCGCCCTCGTTGATGAGAAAGTTCCGCGAATTGAGCTCGGTGCTCACGATATGACGCACCCGAGGAGCGTGCGGCCTGCTCGCCGTTTCGCGCGCCATCCGAGCCAAGCGCGCGACACGCGCGACGGTTGCCTCGTGCGCCTCAGACCAGCGCTCGTAGACGGCGAACATCGCCTCGCATTCGTCTACGATCGCGCCGAGCGCATCATCGGGAACGACGAGGGCATGGTCGGACGGAAGTGCAACGGCGTGGATGTCGGCCAAAAGCGCGGCAGCCAAGTTCATATCGGTTGCGTAGTCGAGCGGGCGGCCGGGCAACCACTCCTCCACAAGCACGCCTTTGCCGAAATACGCCTTCGACGAATCGACGTAGAGCACCTTCGGCGTTCTGCCGCTCGGCGCAAGCAGCTCAAGCGCGTGCGCCTCGTAGCCGATCTGATCGTCGAGGTGCATCTGCGAACCCAGGTTCACACGGAACAGGAGCCTGCGCCCTGTTTCGGGATGCACGAAGGTGAAGTTCGCGTTGTACTCGCCGCGAGCAAGCAGGTGCGCTTCCACGGAGACCCTCGCGGGAAGACGAAGCGCCTCGCGCACGGCGGTGTTTTCGGCCAGATACGCCTCGACGTTGCGAGGCGAAAGCCCTTCTTCCTCAAACGACATCGCTCGCCTCCGCTCTGCTCGTGCGGCCCAAACGGGCTTCGGCGCCGGCGCGCATGTCCGCTTCAGCCCCGCGCTCGACCGGCTGGGATTCGACGTCGCACGCACCCGTTCGGTCTTCGACGCTAGTCGCTCCCGCATCTTCCCCACCATACACGAACACGCCCTCGTCTGCGCATGCCACACCCACCTTCGCACCGGCTGAAACCAGCTCGCAGACGGGCACAGTCAGCGTCTGACCTGCAAGATCGATGCGCACGAGGTTGATCTCTCCCCTGTACACGCAACACCTCACCCGATGCACCGCCTCGGCGCACGGATCGAGGCGCACCGCCGATTGCCTGATCACCGCAGTGGCGGGACCGTCTGCCACCCCAGGTGCGGGCAGGCGCAGCGTATCGGCGACAAACACGGCATGGCGCACCTCGCCCGCAAGCGTCGAGCAATCGCCGAAGCATGCGGCGATCTCGCTTGTGGCCGGCCGTTCGAACAGCTCGTCAGGCGCGCCCCGCTGCATCACGCGCCCAGCGCTCATGTACACGATGCGCTCCGACATTTCGATAGCCTCGATCGCATCGTGGGTCACCATGATCGTCGTGGTGCCGAACTCGCGATGAAGCTTGAGCACGAGCGATCGCATATCGTCGCGCAAGTGCTCGTCAAGCCCCGAAAACGGCTCGTCCAGCAAAAGCACCTTCGGCGTACCGGCAAGCGCGCGG
This sequence comes from Raoultibacter phocaeensis, assembly GCF_901411515.1. Classification (NCBI taxonomy): domain Bacteria; kingdom Bacillati; phylum Actinomycetota; class Coriobacteriia; order Eggerthellales; family Eggerthellaceae; genus Raoultibacter; species Raoultibacter phocaeensis. Next base: position 1,805,981 of record NZ_CABDUX010000002.1, read on the forward strand.
GCAAGCGCCACCCGCTGCTGCTGGCCGCCTGAAAGGCTCGATACGTCGCGCGCGCCGAACCCCTCGAGCTGCACGTGGGCAAGCAGTTCGCGAGCACGGGCAAGCCGTTCGGCCTTCTTCATGCCCCGCATCTTGCAGGGAAACGCAACATTCTCCTCGACGTTCATGTTCGGGAACAGCCGCATGTCCTGGAATACATAGCCGACGTTGCGCTTGTGGGCGGGCACCTCGTCGACGGACGCATCGCCGAACGCGACCGATCCCCTATCCTGAACGAGGATGCCCGCGATGATCTTGAGCAGCGTCGATTTTCCCGCCCCCGATTCGCCGAGCAGCGAAAGGAACTCGCCTTCCTGCGCCGTGAACGACACGTCGTCGAGCACGCGCTTTGCGCTCTTTCCCCCTAAGTCAATCGTTATGTTCGAAACCGTGAGCCTCATGAAATCAGGCAGCTCCTTATCCTCGCACCCATCAGTCGGTGAAATATTCGTTTCGAGCGGGCGCAAACCGCTTCAGCAAAAACTCGAACAGGAAAAACACGCCAAGCGTGACGAGCATGAACACGACGCCGTATGCGCTTGCGATCGTCCGATCGCCGCTTGCAAGATAGGGAAACATCACGAGCGCGAACGTCTTCACCGTGCCGCCCCCGATCAAAAGCGTGAGGAAATACTGGGAAAACGAGGTGATGTAGGCAAGCGACGCAGCCGAAAGGAGCCCCGGTAAAAGCAGGGGAACCTGCACCTCGATAAGCGCCCGCACCGGCCCCGCTCCCGAAACGCGCGCCTGCTGTTCGAACCTGCGCCCCGCGGCAACGGTCACCTCGCTCATGATGGTGATCGCGTAGGGCAAGGCGACGATGGTATGCGCGACGATGACGCCCCAAACCGTGTTCGCGAGCCCTGCACGGATGAAAATAACCTGCACACCCATAGCGAACACGGTTGCAGGAATGAGAAACGGAAGCACCGTCGAAAATCGGAACAACTCCTTGCCGAAAAAGCGGTGAAATGCGAGCGCTCGGGCGGCCATAGCGGCGAACACCGTGGAGAGCGCGGCCACCGCGAGCGATATCCCGATGCTCACAAGCAGCACGCTTCCGAGATCGCTCGAGGTCACGAACAGCTCGACGATACCGCGATCGGAAAACGTTTGGGGCAGAAGCTCGGGCCACGGCCATGCACTCGTGAACGCCCACACCACGACGACAGCGAGCGGAACGAGTACACATGCAAGATGCAGCGCAACGAACAGGGCTGCCACCCGTCGGCTGGATCGGCGCGAGCCCGCATGCCGCACGTTCGCCTTGGCTTCGGAGCCTGGCGAAGACGCCTGCCGCGCAGACGCTCCGTTCGCGCGCACATGCCGCACGTTCGCGCCGCCCTCAGCCGAGTGCCGCCCCGCGTGCTTCCGTACGTTTTCCTCCTTGCGCCCCTCGTCCATCTCAGCGCTTCCTTTCACGCTGCAGCACGACAAAGTACGCGATGGCGAGAACCGTGCACACGAGCACCATGATGCCGTTGATGGCCATCGCGTAGGATCGGTTCAAGATATCGGGATTCTGGAATTCCAGGTACGCGAGCACGGGAATGGCTTTCGGCAGCGTCGGACCCAGCAGAAACGGCACTTCGTACGCACCGAACGAGAAAGCGAACACGATGAGGAACGCCTTTGCAAGCGCCCCTTTGCACAGAGGGAGCGTGATGGTGAAGAAGCTTCTGATCGCCGACGCCCCGAGCGTGCGTGCCGCCTCGCCGAAGCGGTCGGACACGTTCGCCATGATGGTGATCGTGCAAAACGCTACGAACGGGATCTCCTTCCAAAGGTAGACGAGCACGATGCCCCACCCGCTCGGATCGCCCACAACCGAGGGGAAACCGCCGATGCCCTCGATGAGTCCGAGCGCGTAGAGCACGCGCGGAACAAGTCCGGTGCCCGCAAACAGCGAAACCACGAACAGCACCACGAGCGTGTGCGCGGTCATAAGCGGGATGCTGACACCGAGCACCTGTAGCGCCCGAGAAGACGAGAGCCGCACGAGCGCGGCCGAGAGCGCGATGCCGCCCACGACCGCAAGCGCCGAGGAGACCGCCGAAACATACAAGCTGAAACCGAGCGACGCCGTGAAATCGGGACGGCCGAGCGCCTCGAGGTAGTACTGCGCGGTGAATTCGGTCTTGCCGAGAAACGGCATGATGCCGAAGCCCTGCAGCACGCCGTTCACCACGCCGTACAAAAACACGAGCACGAGCACCACGGTGGGGGCGATGAGCGCATAGGGGGCCAGAGCGCTTTTGATCTTACGTCCGCACACCGACATCCCGTCGTCCTTTCTGTTCGTCCACCGATGAAATGACGAGCCCGCAGCATGCTGCCGCGGGTTCGTATGCGCCCTTCGAGCCGCCGTATGCGAAGCGCCGAAGCCCAAAGGACGACAGCGCGCATAGGCGTGTTGGGTTCGCTACCAGTATAGCGGCAATGTCACGCGCCGATAACCTCTTCGAGCCACAACTGCTCGATGAGGGAAATCACCGGACCTGCTGCCTCGACGATACGATGATCCAAAAGCTCTTCGATCGGCAGCTGCGTCACGCCGAGTGGAACGTCTTCGAACGCTGCGCGGTCGGCCTCGGGAAGCTTGTCCATGTCGAGCACGCTGATGTTCGTGAGTTCCTCGTACTGGGAAAGCTGCATTTCAGGGGAGATGATCTCGTTGATGGCTACGAGCGCGGCCGCTTTGTTTGTCGCGTTCTTGGCGATGGCCATGAAGTTCGAGTTGCCCACCGTACCGGTTTCGAAGATGAACGAGCGCGTGGTATCGGGCAGGGTCCCGTTTTTCACGAGCGCCTCGGGAGCGCCGTAGCCCATGTTCATCACGAGCTCGCCGTCGGCGTACATCGTGTCGACCGTGGCGGCGTCGGCCGGAAACGTCGCACCGGCCTTCCAGAGATACGGGTTGAGCGAGCGCAGGTACGCAAGGCCCGGATCGATGATGGCCTTGACCGACTCGGCGGTAGGATTCTCCATCGACGAGAGCTTCTCGAACTCGTCTTTTCCGATCACGCCCGCGATAAGACACGAGATGAAGGCCGTTCCCGCAAAGTCGCCCGGCTCGGGGTACGTCACCCGGCCTTCATGCTCCCGGCAAAACGCAAGGAACTCATCGGGGTTCTTCGGCGTCTCCGAAACCACCGCCGAATCCACCCACATCTGCATCTGCGCCTTACCGTACGGTGCTTCGTAGCCCTCGACCGGCGAACCGAAGTCGTAGAGGACTTCAGGGCTATCCGCGTCGATGTAGTCGTTGAAGTTGGGAAGGTACTGCGTGAACGGGCCCCACAGATAGCCGTTCTCCTTCGTCGAGTAGAAGTTCTCGCCGTTGATCCAAATGAAATCGATGCTGCCTGCCTCGACGCCGGCCTGCATCTCGCCCGAGAGCTTCGTGAGGATGTCGTTGATGTCCATGCCGACGAGGTTCAAGGTGACGTCGTACTTCTCTTTGAGCGCCGGTGCGAGCACGGTTGCGATCCAAGTGTTGCGCGGCTCCGAGCCGCCCCAGCCGTACCATGATACCGTCTGACCCTTCGCCGCTTCGAGGACGGCGTTCCAGTCGGCGTACTCGACATCCTGCGCCGCATCGCCCGAGCCCGAGCCGTCCGATCCGCCCGAGCATCCCGCAAGCGCCGACCCGAACACAAGCGTCGCCGCTGCCGTCGACGCCACCGCAACGAACCTGCGCCGCGAAAGCGGTTTCAGCTCCCGCATATCCCCTGCCCGATTCGCTGCTGCTCCACTTCTGTCATACTTTTTCTCGACCGCCATGCATGCTCCCTTCCGTGCACGCTGTCCAGCATCGCTTCGGCAGACGAACCGCCGTGCGCGAAACCGCGCGCATCGCTCTTCTCAAACCATACGGAATAGTCTACTATAAGATTATATCTATTAGTTGTAACTTGCAAGCTGATTTTCGCAAACGGAGGCATCATGGACATTGGGCAGCGCGCCGCCAAACGCATCATCTTCGATTCCGACACGACGATGGGCCTTGCCGACTGCGACGTGGACGACGGATTGGCCATCCTGTTCGCAATGGGATATGCCGCGTGCGTCGCAGAAAGCGGTGGCAGCGGGTCTGCCGTGTGCGCTGGGAACAGCACCATCGAGGGCATCTGCGCAAGCTATGGCAACAACACGCTTGATGCGGTGTACGAAAACACACACGCCCTCGCACAAGCGTTCCACCTCGACGTGCCCGTCTGCAAGGGGGCGCCCGACAAGGACCACCCCGCCTCCGAAGCCGCCTACTTCATCGTAGAGCGCGCGCACGCGAACCCCGGCGAGCTTTCGCTTGCCGTCACGGGATCGACCACGAACCTCAAAGGCGCGCTCGCCCTCGACCCAGACGTGCTTTCGCTCTACCGCGAAGTCGTGCTCATGGGCGGCATCACGCAAACGCTCGCGTTCAACGGCACGATCATGGACGAGCTGAACCTTTCATGCGACCCCGAGGCCACGGCGATGATCTTCGAGGCTGCCGCACGCGGCGCGAACGTCGTCGTCGCAACCGCGAACAATTGCCTGCCCGCGACGTTTCGACGCGACGAGTTCCTTGAGCGCATAGCGACCGATCGCGAGGGGGGCGGCGTGGTCCGAAAGCTCTGCACCTCGTGGTTCGACACCATGAAACGCTGGTACGGCCTCGACGAATTCTGCTGCTGGGATGTGCTCGTACCGGCCTACATACTCATGCCGGAGCTTTTCGAGAGCGACCCGTTCGATGTCGTGATCGATCCGCGCCTGCTTAAAGCAGGCTTCCTCGAACCCGGCTTTAAGGGGGTGCCGACCGCACGCATTGCAACGCCGCGCATCGCCGACGCGAAGCGCTTTTGCGAAACCGCCTATCGTCTGTGGGGGCAAGCTATCGCCTCAATCGAGGAGCAGGACCCTTTGCGTTGAGCACTTTGTGATACCATAGCGCAATCACAACACATCGAACCGAAAGCGCACTGCCGCAAGACGAGACGCGCCTTGGGTTCTCAGAGCAAACGCCTGTAAGGCGGAAGAAAGAAGGAGTCATGGCAGAAGAAGAATGCACGCACGAATGCTCCGGCTGCGGGGTATCCGATTGCGGGGATCGCTCGCAGCCGGTCGATCACACGCTCAAGCCCAACGACCGCTCGACCATCAAACACGTCATCGGCGTCGTTTCGGGCAAGGGAGGCGTCGGCAAATCGCTCGTGACGAGCCTGCTCGCCAGCACCATGCAGAAGAAGGGGCTGCGTGTGGGCATCCTCGACGCCGACGTGACGGGACCTTCGATTCCCAAGGCTTTCGGCATCACCAATCCGCTTTCGGCCGACGCTGACGGGATTTTACCCGCTCAGACCCAAAGCGGCATCAAGGTCATCTCCACCAACCTCATGCTTCCCGAAGACGACATGCCCGTCGCATGGCGCGGCCCGGTCGTCTCGAACGCCGTTCGCCAGTTCTTCAACGAGGTGAACTGGGGCGAGATCGACTATCTGTTCGTCGACATGCCTCCCGGAACTTCCGACGTGCTGCTCACCGTATTCCAATCGCTGCCCGTCGACGGCATCGTCACTGTGTCGGCCCCGCAGGAACTCGTCGCGATGATCGTGGGCAAGGCGGTCAACATGGCCAAGAGCATGGAAGTGCCGATTCTCGGACTCGTGGAGAACATGGCGTACTTCGAATGCCCCGATTGCGGCAAGAAGCACTACATCTTCGGCGAGCCGCAGGGCAAAGAGGTCGCCGAGCGCTACGAGATCCCCGCATACGCCACCCTCCCGATCGACCCCGCGTTTGCGCACCTGTGCGATGCGGGCAAGGTCGAGGAATACGAGGTCGGCGATGCCCTCGACGCGATCGTCGAGCAGATCGAGAAGGCTGAGTGGAAAAAGCCCGAGCAGGCTTAGGCTTCTCGTCTACAACCAGAGGTGTAGCCCACGCGGTTTCCCAAGCTGGCCGCGTGGGCTTTTTTGATTTCTCTGCTCGTTTCAAACTCCATCGGTTACTATAAAACAAGACCGTTTCGCCGTCCGCATGCCTTCACGCGGGCGCTTACCCATACAAGGAGCCGGACCATGAGCAACAACACCGGAGCGCCTAACGAGCACCGTACGAACAACAAAGGGCTGAGCCGACGCGCGTTTCTGGGCCTCGGCGCAGCCGCAGCTGTAACCGCAGGCGCGGGTCTTGCGGGGTGCGCGCCTTCCGCTTCGGTATCCACAACCGCCGTCGATCCGTCTGATAGCGGCTCGACGGGAGCCGCCGGCATCGCGGCAAACGACACGTCGACGCCCGAGTTCCTTCAAATTCCCGATCCCATTCCGGAAAGCTCGCTCAAGGAGACCATCGAAGCCGATATCGTCATCATCGGGGCCGGCCTGTCGGGCTTGTGCGCGGCGCGGGCGGCCGTCGAAAACGGCGCAGAGCGCATCGTCGTCGTCGAGAAGGCCGATTCGTACCAGTACCGCTCAAACCAAGTGGGAACAGTCGGAGGCCAGGTGCAGGAAGCGCTTGAAATCGATGTGGACGGCAAAGCGGTGGTCTCGCAGCTTGCGAAAGAGTGCGGTTACCGGCCTAACATGCGGTTGCTGAAGCTTTGGGCCGATCATTCCGGGGCCGCCCTCGACTGGTTTCTCGAACCGTGCGCAGACGAGTACGTGCTGGAAGCCGAAAGCGATCCGTACGACGGCGAGAGCCTTTCCGTCCGCAAGCTTCACTGGCCCCATCCCGACACTGCGCACACCGAAAACGACTATTATCCCGTGTTCGACACGTGCCAGGCACTGCTTCCCGATCTTGGACCCTACCTGAAGGAAACGTACAAGATTTGCGCCGATGCGGGCGTCGAGTTCAGGTTCTCCAACTGGGCCCGCCAACTCGTGCGCGCCGACGAAGGCAGAGGAAAAGTGGAATCGGTGATCGTGGTTGGCCTCGATGACGGATACCGCAGGATCAACGCCTCCAAAGCCGTCTTGCTCGCCACCGGCGATTACTCTTCGAATACCGAAATGATGCAGTACTACGCAAGGTGGGCCTCCCGCTTCCAGAGCATCTTTCCCAACGTGGATGCAAAGGGCAACAAAACCAACACGGGCGACGGACAGCGCATGGGCATGTGGATCGGCGCTAAGATGGAAGCCGGCCCGCACGCACCCATGACCCACCATCTCGGCGGCCCCTTGGGCGTAGACGGGTTTCTGCTCGTCGACGTGTACGGCGAGCGCTTTATGAATGAAGACGTGGGAGGTCAGTGGCTGCAAAACCAGCTGTCGCGCCTGCCCGAGAAGAAGGCATGGCAGATCTTCGATTCCCGCTGGCCCGAGCAGATCGGGTTCATGGACACGGGCCATGGCAACGTGAACTGGTATGTGGAAAGCGGATCGGATGTACCGAACGGCTCGTACGGCAAGAACGCCTACATTGCCCACGAAAGCAGCGAGGACGGCAATACGCCCGGGTTCGATACCTATTTCGCCGAAGATGCAGAAGGCGTAACAGCGGACTCCTTGGCAGAGCTCGCCGTGAACATGGGCGTAGAGGCCGATGCGCTCGAGGCGACGATCACCCGCTACAACGAGCTTGCCGAAGCCGGTTCGGACGAGGACTTCAACAAACGGGCCGACCGCATGTTCCCCATCGCAGAGCCGCCTTTCTACGCTTATCCGATGACCGATACCGTGCTGCTCGTATGCATGGGCGGCCTTGTGACCAACACGAACTTCCAGGTGCTCGATGCCGAGGACGATTCGCTCATCGAAGGCCTGTACGCCGTCGGCAACTGCCAAGGCGGCCGCTTTCTCGTCGACTATCCTCTTGCCGCCCCGGGCATCAGCCATGGCATGGCCATCACACACGGCAAGCTCGTCGGAGAGCTGCTCGCAGGAAAGAAAATCGGAAGCAGCGCGAGCACGGCAACGCTGCAGAACGCCGAAGCCGAAAAGGACGCAGAGGAACCGCCCGTCGAGAGCGTTTAGCGATTGCCGTGCGGCGCAGGTGTGCGCGCTTTTACGGGTGGATGTCGAAGTAGCCCGTCTGCTTGCGCACCTGCCAGGCGCACACGGCGAGCGAGATGATGAACAGCCCGCTTATGAGGCTGCTCGGATCGAGCGCACCTTGCGAGATACTGCTTGCAAGCGCCCATGCCGTTACGACGGCATCGATGAGCGCGATCCAGAAGAACAGCGCGATCTTCTGAGGATTCTTCGCACCGCGTATTCCTAAAAGGGCTACGACGACGTTGATGGCGGCACCCACCATGGCCGACACGCCGAGAAACTTGGCGAAGAACTGCGCATCGAGGTTTTCCCCGAAGCCTTTGATTCCCTTGAGCAGATCGGCGGGCACGAACCCCGAAAACGCGACGAGCAGGACGCCGAGCACCACTTCGAGCGCCGCCCACACGATCAAGACGATGCACAGTCTCCGCAGCCAAACCTGCCACGACGTCATCGGCTTCCCATCGGTCCCGATGGGAACCTTCTTTTCACTGCCCATTACCTTGTCCGTCCGAGTCGATGCACTTACATGAAACGAACGGCTCCGTCCTATACGAAGCCGCGAAACTACCATATTAGTATACTGTACCAAGAACAGCTGGCCGCAACGTCGAGCGAGGGTTACGGTTCCGTAACGGTGCCCTGGCGAGCTGCATGCGCCTGGAAACCAGCGGACTCAGAATCTGCTGTAACGGTGAAGGACCTTCGTTTCGCGCGAAATTAGGACTTGACCGAGCACCTGAGTCAGGTATACTGAATCTCGCACTTTTTCGGGGCCTTAGCTCAGCTGGGAGAGCGCATGGCTGGCAGCCATGAGGTCAGGGGTTCGATCCCCCTAGGCTCCACCAGAGACAGTACAAGCCGGATGATCGCTCATCCGGCTTGTTTTTTTTCGATACGGGTAGCACAGCCCTCACGTTTCGTAGATGCATTCCCCCAGAAGTCGGAAGTCGTAGCCCACCATGCTTGCGAGGCTCTGCCTGAACGCTTCACTTTTAAGGCTCTGCTGCACGGTACGCATACTGCGGTCGGTCGAAGGCTTCTTCGCTACCACGAGCACAAGCTGCTCGGTCTGGGCGGCAGGTAGTCGAGTCCTTTCACCTGGTGGTACACTTTCTCGATGCCGATGCCCACATCGGCATCCTTGCGGGCAATAAGCGACCCTTGTACGAGGGCCGACGATATCTCGCGGTCGTACCCGGGTATCGCTTTCGGATCGGCTTCCATGATGCGCAACCGCTCATCGAGCAACACGCGTGCCGCCGAACCTCTCTCTCGGTTTGCTAGCACGGCCCCCGAACGCAGCAGATCGCTCCACGATCGCAGGCCGAGCGGGTTTCCCCGTTGCACGAGCAGCCCTTGCGTGTAGTAAGCCATCTGATATACCTTCACCGGCATGCCGGGCAGAAGACGCTTGATGTAAGGAAGGTTGCACGATTCGCTTGAGCTGTCCCACAGGCTCACCGCTGCTGCATCGAGGTATCCGAAGTACAGATCGACGAGCGCTTGGTAACTGTTCTGATAACTACGTACGACATGGACGCCCATCTCGGCGAGACACGAGCAGAGGCCATCCACCATGGCGTCCGACCCCCCGAGTAAAAACGCGTCAGACGTTGTTCTCGGAATACGGTTGCCGATACCCGAAACAGGCGGAACCCACTTCGCAGTACCTACCGATTGCGTCAACCGCGCCGCAGTCGGGGGTTTTCCAGCTGAGTCTTGATGAGACTGCGCGATGTAGGCTTGCACATCGTCGAGGGTGAAGCGCAGCTTGCGGCCGACTTTGTACGACGCGAGCTTCCCTTCTTTGGCAAGGCTGTACACGGTGTTCTTGCTCACATCGAGCATGCGCGCAACATCGTCGGCTACTAAAGCTTTATGCGTGTATTCCATGTTCGCCCCTTTTTATCCTTGTTTAAGTATAGTACGGTTTTGTGCGAAACGAAGCGAAACAAGGCGGATTGCCAACAATTTTCCTTACACCGTTGCGGAAGACGCGAAATCCCGTAGAGTTGCAACCGTACAGAAGCGCCGCACAACGGCGGCAGTGAAAACCCCACGAGAAGGAGCACCATATGAAGATTTCGGCACGTAACCAGCTTGCAGGCACCGTTTCCGCCGTCAAGGAGGGCGCCGTAAACGGCGTCGTCGCCATCAAGGTCGGCGAGCAAACCATCAAAAGCGACATCACCATGGAGGCCATCAAGGATCTCGGCCTCGCCGAGGGCAAAGAAGCCGTCGCCATCATCAAAGCCTCCAACGTGCTTGTCGCCGCAGGCGGCGAACCTATCGCCACCATCTCCGCCCGCAACCAGTTCCCCGGGACCGTCATCAAAATAGAGAAGGGCGCGGTCAACGGCCACGTTGCCATCGAGATCGCCGACGGCACCACGATAACCGCATCGATCACCAACGAAGCCATCGACGACCTCGGCCTTGCCGAAGGCTCCCCCGCCGTCGCCATCGTAAAGGCGACCGACGTGCTTGTAGCCGTCAAGTAAGCAGCCGCATGCATTGCCGGCCGCCTTGCGGCTTAAGAAGAAACGGGCAATAGAAAAGGCCCTCGCCCGTTTATATGGGCGAGGGCCGTAATCGGATAATCGCGACCCTCGCCGTTCGCCCGCGTGCGCGCACGTGCCCTTTCGCCGTGGCTGATCGTGCTCTTTGTTCTATCCGCGTGCGCGCACGTGCCCTTTCTCCCTCGGCTCCGATTACGATCCGGAGCCGAGGGCGTTCGACCCCGAGCTACGCCCCGCTATCCGGCGCTCGTGATCCCTACGTTCGGACGGTTCGCGTACTGGCCTTCGGGCGCGTCCTCGGTCCCTGGAACCGCGGGCGCCTCATCCTCGGCAGTCAGCTCAATCGAAACGATGTTGCGTGTGAAGTACTTCGCCGCCGTCGAATCGATCCAGAGCTGATTGGTGCCCCCGACCGATTCCGAGAGCCCCTCGTGGTTGATCGCGTACGACAGAATCGATGTGCGCGCCATGACGTAGTCGTAAGGCAGCGACATCGTATAGCCGTCTTCCGAGACGAGCGTAACCGTGTTCACGCCTGGCAGCGGCACGGCACGTTCGACAATCGTTGCAAGCGGCACGCCGGTAACCTCGGCGTTGATGACCGCCGCGCCTCCTGCGGTGTTCGCTGCGCACGAGCAGCCCATGAGCTTCGTCTGCTCGTCGTCGGCCGCAAGCTCTCCGAGCGTCGCCGAATAGGCATTCTCAACATCGCCCGAAACCGATACGGACCAATCGCTCGGCGCAGTTACCGTGAATTCGGTCGTCGCGTTGCAGAGCGCGTTCGTAGCCTTCTGGAACACTTCCGCGATCTTCCAGTTCGGCGTTATGATCGACTGTTGGTAAGCAAACGATCCTTCGACACCGGCAACCGATACAAACGGCGCCTGCACGGTCGCTGAACTCTCGACGTGATTCCACGTTGCGTTGGAGTCGTCGGGCAAAACGGCATCCGCCGGTTCCGCGAACGCGACGACGCCCGGAGCGAGCAGCGTTACGCCAGCCGCCGCGCCCACGATCTTCGTTACCGCATGTTTCATGATTCCTCCCTTCTACTGCACGTTGAAGAACAGCTGCGACGGATCGGTGCTCACGCTGCCATCGGCGGCCACCGCGCGCACTTTGATCAGATACGACCCCGGTTTTTCGGGCGTATAGGTAAGCTTCCAGTTCACCCAGCGCATCGTGTCGGTCTCGCCGAGATCGTAGGTTGTCCACGTCTTGCCCTTGTCAAGCGATACCTCGACGGCAGTTACTGGAACCTCATACGCATCGGCAAAGCCTTCGAACTCGATCGCTTCACCAGCCTTGAAGATCGTGCCGTTCGCATAGTTGAATATCGCCGTGTTGGGCTTGTTGAACATCTCGCCTGTCTTCGGATTCGTGAACCCCTTGAAATACTTCGGCTCGACCGGGTCGTTCGCGAAGCTCAGCTCCACGACGCGCTTCGTGTAGTGGCATCCACCGAGCGTCGGCGTCCACAACTGCACGGGATAGCCTTGCAGCATGCCGAGCTTCTCGCCGTTGATCTCGGTTACAAGCAGGATGTCGTCTTTGTACTGGTCGACGTATTCCTTTGGTAGCGGATACACATCCCAGCCGTCATCGGCAATGGAGTGTAGCGCGTTCCAGTCGGCGCCAACGCCGGCCTTTTCCATGAGCACTGATAACGGGATGCCCTTGACCTCAACGTTTGCAACATAGGCACCGCCAGGAGGATTGGTCTGGCAGTCCATCTTGTACACTCGATCGACCATCTGGTCTTCGAAATCGGTGAGCTTGAAGGTGAATTCGCTTTCCACCGTGCCGCCCACCTTGATCTCCCAGTTCTGGTACGCCTCCTCGGATGTATCGTTGTCGGGAGTAATGCCCTGATGGTTGGCGTTTTCCCAGTAGTAGAACACCTGGTCGGTCGGGGTGATGGAATCCTGCGTAAAGCTGAAGTCTCCCGCAACCTCGGGTACGGGCGTGATGCCCATGTAGGCGGTGTCGTACTTCACGAGATCCCACATCTCATGTTCGCCTGTCGTCGGGTTGATGTAGTGGCAGGAATTGCAATCGCCCTTGAACTCGTCTGAGTCCATATGCAGTGCATGCATGCTGTCCTGCATGAACAGAGCCTTGGAATGACACATGTAGCAAAACTTGAGCGAAGCATCCACGTTGTATGGATTCCACAGTTTCGGATGCGTCATCGGCAGAAGTTGCGGTGCGTCGATCAGCGAAGAGTGGCAGCCTTCGGCCACACATCCGCGGTTCTCGCCCTTAAGGATCGCCGTGTTCCACATGTACGGATCGTTCGGAACGAGCTGGATCTGCGTGCCGTCGTCTTCCGTAGTGACTTTCGGCGCGTAGAACTCCTGAGCCGCCGCCACCTTCTCCTCCCCTTGGAGCATCTTGATGCGATCCGCCTCAGCGTCGACGCCATCTGCCTGCTCGGGCGAATCGCCTGCTGGTTCGCTCGCGGTAGCCGACTCCTTCGGTGCGCTCTGCTGCGGTTGGCCCGAGCACGCCCACAAACAGCACGCAAGCGCACAGGCCGAAAGCGCGATCAGCAGAATCGTTGTCAGCCGCTTTCCCATTGAAACCCTCCTTTCGTTTCTGGCTTCCGATGCTTCACGTTGCCGGAAGCCCCCTTTTTCAAAGGATATGAATTTGCATCGGTCGCGTCATCCAGAGAAACTCATGAAAGGCAAACGTGCTACAGTATAAGCAGATGGATGACTGGTTCGATGAGGGTTTGAGCGGGACGGAAACCACGATCAACAGTTTCTGTTGATCGCATATGGGGAGAAGCATGCAGAAGAAGACCACCGAATCGCACGACGGCTTGCTTGCGCAGCTCGTGCATTTACCGAACGAAAAAGGCGCTGCGCGCATACTCGCTTCGATCAACTGGCCGTTCGCCGTCGGGTTCGCCCTTTGTCAGACATGGAACGTCTTGTGCGTATCCCTTCCCGACCCTATTACGTACACGTCGCCCTTTCTCGACCTTCGTTGGGTGTCGCTTTCGACAGCACTTGCCCTCTCGGTGGCGGCGGCCGTTTGTCCGAAGCGCGCACGCAAAGCGCTCCGCAACCGGCGCTTTAATCTGGGGATCGGTATCGTCGCCGCCCTCGGTAGCATGCTCGGCCCCTTATCGGCGCTCGTTCCCGAGCTTTCGGTTCAACTCATCTACCTCGCCGCCATTGCTGTGGGCGTCGGGTTTGCAGGCTTGTTCCTCGCATGGTTCGACGCGTTCGTCGGCACACGCGATATGATGGGACTCGCAATCAGCGTCGTCGTCGCCACAACCCTTACCTACCCGCTTGCCAACATGCTCGCTTCCGATCAGATGAGCCCTTGGGTTTCCGCCGCGATCGCCTCGATTCTGCCCCTCGCATCGATCGCTTTATTGTGGAGAAATCCGAAAAGCGCGACGCTCATTTTCGAACGGGATCCCGCTAAACCCGACGCGCGCAGAAAGCGGCTGCTTCTGAGATTCTGCTTGTGCCTCTTTCTGGTGATCGCCATCATCGAAGCGGTCCGGAACCTCTTGCTCAACGGAACTGCCATCACGTTTTACGCCGGCGTAATCAACCTCGGTGCGCTTGCCCTGAAACTCGCCTGCTCAGTGTGGCTGCTCGCTATATTCGACGCGCGCAGCGCCGATGGCGTGTCCGCTTTGTACCGTACGGCTTTCGTGCTCTTACTCGGCGTCGTGCTCTGCATTCCTTATCTGCTCGAAGGCAACTGGATCGCGCATACCCTGCTCGATCTGAGCTCGTTTTTCTTCCAGCTCACAATGATCATGGTCGCATTCGAAATCAGCATCGGGTTCTCGCTGTGCCCCGTACTCGTGTTCGGTTACGCGCGCACCGCATGGGCGGCGGGCGCTTTAGCGGGAATCGGACTCGAACAGCTCTGCCGCACGGTCGGCGTAGAGGCAGTCCAGGCGCTTGCCGTAGTACTCGGGCTCGCCGCCGCCGTTGCGTTCGTTTTCGTGTTTACCGAACGAGACTGCGTTGAGATCCTCTCAAGCTTGCCTTTGCCTGTCCACACGCCCCGCTTCAAGCGACAATGCGACCATCTTGCAAAACGCTCGGGCATTTCCGACCGCGAATCGGAAGTGCTCACGCTGGTGGCGAAGGGCAGATCGGCGAGCCGTATCGCCGAAGACCTCAGCGTTTCGCTCGCCACCGTGAACTCGCATGTCCATCACATTTACCAGAAACTGGGAATCCACTCGCGCCAAGAGCTCATCGACCTGATCGAGAACGAGCGTGTTTTAGATGAATGAGAACATGTATGCTTGACGCTGAATCGGCACCGCACGCACTCGCGATGCACCTGCGCTCTCTGCTGCATTCGGGGCGGATCGGTGCCGCGCGCTCGCGATGCCATCTCGTTCTCCGCCGTATACGGGGCGCGCCTTCGTCCTTTTGCCGCGGAAGCGTCAATCGACCTCGAACTCGACGACATCGGCCAACGGGCTGCGCGTGCCGTCTTCGTTTACCGCCCGAACCCGCAACCGGTACAGGCCGGGTTGCGTCGGCGTGTAGACGAAACTCCACGTGAGCAGCTTGTCACTCGTCGCGTCAGGTGTATCATGCCGCGTCCACGTAGCCCCCTCGTCAAGCGAGAACTCGATGGCCGCGATGGCCTTGTCGAAATCGTCCGCATACCCCGAAAACGTCAGCGGTTCGCCGACCGTGCCCGTAACCCTTCCCAGCATATCGTTCGCCTCCTCGGATCGCATTGCCATTGTCAACCATGGCGCGCGGACGCGCATCAACAGTTCATGTTGATTTCGCCTCGAAAGGCATCTTGCGACGCACGGGCGCACGTTGCACCGTCTGCTTCTGCCTCGCGCCTGACATAACCCCTTGCAAGACAACGCGCGCCGTACGTACCGTCCCGCTTCGCTTCGCGCTTGGGATGCGCCTCATCCGGCAACGTGCGTACGCGCATACTCCATCGCGTCGTCGACGTACACCTGGGCGTTTGTTCGATTATGCTCGACCGCCGCATCGTCAAGCGTGCGGACGACCGTTCCCGGAACCCCCACCACAAGCGCGCGTTCGGGCACGATTTCCCCTTCTTTCACAAGCGCCCCAGCTGCGATGAGCGCGCCCTTACCGATACGGGCTCCGTTCAGCACCGTTGCGTGCATGCCGATGAGCGCCCCGTCCTCCACCACAGCACCGTGAACGATAGCGTTGTGCCCCACCGACACGTCGTCGCCGATGATGACGGGGCTTTCGTGATCGGAGTGCAGCGTAGCGTTGTCCTGCACGTTGCTCCTCTTCCCGATACGGATGGGGGCCAATTCCGCCCTGATAGCAGCGCCGAACCAGATCGAACTTCCCTCTTCTGCAACCACATCGCCGCACACGGCGGCGCTGTCGGCTACGAATACCGCCGCACCTACGTCGGGCACCGCTCCCTTGTATCCGATGATCATACGGTCCTCCCGCTCGCTTTTTCCTGTCGAGTATAGAGCATCGACTGCGCGAAGGTTGCGCGCACAGCGGCTTTCCACAGGATGAATCCCCCAGGTGCGTAGGCGCGTAGGGCTATGCCCGCGAGCAGGCGATTCCGTAGACGGTCGCAAGCGAGCCGCCTTCGGAGCCGGTTGCGGGCGAGCCTCGGGGAACCTATCGCGGGCGAGCAGCCACTTCCGAGTCCGCCGTTCTCATCCTGCGCCAGAAGCGCTTGAGGCATGGAGTCTCGCTCGAACATCTATCGTGCCATATGGCACGGTCCGCGTTGAAGAACAATATTCGCAGAGAAGGTATATACCGATTTGATCAGGTATAATGCAAAAAGCTTGCGGTGGGCCGAAAATGCAGAGAAGAAATCAGGACAGAAATCATGCCATATGGCACGATTTCCGTACGGAAACCGCCCCGCGGAAGTCTGTTCGGTAAAAACGGACTGGAACCCGGCCGATCGGATCTTATCGGATGACCCAGGGCCCGCGCCTTGCCGAAACCCCGGCGCGACCCAGAGCAGTTTCCCGCCGCACGGGCGGTTGCGGGGAAAAACCGTGGCAACGCTCTCGAGTTGGCTGAGATTTGCGATCGTGAACTCACATAGGGAAGAAGATAACTTTTCGATCAGGACCTCTCGTGCGAACGCACAAAAGTATCACTCTAACATATGCCGTAAACACCGCTTTTCGAGTTCACGATCGTAAATCTCTGCCAACTCGAAGCGGTTTTTGTAGATTCCTTCCGCATGTCGAGCCCCTTTCATTCGCCCACACCCGCACCCGCCACCGATACCGAAAAGAAACCATGCACCGTACCCGTTTGCGCCGCTTTTGTCGGCATGCGACAATGGGTCGACTACCCACGTCCGCGCAGACAAGAACAGCAAGGAGCGCCGAACGTCATGTCCATCGAACTGACCGACGAATTTATCGCATCGAACATCATGGGACCCAACACCGCCCTGCTCGCCGAAGAGCTCGTCCAAGACCTCGAGCTTCCAAGGGGCTCGCGCATACTCGATCTCGGCTGCGGCAAGGGGGTTTCTTCGCTCGTCCTGTACAACCGCACGCCATCGACTATCTTCGCCGCCGATCTGTGGATCACCGCAACAGAAAACTTCGAGCGGTTCCGCAAACAGGGTGCCGACGATCGGATCGTGCCTGTTCACGCCGATGCACTCGATATGCCGTTCGCCCATGGCTACTTCGACGCGCTCGTGAGCATCGATTCCTACCACTATTTCGGATGCGAGGAAGGCGTGATCGACGCCGTTTCGGCCTACGTGAAACCAGGGGGAGAAATCCGACTTGCCGTACCTGGCATGGTGCGGGACTTCGGCGACGATGTGCCGCCCGAACTGCTTTTGTCGTGGACGCCCGAGGACCTGGAATCGATACGCTCGATTGCGTGGTGGAGCGACCTGCTCGGCCGCTCGGAATCGATCGACATCGTATCGATCACCGAGATGGCGTGCTTCGAGCGAGCATGGGACGACTGGCTCGCATCCGGAAACGAGTACGCACAGCACGACCGCGCCGCCATGGAAGCGGGAGCGAAAAAGCACATGAACCTCATCGCCATTCGTGCGATCAAGCGCTGAGCAAGTAAGCCTTAGGCTCTGGGTACAAGCGAGCAACGCGGGAAATCAAACGAAAGGCGGCTGATCGTCAGCCGCCTTTTCAGATTTATTCGCTTTTCTCAGATGCGTAGAAGACGGCTTTGTCGAACACCTCTTCGATCGTCTTGCCGTCTATGAAGGGCAGGGCCATGAACTCGCCGATGGTCGGCACCAGCTCGCTTGCATCGACGTAGTGACCTTTTTCATTGAGCTGCGCGGTGTCCTGCGCCCTCCAGTACCGGTCGTTCACGTCGGTCAGGTAGTACAGCTTGCCTTCGACCTCCATGTACGCCGAGTGATGAGCGCGAAGGTACATCGGCAGCTCATCAAATGAAACGTCAAGCTCTTCCGTTGCTTTCTGTCCCATAGCAAACCCCTTCTCTTCGGGAGAAATACCAGGTATCCATCATAGCAAGAGAATGCTGCGTGCGGAACCGAGAATCCGATATTGCAACGTTTTAGCCTCGCTGTTCGAAGAAGGAGCCGGCGATGCGGGCAGCTTCGGCGGCATCTTTGCCGTAGTAGTCGGCTCCGATCATCGCGGCGTACTCGGGATTCAACACCGCTCCCCCGACGAACACCGCACAATCGGGCGCCTGCTCGCGAAGCAGGCGGATGGTCTCCTCCATCGCCTTGACCGTCGTGGTCATGAGCGCCGAAAGACCCACGAGATGCACGTCATGTTCCCGAACGGCGGCGAGCACCGCTTCGGGCGACACGTCGCGCCCGAGGTCGATCACCCGATAGCCGTAATTCTCGAGAAGCATCCGCACGATGTTCTTGCCGATATCGTGGATATCGCCTTTCACCGTGGCAAGCACGATGCGCTTATCGCTTTCGAACGCCCCGGGCTCGGCGTGAGCGCGAATGGTATCGAACCCTGCCTTCACCGCCTCAGCCGACGCCATCATCTGCGGCAGGAAGAATTCGCCCCGCTCGAACTTCGCACCCACGAGATCGAGGATGGGGATGAACACGTCGTTGACGATCTCCATGGGCGCCCGCTCGGCAAGGAGCCGCTCGGTCGCTTCGGCCATTTGCTCTTTTCTACCCGTCATGATGAAATGCCTGATGGATTCGAGCGGATCGTCGGCGTGCGCTTCGCCTTGGGCAGAGGAAGGGCGGTCTAGCGCAGGCGAAGCGCCGAGCACGTCCGCCGAATCCAAGCCCGCCGTCTGCGCGGATGGCGTGTCGGATGCCACCGCATCTGCAGCTGCGAGCGCATCGGCAGCACCCTTCGCCGCCCGAAGCGTCGAGCCGCTTTTACCGGCACGGTACGGGTCGGGCTTGGCCGCATACTCTTCGATGAAGGCCGAAGCCTGCCTATCCTCCGCATCGAGCACGCGGAAGCTCTTCACTACGTCCATGTAGCGCTCGGACAGCGGATTGAGGATGGGCATGTCGAGACCTGCTCCGAAGGCGGCTGCGAGAAACGTCGCGTTCACCAGTTCGCGCTGCGGCAAACCGAAGCTTACGTTCGACACGCCGAGCGTGGTGCGCACGCCGAGCCGCTCCTTCACAAGCGTGACGGCCTTAAGTATTTCGCGCGCCTCTTGCTGATTCGTCGACACCGCCATGACGAGGCAGTCGATCACGATGTCGTGCCGGGTGATTCCGTAAGTTTCAGCCGTCTGCACAATGCGCTCTGCGATGGCAAAACGCTCTTCGGCGGTCGGGGGGATGCCGTTCTCATCGAGCGTGAGCGCAACGAGCGCGCACCCGTAGTGCTTGGCTATCGGAAGGATGGCTTCGAGGCTCTCGCGCTTCCCGTTCACGGAGTTGATGATGGGCTTGCCCGCATAGCGGCGTACCGCGGTTTCGATGGCCTCCGGGTCGCTCGAATCGATTTGGAGCGGCAACCGCGAAGCCACCTGCAGCTTCTTCACAAGATCGAGCAGCACGGCAGGCTCGTCGATCTCGGGTAGGCCCACGTTCACGTCGAGTATCTGTGCACCCGCTTCTTCCTGCGCAATGGCTTCCCCGATCGCGTAATCGAGGTTGCCCGACACAAGCGCCTCTTTGAGCCGCGGTTTGCCCGTGGGATTGATGCGCTCGCCGATCACAGCGGTAGCGGGTTTGCATCCCTTGAGGATTACCGCTTCCTGCGATCCCGTCACCGCACACACCGGATCGAGACGGCGCGCTTCGGGTACCCGACCCTTCGCCAAGGCAGCGATCTTCTCGATGTAGGCGGGCGTGGTGCCGCAGCATCCGCCCAGAACCGTTGCGCCCGCGGCGAATATGCGCTCCATGGCGCGCCCGTACTCGTCGGGCGTCACGTCGTACACGGTCCGATCCCCTTCGACGCGCGGAAGGCCGGCGTTGGGTCGCACGACCACTGGGCACGGCGTATAGGCGACCATGCTCTCGACGATCGGCGCAAGCTCGTCGGGGCCGAGCGAGCAGTTCACGCCCACCGCATGCGCCCCGAGCGACGAAAGCGTGATGGCTGCGACCTCGGGACTCGTGCCGAGGAAGGTGCGCCCGTCTTCACCGAACGTCATCGAGATGAAGATGGGCAGGTCGCAGTTTTCTTTGGCCGCAAGCACCGCCGCCTTCGCCTCGAGCAGATCGGTGAAAGTTTCGATGGCGAGCAGATCGGCTCCCGCATCGCGCGCAGCCACCACCTGTTCGGCGAATAGATCGTACGCCTCGTCGAATGACAGCGTGCCGAGCGGTTCGAGCAACGCGCCGATCGGTCCGATGTTCGCGGCGATGTAGCGTCCGCCCGCCTCTTTCGCGCAACGGATGGCTGCAGCGAACACCTCTTCGACGCGCGCCTGCCCGTCGAGCTTGCGTCGGTTCGCGCAAAACGTGTTCGTGGTGAGCATCTGCGCTCCTGCCGCCACGTAGTCGGCATGGATCGCGGTTACACCCTCGGGATTCGAAAGGGTGAGCAGATCGGGTTCTTGGCCGGGCTGAACGAGCTCGCGCGCCTGAAGAATCGTTCCCATCGCACCGTCTTGCACCAAATACGCTTCGCCCCGAAGCACCGCGGCAAGATGATCGTCTTTGATGGTGAGGCCCGCAAGCCGGTCGTAGGGCATGTCTTTGCAAAACGACGTAACGCGCAGGCGGGCGGCGCGGGCTTCCGAATGATTATCCATGGCAGACCCTTCCGGTTGTTCGAAACGTACAGAAATCCCTCATGCGGCAAAGCGAGCAAACGCGCACCTCGGCATCGGCGACGGGCCCGTCGAACAGGCCGATGATGGCGGTGATGCTTTTCGTGGGCACCAGAAGATCGGTGTCGGTAACCGAAAGCCCGAGCGACTCAAACGCCCCGAGCACCGCCACGAGACGCGGTTGGACGGCAAGCGGCAGGTCACCGTAGCCCGGGCTGTAGCGCCAATTCGCCTGTAGGCCGCGCATCGCCGCCTCGGCGACGACGGTCGCTTCCGCGGCATCCGCAACCCGCTCGATCAAAGCCGAGCAGGCAGCATCGTATACGAGCGCATCGAGGGGATTGATCACCTTCAACCGAGCGAGCTCCTGCTCGCTCTTCGCGCCGAGCGTGCACGCCAAAAGCACGCACTCGCACGCTCCGTTGAGGTGGCGTACGATATCGAAGCCTTCGAGCATAAGCGGAGTACCGAGTACCTCGACGAAGGGGCGCTCTCGCTCGCCCGCCGCAGCATCGACCATCTGCGCTTCGCTATCGGGCTGCCGAGCGCCACCTCCCTGCTCGGAGTCGCCTCCGAGCACCTCATCGCCATCGGGCTTTCGGCTGCCGGACGCCCCGGCGTTTCGCGTGACGGTGCCGCGCACCTGCACAGCGAACCGCTTTGCAACGCATGTCGGATTGAGCTCTTCCCCTACCCGATCGATGATTGCGTCGATCCGATCGTGCAGATGAGGCTCGATCACCTGTCCCGCATAGCCGAGATACCGCAGAACCTCGGTGCGATCAATTTTGTAGTCCATAATCGGGGCCGCCTAGCGCCAGCAGGGCTTCTGAAACGCCGCGCCCCGCTGCGCACGCAGGGCCCGTACGGTGTCGCATGCGATGCGCGGCTGGTTCATCGTGTAGACGTGCAGCCCGTCCACCCCGTGGGCTTGCAGATCGACAAGCTGATTGCACGCGTACTCGATGCCCGCTTTGCGAAGGCTTTCGGCATCGTCTTCGTATTTGGCGAGCAGTTTGATGATAGGCGATGGAAGCGACGCGCCGCACATGAAAACCATCCGCTGGATCTGCGCCTTGCCGAGAAACGGCATGATCCCCGCCGTGATGGGCACCGTGACGTTCGCATCGCGGCACGCTTCGAGGAACCGGTAGAAACAGCTGTTGTCGAAAAACAGCTGCGACACGAAAAACGATGCGCCCGCATCCTGCTTCTGCTTGAGGTGCTCGATGCTCGTTTCAAGCCGTTCGCACTCGATGTGCCCTTCGGGATAGCAGGCCGCACCAACGCAGAAACCCTCGTCGACGAGCACGCCGATGGTGTCCTTCGCGAAGGGGAACTCGGATACGTCGCATCCGTCCACGCGATCGCCGCGCAAAGCGAGCACGTTTTCGATGCCCTTCGCCTTCAAATCGGCAACGCGATCAAAGAGTGTGCGCTCGGTAAGCCCCCTGCAGGTAAGATGAGCCATGACGGGCACGCCGAACTCGGCCTGGATCATGTGGGCGATCTGGGTAGTGGCACCGCCGTTTCCGCTTCCACCCGCCGAATACGTGACGCTGATGAAATCGGGTTCGAGCGCAGAGAGCTCGCGTGCTACCTCGTGCGCGGTCTCAAGCGTAAGATCTCCCTTCGGGGGGAATATCTCGAACGATATGGGCTGGGCGCCGTGGGCGAATGTTTCGGTAATGTTCATGGCTGCTAGTATAGCAAGGCCGATCGAGCGGTGCGCAGAAATCCTCGATCCGAGCCGAAACAACAGCCGCATGAGCAGAACTGCAAACCAGGGCCCGAGCAGACCGAAAGGCGGCTGCATGTCGCGCAACCGCCTTTCGCCGCAAGCTCGTTCGCATGACCGCGCTTGACCGCCTCCGAACGGGCTCGGAGATTTCTGCACCTACTTTCGCGCCGAGAGCCGATACTTGTCCCACGGGAAGTACACGGCAAGCGCGCCGAGCCCGGAGAGCATGATGGTAAGCACCGCAATCGCTACGTTCACCTCCATCAGATGCACGCCGACACCGACGACAGCCCACACGATCACCGCACCGAACGCATAATCGCTAAACGTGCGTTTCATATAGAACGCGAGGGCGAAAAACGCTACGGCGAGCACGATGGTGCTGATGGGTTGGATAATGGAGAACTCCGCCCCCGTAAAGCGCGTCGCCACATGGGCTATGTTCGCAACCGTCGCCACGCAAAGCCAGGCGAAGTACAGCGAAATCGGCACGCGATCGATCCATCTCGTCGAAGTTTCGTGGACGCGCGCGTACAGCATGCCGAGCACCACGAGCAAAGCCGCGATTACAATGATCGAGGGAACGAATATCTCGAAGTGCCACAGCGCGAGCCATGCGATGTTGAACACGCAGGTCGCCGTAAACAAAAGCGCCGTCCTGCCGAGAGGGATCGCGCCGTATGATTCGTCTTGGGAAGCATTACCCGAATACGCGACGAGCCATACCGCGAGGCCGATGTAGATGACCGACCAGATGGAGAACACGTAGCCCGCCGGCGTAAACCAAGTGAACACCTCGTTCGAAACCTCGGCCGAGGTCGTCCCGCCAAGTGCGAATATCTCGAACGCCGCATTGCAGGCGATCGTGACCGCGTACGCGATCCACACGACCGCGATGTTCATGCGCGTCGTCGAGCTTTTGCGCACGCCCGAGCCTTTCGCCTCCTGCCATGTACCGCCTGACGCCTGCGCCACCGATTGCTTCCTCTGCTGATACGCCGTATTATCCGTTGTTGCGCCCATGGCCGCACTCCCTTCGAAACCGAGTCGCCCGCAGGCGAAACCAATGATTGAAGGAAAGTCTAGCAAGGGCAGGGTCTCCGTCGGTCGCAGCGGCGTTGCGGCTTTGTATCGAATCGGTTCGCTTTCCAACCGCCTGTCAACGAAAGCTAACTTTAAGGCATGCGAAGCCGAAACGTTGCTGCACCTGCCTCGGCCGTGCGCAGTCGCACTGTCCGCTGCGCAGGCCGCACCGCGCAGGTCTAGCGTTCGACGCGCAGGATGTCCATGGGCTCCAAAGGAAACGGGCAGGCGATCACGTAGGAGTCAGTCGCGCGGTCGGCGACGCTCACGGGCTCGAGGGATTCATCGGTGCCCGAAACGTGTCGCTCGGCAAAACGCTCCTTCGCCTCGCACGCTGCAGGAGCGTCGGACTCACCGCACGCAGCACCCTTTCCCTCGCGCACCGCAGCAGCGTCGGACTCGCCGCCCGCAGCGCCCACCTCGCGCGGCGCGACCACATGACGCAGTGCGGCGGCAACGAGCGTGCGCACGGGTTTTCCGGGCGATAGCACCTCGAGCTCGTCTCCCTCGAAGAAACGGTTTCTCAGATCGATGCGCACGTCGAACAGCCCGTCGGCCCGCGCCTCGCACGCCTCGACGGTGCCCGCAAGTGCATGGGTTTGCGCGTACTCGGGACCGTGCGGCGCCTGTTCGGCGGGACCGTAGAAGAACCCCGTTGAATACGGCCGATGGCTCACCGCCTCGAGATCGCGGTCGAACGCAGAGGGATCGGCTCCGTCGAGCACCTGACGGTACGCGTTCACCACCGTCGCCACGTAGTACGCTTTCTTCACGCGCCCCTCGATCTTGATCGAATCGACGCCTGCACGCGCAAGATCATCGAGGTGGTGGAGCATGTTGAGGTCTTTGGAGCTTAAGATGAAACTGCCCTTTTCGTCTTCCTCGATCGAGAAACGCTCCTCGGGCCGCGTCTCTTCCACGAGCGCATAGGTCCAGCGGCATGGCTGGGTGCAGTAGCCCTTATTGGCGGAGCGCCCGTTTACGTGGTCGCTGATGAGGCAGCGCCCCGATACCGCCATGCACATCGCACCGTGCGCGAACACCTCGAGTTCGAGTTCGTCGGGAAGCGCTTCGCGCATGGCTGCGATATCGGCCACGCTCATCTCCCGCGCGCACACGATGCGCCGCGCCCCGAGCTCATACCACATAAGCGCGGCTTCGGCGTTCATGCACGATGCCTGCGTGCTGATATGGAGCGCCACCTGCGGAGCATGGCGCTTCGCAAGCCGAACAGCCCCCAAATCGCTCATGATGAACGCATCCGCACCGGCCTCGGCGAGCGCCTCGAGGTAGGCGGGCAGTGCCGCCACATCGTCGCCCGTCATCGATGCGTTGAGCGTTACGTGCACCGCAACGCCCCGCTCGTGAGCGCATGCCACCGCACGCGGCATATCGGCGAGAGCGAAGTTGGCAGCACGCTGCCTGAGCCCGAAGCGATCGCAGGCGAGATACACTGCATCTGCTCCGAAATGGATGGCGTAGGCAAGCTGGTCGAAGCCTCCCGCCGGAGCGAGCAGCTCAGGGGTCTTCATCGGTCGCACTGTGCGTCCATTCGCGCGGCTAGCCAAGCGAGACGCGCGCGCCCTGCGGCGTATCCTCGATGGTGAAGCCGAGTTCCGACAAACCGTCGCGCACCTTATCGGCGAGCGTCCAATCCTTACTCGCACGCGCCTCGGCCCGGCATGCAAGCAGCGCCTCGACCGCTTCTTCGGGACTCTCCCCTGTGTAGTCCGCGAGCTCGGCGGCAAGCGGCACCACCTCGGCTGGATACGCGCTCACAGCCGTATCGCCTTCGGCCAGATCGATGCCGAACGCCCCCATCAGCTCGATCACGGTCGCACGCGCCTCCTTAAGAGCCGCCACGTCGGTGGTCGAAACCGTCTTATCGGCTACCTGCGCGTTCAACTCGCCTACATAGGCGAACAGCTCGCCGAGCGCTCCTGCAGTGTTGAAGTCGTCGTCCATCGCAAGGATGAACGCGGTGCGCGCCTCGCGCGTCTGCTTCATGATCGCCCGCGTATCGAGCGGCGAGGGGATGTCTTCGGCGTTCTCGATGAGCCAATCGAGGTTCTTCACCGCATTCGCAATGCGGTGAAGCGCGGTTTCCGCCTCCGCCAAGCGGTCGGCGGAGAAGTCGAGGGGGCTGCGGTAGTGCGTTTGCAGGATGAGCATGCGCAGCACCGCGGGTTTCGTCGTCTCAAGCACATCGCGCAACAGCAAAAAGTTGCCGAGCGATTTGCTCATCTTCTCGGAATCGATGCGCAGCATGCCCGCATGCATCCAATAGTTGGCGAACGTGCAGCCGCATGCCGCCTCGCTCTGAGCGCGCTCGTTCTCGTGGTGCGGGAACACGAGGTCAGCGCCTCCCCCGTGGATGTCGAACGGCAGCCCGAGGTACCTGCGCGACATGGCGGAGCACTCGATGTGCCAACCCGGCCTGCCCTCGCCCCAAGGCGAAGGCCACGACGGCTCGCCTGGTTTGGCGGCCTTCCATACCGCGAAGTCGAGCGGGTCGCGCTTGCGATCCTCGAGCCCCGCGCCGCACGCGCGCAACTCGCGATGGCCCGATTCCATCTCGTCGATGTTGCGGTGCGAAAGCTCGCCGTACGCGGGGTACGAGCGCACCGAGAAGTACACGTCGCCATCGACCTCGTAGGCATGACCGCCCTCGATCAACTCCGAAATGAGATCGATCATCGAATCGATTTCCTCAGTCGCCTTCGGGCGGATATCGGGATCGAGCACGCCCGCTCTGCGCATGTCTTCGATGAACGCTTCAGTGTACTGCGCCGCAACTTCGGCAGCAGGACGGCCCTCTTCGTTTGCCTTCGCGATGATCTTGTCGTCGACGTCGGTGATGTTCTGCACGAACGTCACGTCAAAGCCGCGCCACATGAAGTAGCGGCGGATGATGTCAAACGCGATGAACGTGCGCGCGTTGCCCACGTGAATGTAGTTGTACACGGTCGGGCCGCAGACGTACATGCCCACGCGTCCGCGCTCGACCGATTCGAAGTTCTCTTTACTTTTGGTTTGGGTGTTGTATACCTTGATCATGATTTTTCTCCCAACCGTTGTTCCAATTCGTCGATGCGCTCTGCCAACTGTTTAAACCCGGGTGCCTCGCACGCGTCACGCAGCTCTCGCTCAAGTTCGTCAATGCGCGAAGCCAACCGCTCGCACTCCTCCGTCACCGGGTCGGGCAAGCACTCGCGGTGCTTCGCCGCATCCTTCTTCTCGGTTTCGACGCGCTTGCCGTCGCGCATGACGATCTTGCCGGGAATGCCCACGACCGTGCAGTTCGGCGGTACGTCGCGGACCACAACCGCTCCCCCGCCCACCTTCGAGTTGTCACCGATGGTGATGTTGCCGAGCACCGAAGCGCCCACGCCCACCAGCACGTTGTCGCCGAGTGTGGGATGACGCTTACCGGTCTCGTTGCCGGTGCCGCCGAGCGTCACACCCTGGTACAGCGTCACGTCGTCGCCGATCACCGTGGTCTCGCCGATGATGACGCCCATCGCATGGTCGATGAAGAACCGCCTGCCGATCACGGCGGCCGGATGGATCTCGACGCCGGTTACAAAACGCGTGAACTGCGACGAGATGCGTGCGAGGCTTTTGAGCCCGTGCGTCCACAGCCAGTGCTCCACCACGTGCGACCAGCGCGCATGGAGCCCCGGATACGTGAGCCAGATGATAAACGAGCTCTGAGCGGCAGGATCGCGCTCCTTCACCGCCTGAATGTCTTCGCCGATTGTTTTGAATATGTTCATAGATCGTCCGTCTTCCAGTCGAATGTGCATTGTAGCATTGCAAGGGCTGCGCACGGCTGGCCGTGCGCAGATTGACGCAATCGCCAACGCTACCTACATCGACAGACAAGACAGACGGCGCGGGCGGAGATACCCTCTTCCCGGCCCTCGAAGCCGAGCCGTTCGGTCGTAGTGGCCTTCACGCCCACCGACTCGGTCGAAACGCCCATCGCCACACTGAGGTTCTCGCGCATCGCATCGCGGTACGGAGAAAGCTTCGGCGCTTGGGCGGCGATTACGCAATCGACGTCGAGTATCTCGAAGCCCTTCTCGCGCACGAGCGCCGCAACGGCAGCGAGCAGCTTGAGGGAATCGGCATCTTTGAATGCGGGGTCGGTGTCGGGGAAGAGCTTGCCGATATCGCCCGCACGCACCGCGCCCAAAAGCGCATCGGATACGGCATGCGCAAGCACATCGGCATCCGAATGGCCGAGAAGACCCCGATCATGCGGTATAGACACGCCGCCCAAGATGAGCTTGCGGCCTTCGGCGAAGGCATGCACGTCGAATCCGAGGCCGACCTTCAAACCCGCTAGAGCCCCTGCTATGCTGCGCTCGTCGATCACCGTTCGGCATCCTTCATGGGAAGGGCACGGACGGCAGCAGCGAGCATGAGGTAGTCTTCAGGCACCGTCAGCTTGATGTTGTCGCGCTTGCCTTCGACGACGAGCACGCGCCCGCCGAGCCGCTCGATGAGCGACGAATCGTCGGTGCCCATGAACCCGTCGGAAAGGGCGGAAGCGTGCGCTCGGCGGTAGATACCCGCTCGGAACACCTGCGGCGTCTGCGCATTCCAGAACACACGGCGATCGGGGGTACCCACGATCACGCCGTTCTCGACCACCTTCAGGGTATCGACCGCAGGATGGGCCACCACGGCTCCGTCGCAGTCGATGTTGCCCTTGAGGACGTTGATGGTGTGGGTGATCATATCGGGCGAGATGAGCGGCCGGGCGCCATCGTGCAGCACCACGTACTCGAACTCGTCGGGGACGCACTCGAGTCCTGAGAACGCCGACTCCTGGCGGCTCGGACCCGAGGGAGCCACGACAACGGGAGTGACGAAGGGAAAGGCGTCGATCGCCCGCTTGAGGTACTCGTCGCATCGATCTTCGGGGCACACGATCACGATGAGGCCGATATCCCCCACAGCATCGAACGCTTCGGCCGACCAGGTGAGGATAGGCTTGCCTGCGATCTCTACGAGCTGCTTGCCGCCTTCTTTGCCGAAGCGCTCCCCCGTGCCCCCCGCCAAAATGATGGCTGCCGTCTTAGGGTTCTCGTCGACCTTGCCCTTGAGACCCCCCATGCTCTGCGTGAGCGCGTCGAGATCGAGGTCATCGAGCGCAAGCTCGGGCCTTTTGAGCACCTGCGGTGAAAACACCGGATCGATCGTTTTGCCCATATGGTCGTATATCCCCTCTCATCAGCGATGCGCGGGAGCCGTCGCACTGCGCAACGGCTCCCGAACTATCTCATCGCTCTGTCAAAACCAGCCTTAGTCGGCAGCGCCGCCCGACATCGACCCGCCGCTTCTGACACCCGCATTCGCCAAATCGAAGTTGGTCAGGAGCAATTCGGTGTCTTTAGCTATGCTATCACGTTTGCGCGGTGCAGGTATAGAGCCGCTTCCCGCCTCGAACGTGAGTTCTCCGTCGAGGTAATCGACGTCGATGACCGAACCGCTCGTCCACTTGCCCTCGAGAATCTGCTCGGAGATGGGGTCCTCGAGCAAGCGCTGAATGGCACGGCGCAAGGGACGCGCGCCGAACGCAGCATCGGTTCCCTCTTTGGCGATGTACTTGCTTGCCGCATCCGAGAGGTTGATCGTCATGTTCTGCGAAATCAGACGTTCGCGCAGCTCGGCTACCATGAGGTTCACGATCTGGGCGATCTCGTCTTCGGTGAGCGACTTGAACACGATGATCTCGTCGATGCGGTTCAAGAACTCGGGGCGGAAGAGCTTCTTCATCTCGCTCATGACCCTGCTCTTGATCTCCTTGTCGGACAAGCCCGCGCTCGCATCGCTCTGGAAGCCGAGGGGCGTGGACTGCGCGATCTCGCGCGCACCGACGTTAGAGGTCATGATGATGATCGTGTTGCGGAAGTCGACCGTACGGCCCTGCGCATCGGTCAAACGGCCTTCTTCGAGAATTTGAAGCAGGATGTTGAACACGTCCGGATGCGCCTTCTCGATCTCATCGAACAGCACCACCGAGTACGGACGCTGACGAACCGCTTTGGTGAGCTGGCCGCCCTCGTCGAATCCGACGTAGCCCGGAGGCGAACCCACGAGCCTCGACACCGAGTGCTTCTCCATGTACTCGCTCATGTCGAACGACAGAAGCGCATCTTCGGAATTGAACAAAAACTCGGCAAGCGCCTTGGAAAGCTCGGTCTTGCCCACGCCCGAAGGGCCTAAAAAGATAAACGAGCCGGCGGGACGCTTCGGATCCTTCAGGCCCGAACGGCTGCGGCGGATAGCCTTGGAGAGCGCGGTCACAGCCTCTTCTTGGCCGACCAGACGCTCGTGGAGCACGCTTTCCATGCGCAGGAGCTTCTCGGTCTCGGCCTCGGTGAGGTTGGATACCGGCACGCCCGTGGTCATCGAGATGACGTCGGCGATTTCCTCGACCGTCACCTGGTTGATCGACTTCTGGGCATCCTCTTCCCACTTCTTCTCGGCCTCGACGCGCTTCTCGCGCAGCTGCGATTCCTCGTCGCGCAGACTTGCAGCGCGCTCGAAGTCCTGCGATGCGATGGCCTCGTCTTTCTCGGCGCGCAGCCGGCGAAGCTCGTCATCGAGCTCGCGCAGTTCTTTCGGGAGCGTCATGTTGCGGATGCGCATGCGCGCGCCCGCCTCGTCGAGCACGTCGATCGCCTTGTCGGGAAGGAAGCGGTCCTGAATGTAGCGGTCAGACAGCTGCACGGCGGCCTGCAGCGCATCGTCGGTGAAGTGCACCTGATGGTGCGCCTCGTACCGGTCGCGCAGACCCTCCATGATGCGCAGTGCCTGCTCCTCGTTGGGCTCGCCCACCGTGATGGGCTGGAAGCGGCGTTCAAGGGCCGAATCCTTCTCGAGGTGCTTGCGGTACTCGTCGATCGTGGTTGCGCCGATGACCTGAATTTCACCGCGCGACAGCGGCGGCTTCAGGATTGCAGCGGCATCGATCGAGCCCTCGGCCGAACCTGCGCCGATGAGCGTGTGGATCTCGTCGATGAACAGGATCACGTCGCCTTCGTCCTGTACCTCTTTGATGCACTTCTTCAGACGCTCTTCGAATTCGCCACGGTACTTGCTGCCGGCGACGAGGGCCGAGATGTCGAGCGTAACCAAGCGCTTGTCTCGCAGAATGTCGGGAACCTGGTTCGAAACGATAAGCTGCGCCAAGCCCTCGGCAACGGCGGTCTTGCCTACACCGGGCTCGCCGATGAGGAGCGGATTGTTCTTCTGGCGGCGCGACAGCACCTGCATGACGCGTTCGATCTCGCCCGCACGGCCGATGACCGGGTCGAGCTTGCCTTCGCGCGCCTTCTTGGTGAGATCGGTGCCGAACTCCTTGAGCATACTGTCCGACGACGAGGATTGCGCCTCGAACGCGCCGCGACCTGCGTACACGGGGCTCTGACCCACGAGGTCGTTCAAGGCGGAGCGCACGTTGTCGCCCGTAACGCCCAAGCGGCCGAGCACCTCAAGCGCGGTGCCGTCGCCCTCGCGGACGATGCCAAGCAGTAAATGTTCAGTGGAAATGTAGCTCTGTCCCATCTGCATGGCCTCGCGCAGCGAGTTCTCGAGGACGCGCTTGACGCGGGGCGTAAAGCTCAAGTGCCCCGAAACATCGGTGTCCTCGTCGATTGCGACGACCTGGCGGATGGCCTGGACGACGGCGTTGTACTCGACGCCCAAACGATCGAGCGCCTGAGCGGCAAGGCCGTCCTCTTCCTGTATCAGCCCGAGCAGCAAGTGCTCGGTGCCCACATAGGGCTGGTGCAAGGCACGGGCCTCATCCTGAGCCAGGACGAGGACCTTGCGGGCCTTGTCGGTGAATTTCTCAAAGCTCATACATGCCTCTATTCTCGCAAATTTGCTTTCCGCATAATATTAGCACTCAAGTCAAGTGAGTGCTAAAACGACAACGGGCTGTAACGCTTTATCACACGATCATCAAAAACCCGTCTGCCGTACGCCGATCGGGTGCATCTCAGCACCCGTTGCGCAGGACCTGTCTGCAACGGGCCGAAAAGCCGTGGCCTCAGCGCTCCTTAGCCTCGTCGCGCATGTGGGGGAACAAGAGCACGTCGCGGATCGAGGCGGAATCGGTGAGGAGCATGACCAAGCGGTCGATGCCGATGCCGCAGCCGCCCGCCGGAGGCATGCCGTATTCCAGCGCACGCACGTAGTCGTCATCGTATCCCATAGCCTCGTCGTCGCCGAGGTTTTTCGCCTCCACCTGCGCGCGGAAACGCTCTGCCTGATCGACGGGATCGTTGAGCTCGCTGAACGCGTTGGCGTATTCATGACCGCAGATGAACAGCTCGAAGCGCTCGGTGAGGTTCGGGTCGTCCGCTTTCTTCTTGGCGAGCGGCGACACTTCCAAGGGGTGCTCGGTCACGAACGTCGGTTGGATGAGCTTCTCCTCGGCCACCGCCTCGAATATCTCGGCGATGAGCTTGCCTTTGCCCCACGCTGCTTCCGCATGTCCGCCGTTGCGCTCGAGGATTTCCACGAGCTCCTCGCGCGTGCGCGCAAAGCTGACATCTTCGCCGGCCCCGTCGCTCGCGAGCTCTATCATGGTAGCGCGGCGCCACGTTCCCCCGAGGTCGATGTCCTGCCCCTGGTACGTGATGCGCTGCGTGCCGCACGCGGCAAGCGCTGCCGCCTGGATGACGCCTTGCGTGAGCTCCATCATGCCCCCGAGATCGGAATATGCCTGGTAGAACTCGATGGTAGTGAACTCGGGGTTGTGGTGCAGATCCATGCCCTCGTTGCGAAACAAACGGCCGATCTCGAACACGCGCTCGAAACCGCCCACAAGCAGGCGCTTGAGATGGAGTTCAGTTGCGATGCGCAGGTAGAAATCCTTGTCGAGCGCGTTGTGGTGCGTCACGAACGGGCGCGCGTTGGCACCGCCTAAGATGGGCTGCAAGATAGGCGTTTCCACCTCGTAGTAGCCGTGCTCCTCCATATAGCGGCGGATGGCGGAGACCACTTTGGAACGCTTCACGAACGTGGAGCGTACCTCGGGATTCACCACGAGGTCGACGTAGCGCTGCCGGTAGCGAGTCTCTTTGTCGGCGAGCCCGTGGAACTTCTCCGGCAGCGGGCGCAGCGACTTGGACAACAGCTCGAAAGACGTGACAGCAACCGAAAGCTGGCCGCGCCTCGTGCGGATCATCGTGCCCTGAACGCCGATCCAGTCGCCCACATCGAGGTCTTTGATTTCGGCGAACGCCTCGTCGCCAAGCGCGTTGATGCGGCAGAAGAGCTGGATGTCGGCCGTCGCATCGCGCAGCTCGAGAAAGACGATCTTGCCCTGGTCGCGCTTGGCCATCACACGGCCCGCGATCTGCACCTCGTCCTCAGTCGATTCGCCGTCAGGCAGATCGGCGTACTTCGCATCGAGCTCGTCAACGTGATGGCTGTACGCAAATGCGTGGCCGTACGGGTTCTTGCCCTCGGCTATGAGCGCCTCGCGCTTTGCGCGGCGCACCTCGATCGGATCGTCTTCGATCTCTTCTGAGGCAACGGCATCGGTGTTGGTCGTGTCGGTCATGTGCTTCCTTCTCGTCGGTCCGGTAACGCAAACGGACCCGTGGTTCACAGGGTCCGTTTCTGCGAGCCCGCTTGTCGGACCCGCGATATGGCCACCCGTGAAGCCGGGTCCGTGCTCTAGTGCTCTATCTTCGTGATGTTCATCACGATCTTTTTACCCGTCGGTCCCTGCGTTTCGACGACATCGCCCTTCTTGTGGCCCAGAAGCGCCGAGCCGACAGGCGATTCGTTGGATATCTTGCCGGCTGCCGCATCGCTTTCCGCGCCGCCGACGATGGTGAACACGCGCTCGCGTCCATCCATGTCGACCGTCACGCTCGAGCCGATGTTGACCTTGCTGGAACGCTTGGGTACGGTAACCACAGTGGCTTCGGACAGAATACGGCTGATTTCGGCAATGCGCGCCTCCATCATACCCTGCTCGTTTTTCGCATCGTCGTATTCGGAGTTTTCAGAAATATCGCCGAATTCGCGGGCGACTTTGATGCGCTCGCCGATCTCGGCGCGCTTTTCGGTTTCAAGATAGTGAAGCTCGGCTTCGAGCTTCTCTTTTCCCTCTTGCGTGAGGATGAAGTCTTTGTCTGCCATGCAACTCACCTGTCTGTGACAAAAAACATGCACGCAGCTCGTGCGTGCGCTTGTACGGTTCTCCTTTGCTTTCGAGCCGATGTTCACCGTGTGCGCGAAAGCGGGAGCCTGCATATGAAAACGCGGCATGTGCATTGGTTGCACATGCCGCGAACCATGCTCACAATACGACTATTCGGCCTTCTTCTTCGTAGTCGCTTTTCTGGTCGTCGTCGTGGTCTTCTTCACCGTCTTCTTAGGCTCTTCTTCCTCGACCTCTTCGACTTCTTCTTCAGCTTCTTCCTCGGGCTCTTCGATTTCCTTGTCGCCGCCGCCGATGCCTTCGCGAAGGTTCTTGACGGTTTTGCCGAGGGCACTGCCCAGCTTGGGAAGGTTTTTAGGCCCGAAAATAAGCAGAATCACCACGAGGATGATCAACAGCTCGGGAACGCCCATGCCGAGAATCTTCATACAGTCCTCCACTCGTTGATGCGGGCTCTTCGACCCGCACAATCTAACCACGTCAGAGTACCACAATGCGTATAGATAAGGGATGCATCTTAACAAAAGAATACATCCCAGGTCTGTACATGGTCGGGTTGACAGGATTTGAACCTGCGGCCTCTGCGTCCCGAACGCAGCGCTCTACCAAACTGAGCCACAACCCGATGCTTATTGCGGCGGACGTTATATTAGCACAACCATCGAAAAAGAAAAGGGCACAGACTGAACTTGTTCCGACAAGCAGGTATTTTCGCCTTATGAATTGCCCGCACGCTTCGCCGCTTTACGTGCGCGCTCCTTCTCGGCAAGGCGCTCAAGCGATACGATCTTGGTCATGATGACGCCGTCGGAAACGACATCGCCTTCGTCGTCGTAGGCGACGACGCTCCAGAACTGCTTAGAGCCCTCGGTACGGTCGAGCTCGGCAACGCCGGTGAGCATGCCGCTTTTCCCGCTTTTGCGATGCCGCACCGAAACGTCGATGCCGAAGGGTCGCTCGCGCGAAAGGTCAACGCTCGCTTCGGCCCCCACGCTCGCCACCGATTCCAAAAGCGCAATGGTGGCTCCGCCGTGCACGAAACCGAAGGGTTGGAGAATATCGGGGGTAATAGGCATCACCGCCACAACCCGCGTTGCGGACTCTTCTGTGTACTCGATGCCGAGCGTCGAGCTGAACCCTGGTTTCTTCGTCATGGATGCACGTATCGGCCGCTTCGCTAGTAGCGGACGTACACCATACCAGACTGCACGCCGCCGATGCACACGCCTTGGCCGGGCGATGCCGCATGGATCATCTGGCCGCCCCCGATGTAGATGCCGCAGTGCCCTTCGTTGACCGCGATGTCACCCGGCTGGGGGTTGTTGGTTCGCGACCACCCGAGGAAGGTATAGGTCGAGCCGAGCCGCGAGTAGCTTCCGGTGAGGCAGTAGCTCACGAAGCCGGAGCAGTCGAACTGGCCGGGGGCGCATGCCCCTGAGACGTATTCCGCGTTACCCACGTAGCTGTAGGCACGATCGACAATAGCGTTGCCGGTGACTGCGTTGTACGGGGGCTCGACGCCGCCCGAACCACCCGCGTTCGAAGAACCGCTGCCACCGCCCGTATTCTGGTTCGACGTTTGCGCGTTCTGCTCGATGGCCGCTTGGGCCGCCGCAGCGCGCGCGACCTCCTGGGCCGCCTGTTCCTGCGCGAGCAGCTCAGCCGCTTCAGCGCTCAGAGAGTCGTAAGTCTCCTGCATAGCTGCCGCCGAAGCCGCAGCCTCTTCTTTCTTGACGCGGGCCTCTTCGGCCTTCTCGCTCGCAATAGTTTCCTGGCGGGCGTATTCGGCTTTCTCGGCCTCCACCTGAGCGCTCAGGTCTTTCGCTTCCTGCACCAGATCGGCATCGCTTTGGTTCATCTTCTCAAGCAGATCCCAGCTGGTTGCGAATTCCTCGAAGCTGGCTGCCCCAAAGAGCAGATCGAGAAACGTCAGGCTGCCGTTGCGGTACATGCTGTTCGCACGGTCGCCAAGCCTTACCTGCAAATCATCGATGCGAGCGTTCAGGTCGTCGATGCGGCCCTGGGCTTCCTCCATATTCGCTTGAGCGGCTTCGACCTCGCTTTGCGCCTGAACGTAATCGTTGGATGCCTGATTGAGGTTATCCTGAAGCGAATTGAGCGACGCGAGCGCTGTCTGCGCTTCGGCCTGCTTATCGGCCGCCGTCGGTTCCGCTAACGCGGCCCCCGGCATCGCGAGCGTTACGGCGACTACCGCGGCCAGCACCATCCGAGTCGAGCTTTTGACGCGACCCTGCTTCTTGCAATCCCTCATACGACCTCCCGATCGAGCACCTTCGTTCGGAGACACACTGTTGGTAGTGTACCAAATCGGCACCGATTCTAAACCATCGCTTACCGAAAGCCCATAGCACCATCACGTTCGGGACAAGCCTACGCCGCATGCAACACGATTTCGCAGGCTGCATCCAGAAGAAAACCCGCTTTCGCGGGTTTTCGGGTTTCGAAGCATGATACGGTTCGCAACGCAAACGGAAGAAACTTAGTAGCGGACGAACACCATACCGCTCTGCACGGGACCGACGACAACGCCTTGTCCGGTTCCCGCCGCATGGATCATCTGGTTATTGCCGATGTAGATGCCGGTATGACCCGAGTTCACCGCCACATCGCCCGGCTGGGGATCGGAAACGCGCTGCCATCCGAGGAAGGTGTAGGTGGTTCCCAAGCGCGTGTAGCTGCCGGTCAAGCAATAGCTCACGAAGCCGGAGCAGTCGAATTGGCCGGGAGAGCACGCGCCCCACACGTACTGGGCATTGCCGACGTAGCTGTACGCACGATCGACGACGGCGTTTCCGGTGACCGCGTTGTAGGGCGGTTCGGTGTACGTCGGCCCGCTGCTATTCGGCGTGCCGCCTCCCCCGCCGCCGTTGTTGTTCTGGGCCGCCGCTTCTCGCGCAGCCTGCTCGACGACCGCCTGCGCTGCCGCAGCTTCCGCCGCTTCCTGAGCGGCGCGCTCCTGCTCGAGCAGCTCTGCCGCTTCGGCGCTCAAGGTGTCGTAGGTCTCCTGCATGGCGGAAACGGTGGCTTCGGCCTCTTCCTTGATGCGCTTGGATTCCTCGGTCTTCTCGGCCGCCACGGCTTCCTGGCGCGCGTATTCTTCCTTCTCCGCCTCTATCTCGGCACGCAGATCCTTGCTCTGCTGTACCATATCGGCGTCGTTCTGGTTCATCTTGTTGAGAAGATCCCAGTTCGTCGTAAAGTCCTCGAACGTGGTCGAGCCGAGCAGCAAATCGAGGAAGGTTAGATTGCCTGAGCGGTACATGCTGTTCGCACGGTCGCCGAGCTTGTCCTGCACCTCGGCGATCTGGGCATTCGTCTCTTCGATGCGGGCTTGGGCCTCTTCCATGTTCGCCTGGGCCTCTTCGAGCTCCGCAAGCGCGGTGAAGTAATCGTCCGATGCCTTGTTGAGGCTGTCCTGCATCGAATTGAGCGATGCGAGCGCCGCCTGCGCTTCGGCCTGCTTGTCTGCTGCAGTGGGTTCGGCAAAGGCTGCGGCAGGCATGCACAGCGATAGAGCCACCACCGCCGCAAGAACCGAAAGAACTGCGCCCCTGACGCGGTTTGGTGCTGTTTGCTCTCTCATGCAACCTCCTGATTGAGCGTCATCTCGTCGACGCGCTAGCCGGTTTGAACGTCGTTTTCCGTCGACACACTAGGCGGTAGCTTAGCAAAGGGGTACAGGTTCATGCCGAATATGAACCCAATGCCTACAGGAAGTTCACAGAGGATTCACGATCCTTGCTCACAACCCGCTCATGCGTCTGATGGTTTCGCGCAGGGCCTCATCCCCGCCTCCGGGATACGGCGCGGGCTTTCCGACCAGGTAGCCTTGGATGTAGTCGACACCGAACCCGATAACCGTTGCGAGCTCGGCCTCGGTTTCTACACCTTCAGCGATCACCTGCACGCCGCGGTCGTGGGCGTAGGACAAAAGCGATTTGAGGATATCCTGCCGATCGACGTCGGTGTCGATGCCGCGGACGATCGCCATATCGATCTTCACGTACGCTGCCTCGAGCTCGAGAAGCGTCGTATCGCCGTTGTAGCCCGACCCGAAATCGTCGATCGCCAAACACGCGTTCCAGCGCCGCGCAAGCGACTCTTTGTACCCGAATAGCTCGCGCCCGAAATCGCTCTCGGTTATCTCGATGACGAGCCGGTCGAGCAGTGCGCCGAACCGGCGCTCGAGATCGCGCTCGTCCTCGGTGGAAAGGCTTTGCGTACCGATGCTGTTCACAAAGAGCTTCGCCCCGCTGCCCGGGTCGCGCTCTTCGAACAGCGCGAGCGAGCGGGAGAACGTGATCTGCTCTATGCGGTACAGCTTCGATTGCATGCGCGCGAGATCGATCACCATCGAAGGAGATTCCAGCGAATGCATCTGCGGGCGCATGAGCGCCTCGTAGGCGAATACCTCACCGGTACGGGCATCTACGATCGGCTGGAAGTGATAGTCCACGAGCATTTCGTCGAGGAGCTTATTCAGGTCTTCGCGTTTTTCGAGCATCGAGGACTGGACGTCGTAGCGGTTCTTATCGAAAAAGCACAGTTCGCCTTTGCGGTAGTGTTTCGCCGTGTACATGGCGAAGTCGGCGTAATCGCGCAGCTCGTCGTACTCCAGAGCATCACGCGGATAGAGCGCGACGCCGATGGAGCCGCGCACCTTGAGCATACGCCCGTCAGGGGCCTCGATCATCGTTTGCCCGAGGCGGTTCTTCAGTTCGTCGAAGCGCTCAGCAGCCTCCTGCTCGTCGGCACAGCTGCGGATGAATACGAGGAATTCGTCGCCCGATACGCGCGAGCAGAGATCGTCTTCGCGCATGACCGAAAGCAGCGCGGCGCCGGCTGCTTGAATGTACTGATCGCCCCAATCGTGGCCGAAGGAATCGTTCATGAACTTCAAGTTGTCGAGATCGAGCATGCCCATCGCGGCGAAGCGCAGCTCGCCCGTCGCGAAGATGCGCATCATCTCCTGCTCGAACGCACGCCGATTCAAAAGGCCGGTGAGGATATCGTGATCGCGTTCGTGTTCGATCCGTCGCCTGGTGCGGATTTCGTACGTGACGTCTTCGACGATGCCGACGGAGCTTCCCTCGTCGGCGTCCTCGGTCACATCGAACCGAAGATAGCGGTCGCGATGGGGCAACGCTATGATGTGCGCTGCTCCCGAATCGGGCTCGGAGAAAGGCAGATACGCTTTCATGAGCTTGTCGAACCCTTGCGCGCCGAGCGTCCCGTCGCGCATCTGCTGCCGATCGACGCCGTCGGGCACGTACGGGAAATCGAGCGCGCCGAGTGTTTCGAAGAACCGGTCGGTGTAGGTGATCGCTCCCGTTTTCCAGCTGTATTCGAATGCGCCGACCGCATGGTCCGAAAGCGCCATGATGCGCGAAAGGCGCTGCCCCGCGGCAGCTAAGCCCGTTGCAAGAGTTCCGATCGAATCGGCCAGCTCATCGATTTCGTGCACGCCAGTCTTCTGGAAGTCGAACGAGGCTTCGGACTTCGCACCCGGTCGTTCGCCGACGCCGCGCACTTCGTTCATCAGGCGGCGCAGGCGCGAGGATGAGAACCACGCCGTGGCAACGGCGAGCAAGATGCCCGCCCCGAACGACGTCCCCAAAATCGCAAAGAGGTTCGATTCGAGCACCTCCGAAGCGCGGAACAAGGTGTTCTCGGGCACGAGCCCAAGCAGGTACCATTGCTGCGAGGCGAACGGCGACGTCGAATCGTAGAGCTTGAGGGCGCTTGCATCCGCTATACCTTCGACCTGCCCAATCGATTCGTCGCTTTCGACCACGAGATAGCCGCGTCCGTCGAGCGAAACCGACAGCCTATCGCCTTCGACGTAAAGGTTCTGGGTCGCACCGGTTGAAGCGACAACGTCGAGCGCCGCGCTCGTTTCAACCGCGTCCGAAGATCCGGAAAGCACGCCCTCTTCGCCGCTATCGGCAACAGCGAGCAGATATGATCCTTGCCCAGACGCATCGAGGTCGCGATACGGGAAATACGAGGCGACCCTGTTGACGTTGATCTCGATGCCGAAAACGCCGTACACGTTGCCCTCGTCATCCTTGACAGGAATGCTGTACGTGATCGATCGGTTGCCGGTATCGCCGATATCGTCAGGAAGCCCCCAGTACCCCAGATCTTCGGCTGCCGCATCGGGATAGTCGAGCGCCGCTTCGAAGGGCTTGCGGTAAAACGCATTCGCAGACTCGTCGCCCGAAAGCGTGAACGCCGCTTCCCACGAACTCGCCAATGCGATGTCCGTTCGCTTCGCTAGGCCGATGGGGCACGCAGCCAGCAACAGGTCCGAGCCGTTGTCTAGACTGACATCGGGGTTGGAATCGAGCAGGTACAGCGCGCTATGAGGGGCTTGCCCGCCCCGGGTGCCATCCTCACCCGACCCATCGGTCAAAACGAAGTAGACGCCGTCCGCTTCAGAGCGCTGCACGAAGGCGATCATATCGTCGAATGCACGGTCTATGATCTCGAGCGCCAAAGGCGAAGCCGTTTGGATGTCGGCGGCCGTCGCACCATATTCGTCGAGCACCGCCTTGGTGGTATCGGCGAGTTTCTGCACCGTCTCGCCGGTTTCCGACCACCGGAGCACCATGTCGTTTTCCAAATACCCCGCGCGGCTATTCACGCGTTCCGAGAACAGGCTGTACGTATCCTCTTCGAGTATGGTCAAGCTGTCGCTGCGGATGATGACGAAATAACAGACGAGTGCCTGAACGGCTAGGGCGATGACAATCGGGGCGACGATGATCGCCCGAAACGAGAGGCCTCGCCCCGATCGCATCCGGGGCGCCTCGTTTCGTTCACGCGTCTGTTTGCCCTTGCTTCCCATGCGCTTTCACTCAGCCGGCACCGAGGGCGCCTATCAGCCCAGCGTCGCGGTAAGCTCGCGGGTAAACGATTCAAGCCACGCTTCGAACCGCTCATCGGTGTTGAGACTCGCTACAGCCTCTTCACGGCTCTCGCCTGAGGCAATGGCCGCGAGTACCTGCTCGCGATCGGCGATGGCCGCATCCGACATCGACGTTTCGAGCACCGCGCGTGCATCGACGCCACCTGCAAACGGCGCGTTGGCGTAAACGCCGTCCGACACGGTCTCGAGCGTTGCCTCGAGGTTGATCAGATAGTTTTCATGCGTATCTTCCATGCCTTCTGCAACGGCGGCGATGTTTTCGTACGTGCATGCCTCCTGGGTTACCGGGATGTAGCCCGCTTCGATGGAGAAACTCGTGTTCTGCTCCTTTTCAGTGAGCCACTTGAGGAATTCCACGCAGGCGAGCTCGGTGCGCTCGTCGCTCTTGGCGACCGCAAACCCCGCACCCTGCTGCGGGGCGCACGCCACACCCTCGGAAAAGCGCGGTGCCGCAAGGGCTCCGAATTCGATGGGATAGCTCGTCTGATCGTCGACCGTCACTTCGGCTGGAAAGTACACAACCGAAGAAGACGAACCGAGATAGCAGATCAGATCGCCCGTTTTAATGGCATCCGAGCGATAGCGCCCTTCCGCCGAAAAGTACCCGTTGATAAGCGGCACGTAGTAGTTGTCCCACAGCGCCCGCATCGCATCTGTGTCGATGTCGGGCGTGCATACGCCGTCTTTGACGGCGAACAGCTCGTGCCCGAGCTGTTTTGAGCCGGTAATGAGGTAGTTCGCCATCGAGTCGCGTCCGAAAAACGGCTTGCCGTCATCGGCAACATCGGGCGTCTGCGCATCGGTCCACTCGTAATAGCGCTGCGATAGCGCCGTGATACCCTCGATCGTTTCGAACTCATCGAGCGTGGAGCCGGTTTGCTCGGCGAAGGGCGCCCAGTCGGTCATGTTGATCTGGACGGTCTCGGTCGCCTTGCTGATGGGCAGAAGTTTCAAGCCCCCGTCGCCCGCGAAATCCCCTTCGGCAAGGAAGCTATCGATGAACGCACCCTTCTCTTCGGCCGTGAAGTACGGATCGAGATCGGCGACCTTGCCCATCCGATCGATCACGTACGCCGTATCGGCGTACGTGAGGAATATCGAGGGCATCGAGCCGGCGCCGACGAGTTCTTCTGCAGAAGCGGTCACCGCGGCTGCAAGGTCGTTCACGCCGCCCTGGCTCGCATGGGTAACCGAAACGCCGACCTCCTTGCCTTTCGTGGCGTTGAAATCGGCGACGAGACTCTCGAACGCCTGCTGCTGATGTCCGTTGTAATACGTCCACACTTCCACCTGGACGGGATTGGACGGATCGAGCGCTTGCTCCTCAGGCGTTTCCTGGGGAGAAGCGCATCCCGAAACGAACAGCGTCGCGGCCAGAATCACCGCGACGACCGACTGCTTACCGATACGCTTGCCCGCACCCCTCATGTAAGAACCCCCTTGTATGAACAAAAGCAGCTGCCGTCAACGAAGAATCGATACCGTTGAGATACTATATAACCTCCATTGTAAACTATTTGCAGGCCATAAGGCGCTACAACGGCGAAACCGTCGGTTGAGGCCATGAGCACCGCGCGGTGCGGCAAGCGGAGCGCTATTCTCTGATGAATTCCCGCAAGTCAGAATTCATGAGAAACACGCGTTCGGTATCGTCGTCCTCGTCGGTCTCGAGGAACAAGAAGCCGAAGTTGCCGAATGCATGGTAGTCGAACTGTCGCAGGCAGAGCACATGGGAGAAGCGCGCACGAAACGCCTCGTAGTCGAACCGCTCGTCACCTTCCATGCCCGACGGCGCGCCCAGCACCGACATCGTGTAGAGCTTGCCTTCCCTTCCAACACCGATGCGCTCCCAATCGGGCAACTCATCCTGAAGGAAGCACTCGTAGGTTCGAAACCCGTAGGCGAACCAGCTCACATCGGTGCCGCCGAGCCCCGCAAAGCGCAGGGGGTTGAACTCGATCGGGCGGATGACGTCGCCCGAAACGCGCACTTCGACGTGCACGGGAAAATTCTTCGCGCCCACAAGTTCGTTCACGAGGTCGAGCCATGCGGCGAAACGCGGTGCGGTTTCGGAAACGATCGATACGCCCGTACAGTACATGCGATCGCTCGTATCCGACGGCGAAGCGAAGTCGTGGCGCAGCACGTCGAGCACGTGCGCCTTGCCTTCGGCATCCCAGTAAGCGTCGATGGCGTACTCGGTTCCCTCGATGTAGCCCTCCAGCACGAACTCGCTCGCCCCGATGACGCTTTCGGGGTACATGTCCCGCCAGCTTGCGGCATTGCGCTCGATATCGGCGAGTGCCGCCTTCCAATCGGCTTCATCGGCAATTGCATACACCCCGACGCTGCAAAACCCGACCGAAGGCTTGAGCACGAAAGGCGGTTTAAGTTCGGAGAAGTCGAGTGCAGGAAGTTCGTCAGCAGCGCACGTCATAAAGAAGAAATCGGGGTCAAGCGGTGCGAGCACGCGCCTCATGAGCGCTTTGTCCTTGAACATCTCGAGGGGACGGGTGATCGATTCGCATTTCACGTGCTGCGCGAGCCACGCAAGCGCGTTTTCCGAACTGGTATAGAGCCGCTCGCCCGCCTCGATGCGGCTGACGGCCTCGTCTTCGGGGCAAAGCGCGATCGCGTGGTCGGCAGCGACGCGGCGGGCCATGGCGTTGTCGAGAACCGGATGCTGCGAATCCTCGAGCCATGCGATCAGCGTCTCGGATACGAACGGTTCTTCAAGCATTATCATCGGAAATCCTCCTTATCGTCGCCCTCGCCTTGATGCGGGCGTTTCATTTTGTTTATCGATCTGCGCCTCAAGCGCTCGGTGCGCGCGTCACGTTCAGCCTGGCCGCGAACCGGCTCGCGCTGCTTCGCCATCCTATCACGAGGCAAGGCGTCGATCCCGTCTGCGGAGCCCTTGTTCTTGTTTTGTTGCACACGCTCCCGCTCGATACGCTTTGCCGCACGTCGGCGGGATACCGCCCCTTGGGGAAACAGCGAATCGAATCCGCCGGATGAAGCCGTCGCCAAGCTTCCCTCGTCGTGGGCCTGCTGTATGATGCGCGCGCCCGATTCCGCCTTCTCCTGCCACGACG
This sequence comes from Raoultibacter phocaeensis, assembly GCF_901411515.1. Taxonomy (NCBI): domain Bacteria; kingdom Bacillati; phylum Actinomycetota; class Coriobacteriia; order Eggerthellales; family Eggerthellaceae; genus Raoultibacter; species Raoultibacter phocaeensis. The sequence continues at coordinate 1,849,810 of NZ_CABDUX010000002.1, forward strand.
GCTCACCCGCACCGTTCTCGGCCCCGCTGCGACCCTGATCAACCTGCGCGCCGTCGGAGCCGGTGCGCACCGGCGTGATTTTCGCTCGGCCCGCGCGCCGGGGCAGCGCAAGGGGTTTGTCGAACGCCGCCCGCTTCCAGAACAGCCACACGACGAGCACGACAACGGCAAGCGCCACCTTAGCGGTGTCGACGAACAAAAACTCTCCACCCGCTATGAGGATGAGCACGGTGACGGCGAGTGCCCACGCCGTACGAAACCGCATGACAAGGCCCACCGCAAGCACCAAGAGCACGATGCCGCACGCGATGAGCCACGGACCTTTGAGAAACGCGCCCATATCGATCCACGAGGTGAGCGCGCTGTACGGCTCGAACGTCGTCGGAATAAGCGAGAGGCCGATATTCACCAATCCCACGAGCCCGACAAGGGTGCCCGAAATCCACCCGATATCCTTCGCGCGCTGCTGCTCGGTCGCGTTCTTCTTATCGGCGAAGAAGCCCGATTGGGAAAGCAGCAGGGCCCCGATGCAGAACGGGATCCAAAACATGATGCCGCGGTACACGAGCGCAATCGCCGTCGCGGTTGCAAGCGAGCAGCCGTGCGCGGTGAGAATCGCCGCGATGGCAGCCTCCACCACGCCCACCCCTTGAGGCGTCGGGCTCAAGATTACCGAGATGGCAGCTACCGCGAACGCGGCAACGAGCGCCGATACGTGTTCGAAGCCGAACGCGTATCCGATGGCGACCAAACACGCCATGTTGAGCACCGCCGAAAACGATGCGTAGCCCACCGTAACGAGCGTACCCACGGGGTTGTGCGCGAGGATGCCCGCCGAATCGATGAACGAGCTTGCCGTGCGCCTGCCCCACCCCGGCTTCATGCGCTTCTTGACGAGGCCGAGGACGCGGTTTATAAGCTTTTCCACGATGAGGAACACTCTGAACAGCACGCGCGGCTTGCGGTAGCCCACGACAAACATGCTCGACAGGATGAGAAGCACGCCTGCGAGCAAGAGGCCGCCGACGAGGAACAGCGTATTCATCGTACCCGAGACGAGCATGGTGATGAACCCGATCACCGAGATGACGAGGACGGCAGCGAAGTAGCCGATCTGCGAAAGGATCGCCCCGCTTGTGGCGGTGCCCGCATCGGCCCCTTTGCGGTGCGCGTCGTCGATGATGAACGCCACGCCCGTCGCGCCCGAGAACAAGCAGAACGTATTGATGAACACGAGCGAGAAGATGAGCACGATGTTGTGCCAAAGCCCCGTCTTGAAGCCGACGGCGGCGAACGCGGCATCGTAGGAGAGCGCCTGTACGATGTGGCGCCCGAGCATAAGGACGATGGAAACGGCGATGGGAACGAGTGCGCCGGTTTGGAGCGTCTTGAGGAATTCGGCGAGGTAGTCGGCGTTCGCTATGAGCACGCAACAGGTCACGATGCCCAGCACGAGCAGTAACGCCTTCTTCACGCGACTTCCTTCCTGTTTCTGCGAAAGCCCTAGTATAGCAAGCATCGGGTCGGCTGCGACCGACAACGGCGCAACGAACAGAAAGGACGCTCGAGCGAGAGCCGACGCGAAGGCGGGCTGGAAGCGGCGACATCACTGCGCGCGCGGCTCGCAAACGCCGGTTTTTGCCTCGCGCGCAACCCGTCTGCCAAGGCGCTTACCTTCTCGGACCAGCCGCTTTCCGCGTTTGCCGGTACAGGGTAACGGCGTTGCGCACGTTCACGATGTCGAACAGCACCGCGAGGGCGAAAAAGATCGCGAGTCCGAAGGTGACGGCGCCCGCACGCGGAGCGATGAGCATAAGAAACGGAGCGCCTATAAGCGCGATCGGGAAGAAGAACGCGATGAGGCAGCTGCCGAGGCGCTTCCACAACCCGTAGATGACCGACGCCGCCACGTAGAGGAACAAACCCGAAGCAGGCGATGCGAGCACGCTTAAGACTGCAAGGCACACGAGCTTGACGCCGATGACGCCCAGTTCGGTCCGTAGATCCTTCTTCGCATCCTCGTATCGCTCGGCGGGCGTTTTCTGCGGCTGCGCCGTCCCGAACGGATCGAAGGGGTTCCCTGCCTGCGACGCGCCGTCCCATGAGGTCCACACCCAGGTGGTTTGGCCCTGACCGCCGCCGAACGGCCAATCCCCGAACGGATCGCCGTAAGGGTTGTTCGACGAACCGGGCGTTCCGCCGCCCTGCCCGCGCGCAGGCGAGCCGCCATAAGGATTCGCGTAGGGGTTGTAAGGGTTCGCATAGGGGCCGCGTCCGTATTCAGGCTCCCATTTTCTCGATATGAGCACGTCGCGAGCCTCGTTGATGCGCTTGGTCTGCTCTTCGGCCCACGCATGCTTTTCGGGATCTTGAGCGTACTTGTCCGGGTGATGCTCGATCACCTTGACGCGGTGGGCCTTCTTGATCTCATCGTCGGTGGCCCCATCGTGGAGTCCGAGGATTGAAAGCGCTTCAGATTTCTTCATACCCTCACTATACGCAACCGCATCATACAAGCGACTTGCGAACGGCTTTCCCGTTGCCGTTACGTAAGAAATCTACACGTGCCCGCCATAGGTTATGCGCCAGATGGGGTATCTGCCGCCGAACGGGCGGCCCGGGCGTTCGGCCTGATTCACGGCTCATCGGGCGTGGAAGCGGACGCTTCGTCAAAGCTTATGCACCCGCCGAGGCATCCGCGTCGTCTGGGCCCTTCCCTTTTTCCGTCGGCGGAGCGGGATCTTTGAGCACGCCCGTTATGCGCTCTTCGAGGGTGAGCTTGCGCGGCGCGAACGGGTGGGGCAAGGGGATGTCGTGTCCGATGGAGCGCAGCGCGATATCCCACAGCGTCTGGCTGCCCCCGTAGTAGAGATAGCGCTTCTTGAGCAGCGGAAGCTTGCTTTCATCGACCGAACCGTCGGCGGCGAAGGCGTCGATGATCGCGTTGGATACTTCCTTCGCCTTGCCCTTGCGCAGTGCGACGACCGCGTTCGCCACGAACACGCCTACGGTGTAGGGCAGTACGAACGCCTTGATGAGCGCTATGAGGTCTTCGGTCTTGTATCCGGAAAGCGAATCGACTTGGCTGTCGAGCACACTCGCATCGATTGCCGAGGCGAGCTGGCCTGTTGCGCTTTCGGCGGCAAACCTTTGCACGTCGGTGAGCCATACGCCTGCAAACACGATGACGGCAGCGCCGAACGCCGCCGCCACAAGGCTGATGCCCTTAAGCCAGCGAGATACGCTGCGCATCCAGTAAAACGGTATCGAGAACGTGTACAGAAGCAGCAAAAGCGCCGCAAGCACTATCGACGCGGCGATGATCACCGAATCCTGCTTGAGGAAGTAGTCGGTCGCCATGCCGAGGATGCGCTGCACGTCGTAGAGCCAATCGAATCCCGCCTTCAGCATCCCCTCGGCCGATATGCCGATTGCCCCGAGCGCCTGCATCGCCCACGAAAGCAGCATGCTCGCCACCACGACGACGATGAAGAAAGCAGGCAGCGTGACCGTGATGCTCGTGAGCCCCCGAAGCACCGTCTTATCGAAGCGCAGTGCGAGGAAGTAAAACAAAAGAAACCCGCCTACGAGCACTGCCGTGAACACAAGGTACGTTGTGATCGCCTCGGGAATCGCGATCTGCGTGAAGGTCCCGAAGAGCGCTTTGAGGAAAAGCGAGAGCGCAAGCGATACCGTAACGGCTCCGCATCCGAGCGCCCAGGCCCGCTGCAGGCGATCGTCGTGCGTTTCGAGGCAGGGCTTTCCCTCCTCGTCGACGAGCGCAACGAGATCGAGCGATACGATGGTGCGAACCGCATAGGCAACCTTGACACCGAGTGCGGCGGCAATGGGAGCGAACAGAACGAGTCCGATCCAAGGAGGAAGAACCAGGCAGAGGCCACCGAATAAAAGCATCGAAAGCGCGATGCGGTACAGGCTCGTAAACGGTCTTTTCATCCAAGCCATCAGGCGGGACCCGAGCTTGCGAAACACCTTCACTCTGTCATGCGCAGGTTTGTTCATCCTTTGAGTGTATGGCCCGATTCGCCGTCGGGCAAGCAACGACTGCGCAACAAGCGCTCGCAGGGCATCCACGAGGCCGAACCGGCGAGCGCGAAGGGGACGAGGGCGTGCGGTCGGGGGCCACACGCACCGGGACTGCGTGCCGGGGATCGTGCCGGGATCGTACTTAAGGTCGTGCCGGGATCGTACTTAAGGTCGTGCCGGGATCGTGCCATATGGCACGATTTCTGTTCTGAAAATCGCCCGGAAAGAACGGCTTGAAAACCGAACTGTCGATAACCCCACGTCAGAAGCTTGTGTCCCTGCGGTACCTTTTCAACCTGGTTCCAACATCGTGTCATATGGCACGATGTTGGAACCAGAGCATGCCCCGCTGTCAGACCGGGGTTGGCATAGTACCCTTTCTGGGACATTGAAAGCGGGCGCCTGCCCACGATGCGGCCGCCGGCGCGCTCGGAGGACGCCGGCGACGGGCCCCGAGGCAGGCCAGCGCGGGCCGCGCCGCAGGTACGGGTGCACGCGCACGTTCGAGACGACGGCGTTTGCTGGTGCGCCTTTTTTGCACGGTTTCCTCCTCTTGTGTTGCGCCTAGGGAGCGCGGGCGTGAAGTTGTTCCCGCAAACTCGGGCGAATCCCCCGACCACAGCTCTGTAGCCGATCGCTCGTCGGCGGCAGGAGCCACTGGCTGGCCTCCGGGGCGACCCGGGAGCCTGATTCCGCAACACATCGAAGGAAAACGTGCATCCGGCGGATTTTCCGATGTCGAACCAGAACCGGCACGGCATCGCATGGCACAACCCGGCGATTCGGCACTTGAGAGTGCTCCGAACTGGCGGGTGTCGATCCGGTTTGGCGGCGGAGGCGCCTTAGAGGATATGGAGGCGTATCGCCAAGGAACACAAAAACGGCCGGATCGCGATGATCCGGCCGCTTCGCAGGTTGGCTGAGACACGGCAGCGAGCTGTCGGTCCGCTCCGCCGCCCGGGCCCCCGTCGCGCCGTGCGCCGCGACCGCGGAGTGGTCGACGGACTTGCGATAGGGCGTTGCGCCGCGGGCAGTCCTGCGACCCTACGTCATGGCATGGGCCGCGCTGCGGTCCCGCGAGAAGCCCGGGCTTAGTGCCTGAAGTGGCGGTGCCCCGTGAACACAAGCGCGATGCCGTGCTCGTCGGCCGCGGCGATGACCTCCTCGTCGCGGATCGAGCCGCCTGGCTCGATGACAGCGGTGATACCCGCTTCCGCAAGCGCATCGAGACCGTCGCGAAACGGGAAATACGCATCGGACGCGGCGACGGCGCCCTTGGTCTTCTCACCCGCCTGCTCGACGGCGATGCGCGCGGAGTTCACGCGGTTCGGCTGGCCGCCGCCTACGCCCACCGTCGCATGGCCCTTCGAGATGAGGATCGCGTTGCTCTTGACCGATTTGCAGACCTTCCACGCAAAGAGGAGCTCTTCCATCTCGGCCTCGGTGGGCTGACGCTTGGTCGGCACCGTGAAATCGGCGGGATCCTCGGCGACCGCATCGGAGTCCTGGCACAGCAGGCCTCCCTCGACCGAGCGGAATTCCACCTCGCCGCCCGCGGGGTTCACGCCGCCCGTGGAAAGCAGACGCGCGTTGGGCTTCGACTGGTACATGTCGAGCGCATCGCCCGCGAACTCGGGGGCGATGATGGCCTCGACGAACTGCTTGTTCTCGAAGATCGCCACCACGACGTCGGAGGTGACCGGGCGGTTGAACGCCATCACTCCGCCGTAGGCGGATACCGGATCGCACTCGTGGGCCTTCTTGTAAGCAGCCACGATATCCTCGTCGACGCACACGCCGCAGGGAGTAAGGTGCTTGACGACGACGCAGGCGGGCTCATCGAATTCGCGCACGGCCGCCCATGCGGCATCGAGGTCGAGGTAATTGTTGTAGGAAAGCTCTTTGCCCTGATGTTGGCGGGCGTTCGCAAGGCTGTGCGCGGCGTTGCTGTACGCATCGCGGCGGTAGAAAGCCGCCTCCTGGTGCGGATTCTCGCCGTAACGCAGCCCCTGCACCTTCGAAAGCGCAAGGTCGATGCGCGAGGGGAACTTCGCATCCGTCTCTCCCGCGATCTGGCCGGCCAGCCACGTAGCGATGGAGCCGTCGTAGGCGTTCGTCGTCTCGAACACCGAAAGCGCAAGCTTCAAACGGGTATCGCGCTTTGTGGCGCCGCCGTTTTCGCGCATCTCGTCGAGAATCTCGTCGTACATATCGGGGCGGGTGACCACGGCGACCGATTCGAAGTTCTTCGCAGCAGATCGGAGCATCGAGGGTCCTCCGATGTCGATGTTCTCGATGCAGGTGGCGAAATCAGCACCCGAATCGACGGTTTTCGTGAACGCATACAGATTCACGACCACCATGTCGATCATTTCGATGCCATGCTCGGCTGCCTCGGCCATGTGATCGGGATTGTCGCGCCGGGCGAGGAGGCCCCCGTGGACCTTCGGATGCAGCGTCTTCACGCGCCCGTCCATCATCTCGGGAAACTCGGTCACGTCGTCGATGGGCGTGACGGGTACCCCCGCATCGGCGAGCACGCGGGCCGTACCTCCCGTCGAGATGATCTCGCAGCCGAATTCGGTCGCAAGTGCCGAAGCGAACTCCACCACCCCGCTCTTGTCGGTGACCGAGATGAGTACTCGCGCTACCTTTGGATCCTCCACCTTAACTCCTTCCCAAACTGGCCTCGTGCTTCGCACGCGCCTCTTCACTGTAACGTTCACGGTACCTGACGTCGACGAGCTCGGCGACGATGGCGATGGCCAACTCCGCCGGCGTCTTCGCACCGAATTTCAACCCGATAGGACGCTTTACGAACTCCCATTGCTCGTCGGTCATGCCGGCTTCGCGCACAAGCTCGTACACGCGGCTGTTCTTGCCCGCGCACCCCATGAGCCCCACGTAGCGCACGTTGTGCTCAAGCGCCCAGACGCAGCCCTCGGGATCGAACATGTGCCCGCGCGTGAGCACGCACACGTAGTCTGCGGAATCGGCCTCAAGTTCGCCCAGAGCATCGAAGTTTCCGCCGGGAAGCACGATGCGCTGTGCGTTCGGAAAACGGCTTTCGTTCACGTAGGCGGGATCATAGTCCACCACGCACACTTCGAAGCCGACGTGCGCGGCGAGCGCGGCAACCTCGCTCGACGCGTCACTCGCGCCGAGCAGCCATACGCGCACCGAATCAAACAGGGGCACGCTCGTCCACGTGAGGCCCTCGAACTGCTCGTTATGCATCGAGGGACCGCGCGTGGCATCCTTCATCTGGAAGAGATCGCGCGGCGAATACGGGCGCGAGGCGACGCATTCCTTCGCATCGCTGCAGAAGAACACGAGCGGCTCGCCATCGGCCGAGCCGACATCGCCGTACTTCTTCGTCACCTCGTTGTCGGTGTTCGCAACCGCCTCGGCGCTGTCGTAAACGACTTTGAAGCCGAGCCAGGCAAGCTCGCCCTCGTCCATCGCCCGCGCTGCACGTTCGAACGTGGCGATATCGGACTTGTTCAGGCTTGCCGCGATGATATCGAGGTAGTCGGGCGAGATGTGCTCGTTTCCCTCGGTTGCCTCCGCGGAAAAGCAGGGGAAGTCCTCGGGCGTGAGTACGGGAACCTCGTCTTCGGCAAGGTTCTGGATGATCCGGGTCAGCGTTTCTCTAAGCACTGATGCGCACCTTTCTCTCGTCGGTTATCGAAATGCGTCCGTCAGCGAGCCAGCGCAGCACTTCGGGATACAGGTCGTGCTCTGCTTCGTGGATGCGAGCCTCAAGCGACTCAAGCGTGTCGTCTTCTCGGACCTCGACGGCGCGCTGCGCGATGATCGGACCTTTATCGTACTCGGCGTTGGCGAAGTGCACCGTGACGCCTGTGACCTTGACGCCCGCGTTGAACGCCTCTTCGATGGCATGGGCCCCTTTGAACGAAGGCAAAAGCGCCGGATGGAGGTTCAGGACGCGATCGGGAAACGCGAGCAGCACCTCATCGGTGAGCTTGCGCATGTAGCCGGCCATCACGACGTATTCGGCGCCCGCGCGCTTAAGCTCGGCCGCGATGATCTCGTTTGCTATGGCAGGATCGGCATAGACATCCTTGTTGAGCGAGCACGTGGGAATGCCGTGCTCTTTTGCGCGCACAAGCCCGTACGCATCGGGCCTGGACGAGATGACGAGCACAACCTCAGCATCGAGGCTTCCGCTTTCGATCGCATCGACGATCGCAGCAAGGTTCGTGCCGCTGCCGCTCAAGAGCACGCCGATCTTCAGCTTATCGGTCACTGTTGTTCCCTTCTTCGTACAGTTTTCATATTACACCGATGCGATGCGCTTCAGCAGGTCTTCAGGCGAAGGCAACACGCTTGCAACATCTTTCGGCAGCGTTCCCGTCAGCCTGTATTCGCTGACGCCGATCGGTTTGTCCATATCCCGTAAAGAATACTCGGCTATTGCATTGTCTTTTTCTCCGCAGAGCAAAAGCCCTATGCTCGGGCTGTCCCCCTCGTTGCGCAGCAGGTCGTCGACTGCCGAGAGATAGAAATTGAGCTTCCCGGCATATTCCGGTTTGAACGACCCAGCCTTGAGCTCGATTACGACATAGCTTTTAAGCTTAACGTTGTAGAAAAGAAGGTCGATATAGAAATCCTGCCCCGCAACCGAAAGATGGTACTGGTTGCCCATAAAGGCGAATCCCGTTCCGAGCTCAAGAAGCAGTGCCTGTATGTTTTTCACCATCTGATCCTCGATCATCCGCTCAGCCATGGTTTCGCGCTGAGTAATGAAATCGAAGATATAGGGGTCTTTCATAGCCTTCTCGGCCAAATCGCTTTCTGGACTCGGTAGACGCTTTCCGAAATTGGTGACTTTTTCCGCAAGTACTTGCCGGCCGTAAAGATCGCCCTCGATCTGGTGGGTCAGTACCGCTCTACTCCAGCCGTTTCGAATCGTTGCCTCGATGTACCAGTTTCGCTGTGCGCCCGATATGGTCTTATCGAGAATACACGTGATATGGCCCCAGGGAATTTGTGCAACAGCCTGTTGCACAAATTCGAAATCGATTTCACGAGCGAATTTCGCCATATACTTGAGGTTCCTCACCGAGAACCCTTTCGTACCGGGAAAACTCATCCTCACGTCTTTCGACAGCGTTTCGATGAACTTGCTGCCCCACTGTGCATGATCGTTAATAGACCGCCCGATACGCCAATACATGCTCACGAGTTCGGCATTTGCCTTCAGCACCGCACGATGTCGCGATTCGGCGATCTCGCTCTTAACCGATGCGAGAAGCTCCATGTACTCGTCGCTGTTAGCGAGCATTGCCGCACCCGACGCATCGCACCGTCTGGACCACAAAGCAGTTACAGGATTGGCACTGCACCGTCATGCCTGCTCCTGCCCGGCTTCCACATTCTCGCCCTCATCGCCTCCGGCGAACAGCGCGCCTTCGTTCGCGTAGACGACCGTGCCGCTTCCTTCGACGATGCGACCGACGCGATAGGTTTTCTCGCCTGCGGCGGCAAGCGATGCCTCGACAGCCTCCACCCGAGCGGGATCGACGATGAGCACCATGCCAAGACCCATGTTGAAGGTTTTGAGCGCCTCGACCTCATCGAGCTTGGCCGCTTTGCACACGAACGTCGCGATGGGGGGAACATCCCAGGAACCCAGCTCCACTTCGGCATCCACGGTTTCCGGCAGCGCTCGATCGAGGTTCTCGGAAATGCCGCCACCTGTGATGTGGGCGAGCGCGCGGACGGCTTTGTGATTCTCTTTGAGCGCTTTGGACACCGGCTTCACATAGATCCGCGTAGGCGTTAAGAGCGCATCCTCGACACTCATGCCGTCGAGCTCGTCGCGCTCAAGGCGCAGCTCGTAATGGGTCTTGCCTTCGACGCACACCTTGCGGGCGAGCGAATAGCCGTTGGAATGCAGGCCACTTGATTTAAGACCGATAAGCACATCGCCCGGCTGCACGCGCGCAGGATCGAGCATCTCGGGACGGTCGACCACGCCCACGCAGAAACCCGACAGATCATAGTCGTCGGGATCCATAACGCCAGGATGCTCGGCCATCTCTCCGCCGATAAGGGCGCATCCCGCCTGCTTGCAACCTTCCGCAATGCCCGAAACGATTTCGGAAACCGCTTCGGCCCTGAGCTTGCCGATGGCGATGTAATCGAGGAAGAACAAGGGCTCGGCGCCGGTTGCGAGAATATCGTTTGCGCACATGGCCACCAGATCGATGCCCACCGTATCGTGCTTGCCCGCAAGCTGGGCGACCTTGAGCTTCGTACCCACGCCGTCGGTGCCCGACACGAGGATCGGATCGGCCATGTTCTTAGCCTTTGCGATGGAGAACAAACCCCCGACCCCGCCGATGTCGCCGATCACCTCGTCGCGGTACGTCGCATGCACCGCGTCTTTGATAGCATCGACGGCACGGGCTCCTTCGGCGGTGTCGACACCGGCCTGCGCGTAGGTCGTCGGATTCTGTGCCCAGCTCGGCATGGCAGGCGCATCGTCCCGCTCGACAGCGCTTACGGTGATTCTCTCAGTCATCTCTTCTCCTTGTTACCTATCCCTCGTACCGCACTCGGCTCACAAGCCGAGCGCCCGCCCATCCGCGACCGCAATCGCAACCACGGACAGGCTCCTATCCTCAATCCGAAACCTCGGCTCCATCGGCCCGAGTCAACTCGGACAGGTCGGCCTTGGTCAAAAAACTCTTCTTGCTCGTACACGATGGAATGGCTATCGGGTATTTGCCCGAGAAGCACGCTTCGCAGAACCCATTATGGTTCGGATGGATGCAGTCGCGCAAGCCCTGAAGCGAAATGAAGGCGAGCGAATCGGCGCCGATGAACGAGCGCATCTCCTCGTTGGTCATGTTGGCGGCTATGAGCTGGTCGCGCGTGTCGGTATCGATGCCGTAGAAGCACGGCCACAAAACCTCGGGGCTCACGATGCGCAGATGCACTTCGGCGGCGCCCGCTTCGCGCAGCATCTCGACGAGCTTTTTCGAGGTGTTGCCGCGCACGATGCTGTCGTCGATGACGACGAGGCGCTTGCCCGCGATGACCGACGGCAGCGGATTGAGTTTCAAGCGGATGCCGAGCTGGCGCATGGACTGCGTCGGTTCGATGAACGTGCGGCCCACGTAGCGGTTCTTCACGATGCCGTCGGCGTACGGAATGCCGCTCTCGAACGCGAACCCCATGGCCGAAGGCACCCCCGAGTCGGGTACGCCGAGCACGAGATCGGCATGGGCGGGCGCCTCCTTGGCGAGCACGCGTCCCATGTTTCGTCGCGCCTGGTAGACGCTCATGCCGTCGAGCACGGTATCGGGACGGGCGAAGTACACGTACTCGAAGATGCACGCCGCGTAATCCCTCGGGCAAACTGCCTGTTCTGCATGCATGCCCTCGCGGTTGAACCGGACGATTTCGCCCGGTTCCACATCGCGGACGTAGGTTGCACCCACAATGTCGAGTCCGCATGTTTCGCTCGAAACGACCCACCCGCGGCCATCGGGAAGCTCTCCGATGCACAGAGGCCGGATGCCGTGCGGATCGCGGAACGCATAGAGCGAATCGGGGCTCGCGAGCACCATGGCGAAGGCCCCTTCGAGCGATTCCATCGCCCATTGGATGCCGCTTCGCAGATGGTGCGTCTTACGCGTAACGAGACCGATGGCCTTAGCAGCCACCTCGCTGTCGGTTCCGGAGCGGAACTGCACGCCCTCGTCGATGAGACGTGCGCGGAATTCGTTCGTGTTGACGAGCGTGCCGTTGTGCGCAAGCGCGATGAGCACGTTGTCGATTGCCGATATGTGGGGCTGGGCAGCTTCCCACGAGGCAGCGCGCCCGCTCGTCGAGTAGCGCGCGTGGCCGACGGCGACGAAGCCCTCGAGTGCAGCTAACGTGGACTCGTCGAACACCTGGGTCACGAGGCCGAGGTCTTTCGCCACCATGACGGTTTCGCCGTCGCCTACCGCGATGCCCGCGCTTTCCTGCCCGCGATGCTGCAGCGCCTGCAGGCCGTAGCACGTCATGCGGGCAACGTCTTCACCCGGCGCGAACACGCCGAACACCGCGCATTCCTCTTCGAGTCTATCGGGGCGCTCCCCGGGCATCACCGCCGTGCTCACGCGACATCACCCGCAGCGCCTTCGGCGGCCGCTGCATCCTCGGGATCGATCGAGCCGCCCTCACCGCCCTCGGCAGCACCCGCGGCATTCGCAGGCACGGCGCTGTCGGCAACGCTCGCGAACAGCACGATTCGATCGTTCGTGGCCGAATAATCGGCGCAGGTGACAAACGCGAACATCTTCTCGACATCCTCGACCGCCACGGTTGCCGAATCGGGCGCTACGGTGCTGCGGTCGATCTTGTCCTGAATATAGGCCTGCATTTCCGCCTCGTCGGCGAAAGAGGGCTGGGCGAGCGGATCGTTTGCGTTCACCACCACGAGCGAGAACGTGGTGAGCTTGTAGTTCTGCTCGGGTGTGAAAATATACACCGTACGGTGCGCGTTGAACGTGCCTTCGTCGCGGAAATCTGCGAACTGCGCGAACATCGAGCCGTCGTTCATGTGGTGGCCGTACACGATGTTGTTGGCATCGGAAAAGTCGGCTGTGTTTTCCGCCGCCAAGAAGATGGCGCCGTACGAAGCGAGCCAGTTCGTCTCGCCGTAGAAATCGGTCTTCAGGTACGTGTCGTTGTTGTCGGTGTGGACGATCGGATAGTTCACCATGGTGCCCGGCACGTAGACCCACCCCACCGTATCGGGGTTGATGGCACGCAGGGCATCCCAATCGATCACCACGTCGGAAAGCGCCACGGCGTCGATGTCGGCGGGCTCCTCGAACGCAGCGGCTGCCACGGAATTGTACTTGTCCTGGCCCTGCCAATACGAAAACGCGATCACGCCGAGTGCGATGAGCGCGCCGATGAAGACGACGAGCGCGATCCAGAAGACCACGCGCCACGGGCCGCCCTTCTTCTGCTTGCCGCCCTTCTTACCCACGATGTCGCGCCCGTAGCGGGCGCCCGGCGTCTGGGCGGAGCCCTGGGGTGCACCGGCGGGTTGCGCAAAGCCTTGCTGGCTGCGCTGGTTCACGCTCGGACGGGGCTGTCCGCTCGGGCGGGGTCGGCCCCCATGGGGAACACCCGAGGACTGCTGCTGCGAACGAGCCTCGCGCGGCATCCCGGCGCCCGCGTCAGACCGGACATGGCGCGCCCGGGAAGCGTCTTGGTTGTGCCGGTTGTCAGTCATACAGACCTTTCAGTAGCATCTCGCGTAAAACAAGAAAGCGTCGTGCACCCATGCGCCAACGCTCCCCTTTGCAGTTCGATTCCATAATAAGCAAAACGCCCCCGAAACGAGGGCGCAACGCTCTTCTGTACGTAATATCCACGGCCGATGGCCGGAATCATTACTTCTTCATTTCGTCGAAGAAGCCCTTGGCGATGAAGATAACGATGATGAGGACGATGATGGCGACGATAACCCAGACTGCCTCGATCGGAATAGTCCCGAAGAATGTTTCCATTGCACTAAACCCCTTTTGTTCGAACACCGCGGCTCGCGGTGCCGAGCGCGTCTAAAATAATACAGCGACCATAGTAACGCGGTCTCACTTTTCGCGCAAGCGCTCTGTTAACGCTTCGTTGATCACCTGAAGCGATTTTACCCGCGCGAAGCGCTTATCGTCGCTCTCGAGAACGGTCCAGGGGGCGTCTCGTGTCGACGTCAGTCTGAACATATCTTCAACCGCAGCTCTGTACTGCGGATACTTTTCACGGTTGCGCCAGTCTTCCTCGGTGATCTTCCATCGCTTGGCGGGATCGGCCTCGCGCGCTTCGAAACGGGCGAGCTGCTCGTCCGGACAGACATCGACCCAGAATTTCACGAGGATCGCGCCCCATTTCGTCAACTCGCGTTCGAATTCGTTGATTTCGTCATAAGCGCGTGACCATTCCGTTGCCGAAGCGAAACCCTCTACGCGCTCGACGAGCACGCGCCCGTACCAGCTGCGGTCGTATATGCCCACATGGCCCGCTTTGGGAAGCCTCGTCCAGTACCGCCACAAGTGCGGATGGGCGAGCTCCGGCTTCGTGGGCGCGGGGCTCGTGAAAATCGTGTAGGCCCGCGCGTCGAGCGCCTGGGCGACGCGCTTGATGGCACCGCCCTTTCCCGCCGCGTCCCAGCCCTCGTACATGACCACGAGGGGAATGCGGGAAAGATACATCCTCTGCTCGAGCGCGGCAAGCCGCTTCTGCTCGTGTTTGAGCAGGCGGCGGTACTCATCCTCCTCGAGAACGAGCGTATGATCCACCTCGTCGAGGTGCGGGATATCGGATGCGATCTCGAAACGCGAAACGATCGGCGCGAGCTTCGATGCGGCCTCTGCCTCGCGCTCGGCCGCTGCGAAGACGGCCTGCGCCTCATCGGCGCTTCGGGCGCGCGGATCGCCTTGCTCAAACGCACCTCCCGAATTCGCCTGCGCCCTCTCGGCTGCCTTCTCAGCTGCCGGATCCTTCGTACGCCCGAGCGCCACTTCGAGTGCGCCGATGAGCGTCGCGGCAATGTCGAGGTTCGCCCGCCTCTTGTCCTCGCCGTTTACGAGCACCCAGGGCGAAAACGAGAAGTCGCTTCCCTCAAGCAGCCGATCGTAGAGTTTGTAGGATTGCTTGTAATTCTCGACGCTCTTGAGCTTTTTCTTGCTCACGCGCCACCGCGTTTCCGGATCGTCGTAGAGCCTCGTCAGCCGTTTGCACTGCGCATCCTTTGACACGTGAAGGAAAAACTTCACCACCACATAGCCGTCGTCGACGAGCTGACGCTCGAACGATTCGACCGACGAAAGGTAGTCGCCAACCGCCGCTGCGCCGCTTCCCTGCTTGAGCTTCGCGGACGTAAGGTCTTCGGCCGCTTCGCCGAATTCGACGTAGAGCATGTGCTGCAAGGCCTTCGAATACCAGCCTCTGTCGAAAAACGTGATGTCGCCGCGGGGCCCGAGCGCCTGCCAGAACTCCTGCATGAGCGGATAGTAGCCGCTCACGCCCTCGTAGTGCGTAGCGAACATGCGGGCTTCTTCGATGTCGAGATCGGGAGTCACGTGCACCGAGGTCGCCCGGGCATCGAGGTTGTACAGCAAGTCCGAGATGCGGCTTCCCTTGCCCGCACCGTTCCAGCCTTCGAACAGAACCACGAGGCCCACGCCTGAAGCGCGCGCCTCCTGCTGCAAGACTACGAGGCGTTCGACCAGCTCGTCGTGGATGGGCTTGTATTCGGCTTTCGAAAGCTTGTCCAATCCGAGTTCGACCGTTTCGAGCATGGTGTGCCTCCGCATCGTCTGCCGTACCTGCGCTTGCCTGTCCTGGGCAGCCCCATCATAGCACAGAGTAAAATCGCGGTAACGCCGCACGTCCGCCCTGCCGACTCCTCGTTTCGCGCGGTACAATGAACGTGCGGCGATCAGGCCGAGATGCTTACATGCTGTCCTCTCGCCTTCCGCACAACGACCGCGCGAAACGAGGAGCACCATGCCGAACTACGGAGTCATCGACTTGGGATCGAACACGATCCGCCTGTGCGTGTACGAGGTTAAGGACGACTCCAAGCGCTCGTATTCCCGCAAGGATTTCCGCACGCTTCTGAACAACAAGGTGATGGCCGGGCTTTCGGCCCATGTATCGAACGGCATGTTTACCGAAGGTGGCGTGGCACACGCGCTCGACGTGCTCGCAGGCCATGCGAAACGGCTCAAGTACTTCGACTGCAAACGCACCGACGTGTTCGCGACCGCCGTTTTGCGCAACAGCGCCAACTCCGCCGAAGCCGTGCGCGCGATCGAGAAGGGCAGCGGGTTTCGCATAACGCTGCTCTCGGCCGAGGACGAGGCCCATCTCGGTTTCGTGGGCGCTTCGTGCGACCGCCCTATCGAGAAGGGCGCGCTCATCGACATCGGCGGCGGTTCGACCGAGCTCACCCGCATCTCTCGCGGCACCGACCACGATAACGTGAGCTTGGGGCAAGGATCGCTTTCCTCGTTCGCCGCGCACGTGCAGAGCATCCTGCCCACGCAGGCGGAGGCCGAAGCCATCGAAGCGTCTCTCGAAGAGAAGCTCGGGGCGCTCGACACGACCCGTTACCGAAGCGAGGTGCTCTACGGCATCGGCGGCAGCGTGCGCGCCGCGGCCAAAATGCATGCCGAAGCCTACGGGCAGGGCGAGCGGCCCGAAGAACTCGCCCGCGAAGACATCGACGCGATCATCGGGGCGTGCCTCGCCGACCCCGACGCATTCGCGCACACCGCCCTTAAAGCCGTACCCGACCGCATCCATACGCTGGTACCCGGATGCCTGATCATCCGCCGCCTGATGCACGATTTCGGCGCGAATTCGCTGTGCATTCGCAAAAAGGGCGTGCGCGAAGGATACCTGATAGAGCGCATGCTGATCGGCAGCGCTAAAGCCGGCTGTACGCGCATGCAGCCGTCGAAAGAAGGCGATGACCATGACTGACAAACAGGAGCGCACCATCTCGAGCCTCGGCGACGACAACATCGTAGCCGAGATGCTTGCCGAAAGCGACGTCGTGGACGCATCGGCCGCGTCCGCGAGCGTCGCGCACACGGCAAGCCCCTTCATGCAGAACCGCGAGCTCTCGTGGCTCACGTTCAACCAGCGCGTGCTCGATCAGGGCGCTGACGAAACGGTACCCCTACTCGAACGCCTGAACTTCGTCTCCATCTTCTGGAGCAACCTTCAGGAGTTCTTCATGGTGCGCGTAGGAAGCCTAACCGACCTCGCGCTCGTGAAGAAGCGCATCATCGACACCAAATCGAAGATGACACCCGACGAGCAGCTCGACGCCATCTATGCGCGCTGCCACGAACTCTACCCTATTCAGGAAGCCATATACACCGACCTGCGCGCCAAGCTCGCCGACGAGGGCATCGAGCACCTCCATGCCGCCGATCTCGACGAGAAGCAGAGGATACACCTGCACGACCACATCGCGCAGAACGTCATGCCGTTTCTTTCGCCGCAGATCGTGAACTCGCGCCACCCCTTCCCTCATTTGGAGAACGGAGCTATCTACGTGGTCGTGCGTCTCGACGACGAGGCCGCAGATGCGCCCGCCGACGAAGAGAAGAGGGACAAGCCCGCAGCCGACGACAAAGCGTCGGATAAAGCAACCGCGAAGACCGTGGCGAAACCGTCTAAAAAAGGAAAGAGGAACCTCGCCGCCGAGGGCGTGACACTCGGCATCATCCCGATGCCGCGCCAATGCGAACGCGTGATCAAGCTCCCCGGCGAAGGTTTGCAGTACATTCTCATCGAAGAAGCGCTCGAGATGGTTGTACCCGATATCTTCTCGATGTACACGGTCAAGCACACCAACGTAATCTGCGTCACGCGAAACGCCGACCTTGACTCCACCGAAGGCACCGACGAGAACGATGAAGACTACCGCGAGCACATGAGGCGCATCCTCAAGAAGCGCTCGCGCCTTGCACCCGTCCGGCTTGAAAGCGTAAAGAAGCTTTCGAAAACCGTATCCGATTTTCTGCTGAAGCGCCTGAAACTCAAGCCCCACCAGGTGTTCGTGACAAGCGTGCCGCTCGATATGAGCTACACCTACAGCCTTGCGGGCAAGCTCGACCAGAAGCGCCGCGCAGCGCTCACCTTCCCCCCGTTCACGCCGCAGTGGCCCGCCGATTTGAGCCGCACAAGACCGATCATCGAACAGGTGAGCGAGGCCGAGACGCTGCTGACCTTCCCCTACGAGACGATGGACCCCTTCGTGCAACTCCTCAAGGAAGCCTCAGTCGATCCGAGCGTCATCTCGATCAAGATCACGCTCTACCGTCTGGCCAGCCAGTCGCATCTCGCCGAAGCGCTCATCGCCGCCGCCGAGATGGGCAAAGAGGTGACGGCGCTCTTCGAGTTGCGCGCCCGCTTCGACGAGAGCAACAATATCGAATGGTCCCAGCGTTTCGAGCAGGCGGGCGCGAAGGTGATCTACGGGTTTCGCGATTTCAAGGTGCATTCGAAGATCTGCTGCATCACCCGCCAAACCGACAGCGGCATCCAGCACATCACCCAACTCGGTACCGGCAACTACAACGAGAAAACGGCCAAGCTCTACACCGACCTCTCGTTCATCACGACCGACCCCGCCATCGGCCGCGATGCCACCGAGTTCTTCCGCAACATGGGACTCGAGAACGCCTCGAACAACTACGACGTGCTCTGGGTTGCGCCGCTTCAGATCAAGCCGATGATCCTTGCAGGCATCGACCGCCAGATCGAGCGGGCGCGGGCAGGCGAGCCGAGCGGCCTGTTCTTCAAAACGAACTCCGTGACCGACAAAGACATCATCGTGAAGCTCTCCGAGGCATCTGAAGCAGGCGTGCCCGTGCTCCTGTTCGTGCGCGGGATCAGCTGCATCGTGCCGGGCATCGAAGGCTTCACCGAGAACGTGCGCGTGGTTTCGATCGTGGGCCGCCTGCTCGAGCACAGCCGCATCTACGGGTTCGGGCCGCGCGATTCGATGGACATCTACCTATCGAGCGCCGATCTTATGACCCGCAACATGGAAAAGCGCGTTGAGATCGCCTGGCCGGTACTGAGCGGCGAGCTGCGCGACGAGATCGCAGGCTACATCGACGTCTCGATGCGCGACACCGCCAAACTACGCGAGCTTCTGCCCGACAAGAGCTACACGCCCCTCGGATACTTCGCCGAAACCGACGCCAACGGCGAGAAGGAGCTGTTCGACTCGCAGGAGTATTTCATCTGCGAAGCCGAAGAGCGCAGGCTCGCCGCAGCCATGGAGGCAGCCGAGCGCGATGCGAATCGGGGAAAGGACGAAGGCGGCGCGCCCATCGCGGAGAAAGCCAACTCGCATGTGGCGGATGCCAGCGAGGCTGCGGGCGGCGCGCCCGAGCGTGAGGCGGCGGGCGGTGCGGTAGACGCGGCCGCCACCCGCACGCGCGAACAAACCGCCGATCCCGCGATCCCGGTCATTGAGCCGGAGCGCGCAAGCGAGGCGGCCGCAGCTGGCGAGCCCGACAAGCCGGGCGAGCCGAGTGTCGTCGCGCCGACCGGCATCACGATCGTCGAGCCTCGTCATCGCAGACGCCGCGGGTTGCTTAGACTTTTGTTCGGAAAAAAGCAGCGCTAGGGCGCATTCCCAAAACGAACGCGCAAACCAGCCCGCATCGATATCCTGCTCACCTGCAACAAACGCCGCTTAGCGACAGCAGGTGCCAAGGCTTCGCGACCACCTGAAACAACAGGCGCTGGAAACCACAGGCGCCACGGCTTTACGCCCGGCAGTGGTGGACGCCGGCAACCGCCTTGCCCGCCGGGCACAGCCGTACGGAGCCGCGCCGGCATCGGCCCGGCCCGCTCTGCCGTCGAACTGGGATCGCCGTGCACCCGTCAGAGACGCCGCTGGGTGATCTGCGGGGCCATGTCAATATTGGCTTAATGCAGCGGTGCCCCTCAAAGCCCAATAATCGCCGCCGTGAAGGGCTTCGTAATGCAGTACCGATGCAAGCAGATTCCTTGATAACGATAACCCCTGTTCACCGGCTCGTCGGTTCCTCGGTACATGCGATGTCCTCTCGCTTGCGCATCCCGTTGGCGCTTTAAGGCCCGCCGAACGCTTCACGACGGCGATTTTTGGGCTTCGGGCGGTCTTCCACCGCTAGACCGCCGTAGGCGTACACCCGAACCCCTCGCCGACCGGCCGCCGATGCGATCTCCGAGCGCGCCGGGGGCCGCGCATCCCGGCGGGACGTCCTCTGTCCTGCCCGTGGTTCCCGCGGCAGGCCCTTTCCCCGACGCCCTTCTGACGACCACGCCGTAGGGCGGGGCCGCTTCCCGCATCCCGAACGGGCGCATGCTGCCAATCCCGGCTTGAAGGCGATTCGGGCCGTTTCTGGCCAATTGTCTCGGCTGTCCCACGTTCCCCCTGCCGCAACCGAAGCGCCCGGAATCGCTGCATCCTCCTGAACTGGCCATACGGATTTCAAGGCAGCGCCGTGGCAGCGAAATAAACCTCCTGCGACTTTTTTTGTGGGACGGCCGAGACAATTGGCCAGAACGTAGCCCTCCTGCGTGCAAAGCCGTTCGGCGTCAAGCCGATCCCCGTGCAGCGGCGAACCGGATAGCAAATCGGCCGATCGTCCCCAAGGTAGCGGATTGCCGACACCGATCAGTAGGCAACGGCGGCAGACTTCGAAACGCAGCGAATGTTTGCACAGGGGACAGCCAACGCCGTTTGGCTATCGGGCGCTCACTCAGCGTATCCCATGCAGCTCGATATGCGCTTGGCAGCGAGCACGACCTGCTGGGCGATGTGCTCGATGCGATCGTCGGCGATCGTCTCGTTCGTGCCGCTCACGCCGACCGCAGCAATGGCGTCGCCGCGGTAGTTGAACACGGGAGCCGCGATGCAGCGATGGTCGAGCTCGTATTCCTCGTTGTCCATCGCCCACCCCTGCTTGCGCACCGTGTGCAGGTATTTCACGAACTCGTCTTTACGGGTGAACGTGTTGGGGGTGTAGGGCTTGAACTCGTAGTCGTAGAGCACTTCTTCGAGCTCGCCGCGCGAAAGGCACGCGAGCAGGCACTTGCCCATCGACGAGCAGTACGCTGGCGAACGGTACCCCACCTGCGTGTACGCTTCCTCGCTCCAGTCGGGCGATTCCTTCTCGATGTAGGAGACGAAGCCGCCGTCGAGGATGCCCAAATGGGCAGTCAAGCCGAGCGACCGCTTCAAAAGGGCGAGGTACGGCTTGGCCTCGGTTTGCAATTCGAGCGAGTTGATGTGGTAAGACAGCGTGTCGAACATCTTCGGTCCGATGGCGTAGAGGCCCTCGAGCGTCTTTTCAACGTAGCCGCGCTCGGCCATCGTGGAAAGGATGCGATGAACGGTCGATTTGCTCATGGCCGTGGCCTGCGCAAGCTCGCTCAGGCCGATCGGCCCCTGCGCATGCGCGATCGCTTCTATGAGGTCGAAGGCCCGCTCGAGTACCTGGATGCTCTTTTCTGCCACAGCTGCTCCCTGCCCGCTTTGTCGCGGCGATTGTCCGGGTCGAACCCGGCGCTTGCGCCGCAACCCCGTACTGCATTCAGTATACGGGAAACCCCATCGCCGCAAAACCCCTTGTGGCGACAAGGCCCGTTCCGCATCGTGGAACAGTGGTTCCGCATCGTGGATTTCAGGCGTTGTTACCCGATGGGCCGGTTCCTATACTGCGGGGCATGAAGCATGTACACGAGAATGCATGCGCCTTCGAGGAAGGGATACGATCATGGGAGAAACGTTCAATACGAACAGCACTGCAACCAACACGCACACGATCTCGCGCAGGAACTTCATCGGCGCGGCAGCGGTCGGTCTGGGCGGCATGGCGCTCGCGGGGCTCGCAGGATGCGCGCCCAAAGCTGCGAACGGCGAAGGCGCAGCACAAGGCGAAGGCGCCTCGACAAGCGTCTCCTGGGACGGCGAGTACGATGTCATCGTATGCGGCGGCGGCGGTGCCGGACTCACGGCCGCCTACTCCGCGCTCGAAAACGGCGCGGAAAGCGTCGTCGTATTCGAAAAGGGTTCGCAATGCGGCGGCACGACGGCGCTCGCAGAGGGGGCGATCCAAGCTGCAGGCACGAGCTGGCAGAAGGAGAAGGGCATCGCCGACGACACGCCCGACGTGCTGTTCAATTTCTGGATGTGCGACGGCGAAGGGCTCATCGACGAGGACCTCGTGCGTACCATGGCGGACAGCGCCGCCGACAACGTGCAGTGGATGGCCGACAACTTCAACATCACGTACGCGAACGTGTTCGGCGCATATCCGACCCCCTACCTTCCCGCCGAGTACCTCAAAGACCGCATCCACCTCATCGCCGACGCATCCGATCCGACGAAGACCGGCGGTGCCGTCTGGATCACGAACGCGCTCAAAGCGGTGAAGGACAAAGGCGGCGACGTGGAAACGGGCGTCGAGGTCGCCTCGATCGTCATGGACGGCAGCACAGCGGCGGGCATCGCCACGAAAGACGGCAAGAACTACAAGGCGAACAAGGGCGTCATCCTCGCCATGGCCGGCATCGAGCACAATGAAGAGCTTGCGCTGCAGTACAATCCCCAGCACTACTGGGATCTCAAAACCCAAAGCGTCATCACCGCACCCACCGACACCGGCGACGGCATCGTCATGGGCATCGAGGCAGGTGCGAAGACCGTTTTCCATGGCTGCGTCGATCTGCTGCTTCCCACCTGGTCCTACACCAACAACCAAAATCCCGAGATACCTTACATCCTCGTGAACATGCGCGGAACCCGATTCGTGCGCGAGGACACCACCTACGCGTTTCACTGCCGTGCCCTGTTCAATGCCGCTATGCAGGAGGGCGGGGCCGACGGGGCCACCTACATGATCATGGATAAGAAGATGGAGACTTCGGACAAGATGTGCGCCTGGTCGGACAATGCCGAAGGCGGTGCCGATGCCCGCAAAGCCGCGCTCGCCGACGGAACGCTTACGCAGGCCGACACCCTCGAAGCGCTTGCCGAGGCCATCGGCGTACCCGCGGCAACGCTTTCGTATTCGGTGGGTAAATGGAACGAGGACTGCGCCGCCGGCGACGACACCCTGTACGGACGCGTCAAGCAGCTTACCGCCCTCGATGAAGCGCCGTTCTACGCATGGAAAACCGTGAACTCCAACATTGGCGCCATCGGCGGCCTCAAGATCAACACCGACGCAGCCGTGCTGAGCACCACAGGCGAGCCGATCGGCCACCTGTTCGCCGCAGGTGCGAACAGCGCCGGATGGCTCGGCCCCTATTACCCCGGCTCCGGCACCTGCCTACAGGGTGCGCTCACCTGGGGGCGCGTTGCCGGAAAGTCTGCCGCAACGGTGGCGTAGCTCGTTGCTACGCATCGCGCTCTACCCCGCAGGGTCGTCGACGGACGCCCGTTCGGTACCGTCCGTTTTCTCCCCCGTCGCATCGGCCGGCGTCGAGTCGCCTTCCGCGAGCAGCGTTTCGAGCTTTCGGAAGGCGACGAGCGCGATGCCGCCGTTCACAAACGCCTTCGCCACGTTGAAAGGCAGTAGAGCGGGCGCGATGAGGGCGACGATCTCCGCGAACGTCGCTTCCGTGTATACGGGCATGACGACGAAGTTCAACACGATGGACACGACCGTTGTGCAAACAATGCCAACCGCCGTGGCAAAAACGGCTCCGAAGAGCGTTGGGATGCGCCGGTAAATCGAGCCCATCGCAATGACAAGCGTTACCGACGCAAGGATGTTCATGAATGCTCCGAGCGGATCGGTTACGAGCCGGGGGATCCACGCGAGCACCGCTACGGCCGATCCGACCCAGGGACCGTACAGAAGCGCCGCCAGCGCCGCGATCACGCCTGACGGATCGTACTTGAGCCAAGGGGCTTGAGGTATGAGCGGCATCTCGACAAAGCTCAGCACCATGGCCATCATAACGAGAATGACAAGCGCCGCGATCTGCTTCGGTGAGCGTATGGTGAGCTTTCCTAGATGCGACATACCCGCCTCCGTTCAAAACCTTCGTTCGCCACCGACAAGAACCTCCGCTCGATGCATGCCCGTTTCAGTATACCGCCATCGGCGATCAACTGCGCGGTGCGCTGCAAACAGCCGTCGGCACAGCAGGCTCCGTCGTAAGCTCAGGCGCAAAAGCCTTCGGTACGAAGAGAAACGTCGAGGCGCCGAGCGCGATGACAACAAGCAGCGCCGCCGCAATTCGCGCGCGCACGGCATGCCGTGTGAAACCGCTGCCGAACAATCCCGATCCCGTCGTTGCTCTTCCTATCATGCGAGCCTCCATCCTCATCGGCCGGCCTCGCCGCCAACCGGATCGAACCGGAAGGCAGCGGGCCGGTTGCTCAAGGTACACGGCCGATTCGCTCACCTGCAGTCGCTCGGTTTTCTACACCGTTTTAGCTGCGTCGATCGCCGCCCGCGCGTAGTTTGTCGTATCGGCAAGCGTAGCACCCGAAACCGCATCGATGCCCGGTGCCTTGTCGCTTGTCGATGTACCGGCGAGATACGCTTCGATGGCTTCCATCGAGGTGATCCAGTCCTGGGTTGCGCCGCCTTTTTCCTTGAGCGATTTGCTGTACACCGGCGAGTTTACCGATTTCGACATGAGCACCTTGCCTTCTGCCGCGCCTTCGCCGAATCCCGCATCGGAATTGGGGACGGCTTCGATGCCTTCGGTGTCAGCAGCCGTGTACTGGAAGTCGTCGATGCTCGCCGCGACGATGGTATCGCCCTGCACAAGAGCAATAGCGCTCGTGAAGCACTTGTCGCCGTGGGCAACCGCGAGGATCATTCCAAGCTCGAGATCGCTGCCGTCACCCGAATACGCGCCTTCGGCGATGATGTCGTTGTTTTTTGCAATCTCGGCTACGGCTGCAAGATAGTTCGGCGTATCGACGAGCGTTGCGCCCGAAACCGCATCGATGCCCATATGCTCGAGCTCGCTTGGCTGCTTGCCGGCGGCCGCCGCCTCGATGGCGTCCATGGAGGTGCGCCACGGTTGGGTCGATCCCGCAGCTTCCTTCATGTGGGCCGAATACGAATCGCTGCTGAATGACTTCGAGGCGAGCACCACGCCCTGTGCGTAGCCCTCGGCAAATCCTCCGTCGGAGTTCGGCACCGGCACAAGTCCTGCGGTATCGGCAGCCATGTACTGATAATCGTCGACGCTCGCCGCAAGGATCGTACCGTCCGCGGCAGTTGCAACGACAACCTGGGTGAAGCACTTGTCGCCATGGGCGGAGGCGTATCCTCGGTGGAGCACCACGGGGTTCGATTCGCCGGAAGGCGCTGCATCCGCCGCCGCATCGGAGGCATCTTCGCTGCCGACCGCCTGCTTCGGGGCGCATCCGGGCAACGCTGCTGCTCCTAGAAACAATGCGCTGAACGAAACTCCTGCAACGATGAAAGTACGCCTGCTCATGATGCGATCATTCATATGACCCTCCTCATTCGATGAAGCCTATCTGCCGAGATCCAGCGTATGCACGTCTCGGTGTTTTGTGAATCATCGGATTGAGGGAAGTTAAAACATGCTTTCTGAGCAGGTGGTTTACAGGTTCTCTACAACGGCTTTCAACGCGGTGCCGCATCGGTTTCGGGCGTCTCCCCAATTTCGTCTATACGGCTTATCAGCTCTTCGCGCGACGAGACGTCGACTTTGCGGTAGATGCTCTTGACATGGCTGCGCACCGTGCTCTCGGCGATGACGAGCGCTTCGGCTATGTAGACCGAACCGTAGCCGCGTCCGAGAAAGCGCAGGATCTCGCTTTCGCGCGGGGTGAGTCCGCATGCGCGCGCAACATAATCGCACCGCTCTTCGAGCGTAGCCGACCTGCCCGCCTGTTCGCCGGGTTTTTCGAGAGCGTCGGACAGGTCAATCCCCTCGATCACAAGACGCCACACACGCGACGACGGCGTGACGATCAGCAGGATGACGGCTACGAGCAGAAGTACAAGCAGCACGTTGAGACGGTACGCCCCGAGCACGCCCGCGTCGAGGTTCGCATAGGAAGGCATGGCTATGAGGCAGGCGGCGATGACGAGCATGCAAGCGGCAGGCAGTGCAAGCGACCTCATCCTACTCATCATCATGATAACCATCGCACACATGACGAGCCCGTATACGAAGCAGAACACGTAGACGCCCACGTTGAGAAACAACCCGCGCACATCAAGCGGTGCGAAATCGCCCACCACGAACACCACCGCAGCAATAAGCGGAAGGTAGATGCGGTACGCGACGTTGATCGTAGCGCGCTCGGTTTTCATGAACAGCAGCACGATTGCGCACAGCACCGCGATCGAACCGCCGAGCACCTCAACCAGAACGTCGCCGTAGAACGTATGGTGCATGTTCATGCCGGCTATGAAGAGAAGGAACACCACCGCAGGCGTAACGATGAAGAACAACGTACGGGACAGCGGCGTTGCGAAGTCGCTTCCGCTTTCGATGAGCGACATGTCGAGCCTGCCGAACACATCCCACCAGTTCGCACCCGACGTCGTGGCATCGAGCCCCGCACCTGCGGAGCCCCAAGCACTCCTCACGCACCCGAGCATACCCGCGACGGCAAGAAGCGCAAGCGCCATCGCCCGAAAGGGCACCGTCATGAACAGCACGAGCGTATCGAGGGCGAACACGGCTGCACCGAGCGCCACGAGCGATCCTAGCGCTATCCGTAGATCCGGAAGGGAAACCTGCCGCGCCCACGCCATGCAGAGGACGGCTCCGCCCGCCCCGACGAGTGCTCCGGCCGAAACGGCGACGAGCTGCGGTACCGGAGCGGCGAAATGCGCTGCGCACACGATAAGCATACCAAGGGCGTACGACGTCCCGGCACCGACGAGCAACGTGCGTCCGAGGCGCGCATAGGCGGTTTTCAAGAGGCACACGAACAGCATGGCGAGCGATGCGAACATGGCGGCGAGCGCCACCGCCGTCAAAAACGGAGCCGACGTCAGCGGCTCGAGCAGCGGCCCGTCCGACGAAGAGGCGAGCACGGGTCGCATGAGGTCGAGCGGTGCAAGCAAAAGCGGCGTGCTCGCGAAGAACGCCGCCAATGACAGCAGTGAAACCGCATCGAATCCAGCCCATCGATAGCCCGCTCGGAGGTTGCCCATAGCCCCGCTTTCCGTCCGCCTGCATGTGCTATCACCATGGTACCACTGACGCTTCGCCTCCGAGGTAACAACGAGCGAATCGGTAGGGTATCGCGTGGTGTTCGCCGTCCGACGGATGCCCTTGCGCGCTTTTCGCCGTCGGCGCGAGCCTATAGCTCGGCTTCGACCACCTGCGCGATGGCCTCGGCGTATTCTTTCGCGGTCGCATCGTCGGCGGCTTCCACCATCACGCGCACCACCGGCTCGGTGCCACTTGGGCGCACGAGGATGCGGCCTTCTTCGCCGAGCTCGGCTTCGGCCTCGGCCACAGCACGCGCGATTGCCGCGTTGCCGTCGAGCGCGTGCTTATCGCCCACCTTCACGTTAATGAGCTCTTGGGGAAACCGCTGCATGACGCGCGCAGCTTCGGCGACCGATCCGCCTGCGCGCTGACAGGCGGCCAAGAACTGCAGCGCGGTCACGAGGCCGTCGCCCGTGGAGTTGTGCTCAAGGAAGATCATGTGACCGCTCTGCTCCCCGCCGATCGCAAGGCCGCGCTCGCGCATGGCTTCGAGAACGAAGCGATCCCCCACCTGCGTCTGAATGACCTCGATGCCTGCATCCCGCATGGCATGGGTGAACCCGAGGTTGCACATGACGGTCGATACAACGGCGTTCTCAGGTAGAAGACCGCGCCTCGAAAGGTCGATGGCGCACACGGCCTCCACCACGTCACCGTCGATTTCGCCGCCTTCTGCATCCACGAACATGACGCGGTCGGCGTCACCGTCATGCGCGACGCCCACATCGGCACCTGTTTCGGCTACGAGGTCGCGCAACGGCCCTAGATGGGTCGATCCGCAGGCAACGTTGATATCGGTGCCGTCGAACTCGTCGTTGATGACGTGCACGGTCGCCCCGAGACGCTCGAGTGCATCGGCGCTCGAAACCGCCGACGCACCATGTCCTACGTCGAGCGCGACAGTAAGGCCATCGAAGCGCACGCCCTGCTCGGCAACGCTTGCAACGGCATGTTCGATGTAGAGTTCGGCTGCGCTCTCAACGGGAATCGTCACGCCGACGCCGCTGCCCGTGGGAAGCTCGGCTTCGGCGGCCTTGCCCGAAACCACGTATGCCTCGATTTCGTCTTCGAGCGCGCACGGCAGCTTGAAGCCCTGGGCGTCGAAGAACTTGATGCCGTTGTACTCGGGGGGATTGTGCGAAGCCGAGATAACGATGCCGCCGTCGCAGTACAGCTCGCGCACCAAAAGCGCAACGCCCGGCGTCGGAATGATGCCCGCCGCAAACGCCGTGCCTCCCATGCTCATGATGCCCGCGACGACCGCCGCTTCGAGCATGTCGCCCGAAAGGCGCGTATCCTTGCCGATCACGATGTTGCCGCCGAGAAACGCCACGGCCGCCTGCCCGAGCGCAAACGCCTTCTCGCAGGTCAATTCTTTATTCGCAATACCCCGAACCCCATCGGTCCCAAACAGTCTCGCCATCGGTTATTTCCCCCTCTGAATGTATTCGTCGCGCAGAAGCACGCCGCCTGCGGGCCGCTCCCCCTCGGTCATGCGGCTGTTGAGCTCAGCTGCGAACTCCTCGAGCGAGATGCCGTAGCGCTCGAACACGACGAGCAGGTGGTACACCACGTCTGCCGCCTCGTAGCGCAAGTGGTCGACGCCCTCGTAGTACTCGGGCGGCAGCTCGGCGCACACCGCATCCTCGTCTTCGCCGATGCCGACGGCGAACGCCTCGGCCGACTCCTGCGAAACGAGCATGCGGGCCTCGATGTCCTTCGCCGCAAGCGCCACTTCGCACGCCTCCTCGACGATCTTCTTGACAAGCTCGTCCTCGCTGCCGTGAAGCAAGCGGCACGTGTAACTCTGCTCGCCCGCATCGCGCCTTTCGGCGACGGTCCCGGCAAGCGCTTCGAGCGTCGCGCCTATCTGCGAAGGCACGGCGGGAGCGCCCTTGATGGTATAGGTCTTCTGGGCCATTGCACTGTCCTTATGCGAAAGGGGGCGCCGTGAGCGCCCCCTGACCGAATTTACTCTTCGTCGTCGGAGCTTTCGCCGCCGGAGGCTTCATCGCCCTCGGCGCTGGAAAGCCCGAATCCGAACGATCCCACCGAGCCCAGCAGTGCGTCGAGCTCTTCGAGGTTTCGTTGGTACGAGCGCGGCGGAAGCGCTTCGCCGAGCATGTCTTCACCCTCGGTGTTGAACGTCGGAGGCTCGTCGCCGCCGATGAGAATCGTATCATCCGGGCTGAACACCATGTCCAGAAGCTGGCTCATGTCATCGCTCGTCGCGGCAAGATCGTCCTCGATGACCTGGAGCAGGTTATGCTCCTCCAAGCCCTCCTTGAGCTCTTCGATCGCCTTGACGCCGATGCCCTCGATGCGCAGCAGATCCTCCTCGGTATGGCCCACGAGATCGGCGACCGTTTCGATGCCGGCCTCGGAGAACTTGTTGGCCCACCGTTGCGACACGCCCAGATCATCGTAGATGTAGAGGCGTGCATCCTCGTCGGTAAGCGCAGGCGTGCGGTGGCCGAGCGACATGCCGCTGTAGTAGTTCGTGTAGTTCGTACCCATGTTGAGGTAGCTGTCGCCGTCAAGCGACCAATCCTGCGGCTGCGGCAGCAGATCCTCGATGTCGCGCAGCGCCTCGGGGGCGAACTCGGGCAGCGTATCGCTCGTGACGCGATCGACCGGACGGCCCTTGTAGGTGAGGCCGACCTTGCGGTAGCGCGGCAGACCCGTGCCTGCGGGAATCGGCTTGCCGATGATGACGTTTTCCTTCAGACCCGCGAGGTTGTCGGTCTTGCCCTCGATGGCAGCGTCGGTGAGAACCTTAGTGGTCTCCTGGAACGAGGCGGCCGAGAGGAACGAGTCGGTGGCAAGCGATGCCTTGGTGATGCCGAGCAGAAGCGGCTGGCCCACCGGCGGCTCTTTGCCGTCGAGCACGAGCTCGTTGGCGACCTTCTCGAACTCGAAGCGGTTCACCTGGCGACCCGGCAAAAGATCGGATTCACCCGCATCGGTCACGGCCACCTTGCGCAGCATCTGGCGCGCGATGACCTCGATGTGCTTGTCGTTGATGTCGACGCCCTGGCTCACGTACACGCCCTGGACCTGGCTCACGATGTAGCGCAGCGTCGTGTTCGGATCGGTGAGGCGCAAAAGATCGTGCGGGTTCACCGAGCCCTTGGTGAGCTGCTGGCCCACCTTCACCTGGCTGCCGTCGAGCACGCCCGGAAGCATCTGGGCGCGAGCCGACACCACGTATTCGCGAATGTTGCCCTGTTGATCGTGGATCGTGAGGGTTTTCGTCTGCTTGTCGCCCGCGATCTGCAGTGTGCCCGCGATCTCGGCGAGGACGGCCTGGCCTTTCGGCTTGCGCGCCTCGAACAGCTCGGTAACGCGAGGCAGACCGTGGGTGATGTCCTCGCCCGCGACGCCGCCGGTATGGAACGTTCTCATGGTGAGCTGCGTGCCGGGCTCGCCGATCGACTGGGCGGCGATGATGCCGACCGCCGTGCCGATGTTGACGGGACGGGAAGTCGCAAGATCCCAACCGTAGCACTTCTGGCACACGCCCTGATCGGCATGGCAGGTCATGACCGTGCGGATGATGACCTCCTCAATGCCGTTGTCCTCAAGCGCCTTGATCTGCGCCATGGACGTCACGTACTCGCCCGCAGCCACGATCATGGAGCCGTCTTTCGCGACCGCATCTTCGAGCAGGCAGCGGCCGATGAGGTTCTCGTCCAGATCGCCCTTCTCGTTGTAGATCGGATACGGCACGCCGTCTGAGGTTTCGCAATCGATCTCGCGGATGATGACGTCTTGCGCGACGTCGACGAGACGGCGGGTCAGATACCCCGAGTCGGCCGTACGAAGCGCCGTATCGGCGAGGCCCTTACGGGCACCGTGCGTGGAGATGAAGTACTCGAGCACCGAGAGGCCCTCGCGGAAGTTCGCCTTGATCGGGCGGTCGATGATCTCGCCCTTCGGGTCGGACATGAGGCCGCGCATGCCGGCGAGCTGGCGGATCTGCTTGATGTTACCGCGGGCGCCGGAGAACGCCATCATGTAGATGGGGTTGAACTTGTCGAAGTTCTCGGCCATCGCCTCGCCGACCTCTTCGTTCGCTTCGTTCCAGATGTCGACGACCTGCTTGTGGCGCTCTTCCTGGCTCATGAGGCCCATCTCGTAGTCCTCGTCGATCGCATCGACCTTCGCATCGGCTGCGGCGAGGATGGCCGGTTTCTCGGGCGGCACCGTCGCATCGTACACCGACACGGTGACGCCGGCGCGCGTTGCGTAGTGGAAGCCCGCGTCTTTCAGGCCGTCCAAGATGGCGGGCACCGAAGAGAGCTCGTAGCGGTTGCACACATCTTCCACGAGACGGCTGATCTCCTTCTTGTTCATCTCGTAGTTGAGGTACGGGTAATCGGCGGGCAGCACGTTGTTGAACGTGATGCGCCCGATCGTGGTCTCGATGCGCTCGCCTGCCTTGTGGTCCTCGAACTCGTTGTAGCTCGTGGCCACGACGGTGTCCTTGGTGAGGCGCACCCAGATCTTGGCCTGCAGGTCGAGTTCGGCACGCGCATCGTAGGCGTTCATGGCGTCGTCGAAATCGATGAACGACCTTCCCTCGCCCTCGAAACCTTCGCGAGCGGCGGTCAGGTAGTACAGACCGATGATCATGTCCTGTGTGGGCACGGTCAAAGGACGGCCGTGAGCGGGCGATTTGATGTTGTTGGCCGAGAGCATGAGCACGCGGGCTTCGGCCTGCGCCTCGTTACCGAGCGGCACGTGCACAGCCATCTGGTCGCCGTCGAAGTCGGCGTTGAACGCGGTGCAGACAAGCGGGTGCAGCCTGATGGCCTTACCCTCGACGAGCACGGGCTCAAAGGCCTGGATGCCGAGGCGGTGCAGGGTGGGTGCGCGGTTCAGGAGCACCGGATGCTCGGTGATGACCTCTTCGAGCACGTCCCACACGTAGCTTGCGCCGCGGTCGACCGCACGCTTGGCGGCCTTGATGTTGGCGGCGTACTCAAGCTCGACCAAGCGCTTCATGACGAAGGGCTTGAAAAGCTCGAGCGCCATCTGCGAAGGCAGACCGCACTGGTGCAGCTTCAGCTGCGGGCCGACGACGATGACCGAACGGCCGGAGTAGTCGACGCGCTTGCCGAGCAGGTTCTGACGGAAGCGGCCCTGCTTGCCCTTGAGCATGTCGGAGAGCGATTTGAGCGGACGGTTGCCGGGGCCCGTGACCGGGCGGCCGCGGCGGCCGTTGTCGAAGAGCGAGTCAACCGCCTCTTGCAGCATGCGCTTCTCGTTGTTCACGATGATCTCAGGCGCGCCGAGGTCGAGCAGGCGCTTCAAGCGGTTGTTGCGGTTGATCACGCGGCGGTACAGATCGTTCAAGTCCGACGTCGCGAAACGGCCGCCGTCGAGCTGCACCATCGGGCGCAGATCGGGCGGAATGACCGGGATGACGTCGAGAATCATGTCGGTGGGCTTGTTGACGCTCTTCAAAAAGGCGTCAACGACCTTGAGGCGCTTGATCGCCTTCGCGCGCTTCTGGCCCTTGCCCGTGGAGATGGTCTCGCGCAGCTCGTCTGCAGTTTTGGCCAGATCGATGTCGTCGAGCAGATCGCGCACCGCTTCGGCGCCCATGCCGCCCTTGAAGTAATCGGAGTAGTTCAAGCGCATCTCGCGGTAGAGTGCCTCGTCGGGAACGAGCTGTTTGGGCTCGATCTTCATGAAGGCCTCGAACGCGTCGGTGCGCAGCGCCTTGCGCTCGTTGAACTCCTCGTAGATATCGGCGATTTCCTCTTCGACCTCTTCGGGGGCCATACGCTCGTCCTCGTCGACGTCGTCGACGAAATCGTCGTCCTCCGGCACGTAATCGGTGGACAGACGGCGGGTCGACTCGATGAGGCGATCGCGCTCGGCGTCGAGCTCCTCGAGATCGGCGGCCAGCTCGTCGCGCAGCTCGTCGACATCCTCCTCGCGGGCTTCCTTGTCGACCGACGTGATGATGGAGCTGGCGAAGTACAGCACCTTCTCGAGCTCCTTGGGCGGGATGTCGAGCAGGTAGCCGAGGCGCGAAGGCGAGCCTTTGAAGTACCAGATGTGGCTCACCGGAGCGGCGAGCTCAATGTGGCCCATGCGCTCGCGGCGAACTTTGGAGCGGGTCACTTCGACGCCGCAGCGCTCGCACACGATGCCCTTAAAGCGGACGCGCTTGTACTTGCCGCACGCGCACTCCCAGTCTTTCGTGGGGCCGAAGATCTTCTCGCAGAACAAGCCGTCTTTCTCGGGCTTGAGCGTACGGTAGTTGATGGTCTCGGGCTTTTTCACTTCGCCGCGCGACCAGCTGCGCACGTCCTCGGCAGAAGCAAGGGAAATGCGCAGGGCATCGAAATTGTTCACGTCGAATTCCGTCGTCATTATTCCTCCCCTCCCTCACCGATGAGGTCGTTCGTATTGCTGTAGCCGTCCGCTACGTCTTTCATCAAATCTCCCAGTTCAGCGGCGATGTTGTCGAGCGCGAACGCCGCGTCGTCTTCCTCGGTCTTCTTCGCGTCGGCCTGCAGCGCAGCAAGCAGTGCGGCATCGCCTGCATCCTGCTCGTTCTCGTGTTCCTGCGTGATGTCGATCGCGTGGTGATCTTCGCCTTCGAGCTCGACGTTCAGGCACAGAGACTTCATTTCCTTGACGAGAACCTTGAAGCTCTCGGGTACCTCGGGGGCGGGGATGTTCTCGCCCTTCACGATGGCCTCGTAAGATTTCACGCGGCCCGACGTATCGTCGGACTTGACGGTGAGGATCTCCTGGAGCACGTTGGAAGCGCCGTAGGCGTAGAGCGCCCACACTTCCATCTCGCCGAAGCGCTGGCCGCCGAACTGCGCCTTGCCGCCGAGCGGCTGCTGGGTGATAAGGCTGTAGGGGCCGGTCGAGCGGGCGTGGATCTTGTCATCGACCATATGGCCGAGTTTGAGGATGTAGCTCTGGCCGACGGTGATGGGCTCGCGGAACTGCTCGCCGGTGCGCCCATCGTAGAGCCATGCCTTACCGGTCGGCGTGAGCTGCGGCACGAATTCGTCGCGCGCATGCTCGCCGTACTTGGCATGGTTGATGTTCAAGAGGTTCCGGTTCGCCTTCATGATGGCGTCCGAGATCTCCTTCTCGGTCGCGCCGTCGAACACAGGCGTCGCCACGTGGATCGGGCCCTCGACAACCTCATCCGAGCTATCGGAATCGGACCAGCCCCATTTGGCGGCCCAGCCGAGATGGCATTCGAGCAGCTGGCCGACGTTCATACGCGAAGGAACGCCGAGCGGGTTCAAGATCACGTCGATCGGGGTGCCGTCGGCGAGATACGGCATGTCCTCGACCGGCAGGATGCGGCTGATAACGCCCTTGTTGCCGTGGCGGCCCGAAAGCTTGTCGCCCTGCTGGATCTTGCGCTTCTGAGCAACGTAGATGCGCACGAGCTCGTTCACGCCCGGCGAAAGCTCGTCGCCCTCGAGGCGCGAGAAGCGGCTGATGCCGATGACGCGGCCGCCGGAGCCGTGCGGCACCTTGAGCGAGGTGTCGCGGACTTCGCGGGCCTTCTCGCCGAAGATGGCGCGCAGAAGGCGCTCTTCGGCGGTGAGCTCGGTTTCGCCCTTCGGGGTGACCTTGCCCACGAGTACATCGCCCGGGAAGACTTCGGCGCCGATGCGGATGATGCCGTCGGCATCGAGGTCGGAGATCATATCGTCTGAGATGTTGGGGATTTCGCGGGTGATCTCCTCGGGCCCAAGTTTCGTATCGCGCGCATCGATCTCGTATTCGGAGATATGGATGGACGTGAGCAGGTCTTCGGCGACTACACGCTCGGACACGATGATGGCGTCCTCGTAGTTGTAGCCCTCCCATGGCATGTAGGCGATCATGAGGTTCTGGCCGAGCGCAAGCTCAGCACCGTCGCAGCTCGGGCCGTCGGCGAGCACATCGCCCGCTTGCACTTCGTCGCCCTTGCGCACGATCGGGCGATGGTTGATGCAACCGCTCTGGTTGGAGCGCTGGAATTTCGGGATCAGGTACTCGTCGTATTCGCCATCGTTGTTGAGCACGATGATGGTCTGGCCGTCGACGTAATCGACAACGCCCGGATTCTGGGCGACGAGGATCTCGCCGGAGTCGACCGCAATGCGGTGCTCGATGCCGGTGCCCACAAGCGGCGCCGACGGGCGCAAAAGCGGCACGGCCTGACGCTGCATGTTCGAACCCATGAGGGCGCGGTTCGCGTCGTCGTGCTCCAAAAACGGAATGAGCGAGGTTGCCACTGACACCATCTGGCGCGGGGACACGTCCATGTACTCGACCTGCGCGGGCGGCACCTCGTCGGGCTCGCCGAATACGCCGTTGGAGTCCTTCGTGCGGCAGAGCACGCGCGCCGCCTCGTGGAAGGTGCCGTTCTCGTCGAACGTGCCGAACGCGCGCGTATCGGGATCGAAGAGGTCGTTAGCCTGGGCGATCGTGTAGTTCTCTTCCTCGTCGGCCGTGAGGTAGTCGACCGTATCGGTCACCTTGCCCTGCTCGACGCGGCGGTACGGCGTCTCAATGAAGCCGTAGGGGTTAATGCGCGCATAGGTTGCGAGCGAGCCGATGAGGCCGATGTTGGGGCCTTCAGGCGTCTCGATCGGGCACATGCGGCCGTAGTGCGAAGTATGGACGTCGCGGACCTCGAAGCCTGCGCGCTCACGCGACAGACCGCCCGGTCCAAGCGCCGACAAACGGCGCTTGTGCGTGATGCCCGCTGCGGGGTTCGTCTGATCCATGAACTGCGAGAGTTGGGAGCTTCCGAAGAACTCCTTGATGGCCGCCACGATGGGGCGGATGTTCACGAGCGACTGCGGCGTGATCTCATCGGGCTCCTGCATGCTCATACGCTCGCGCACGACGCGCTCCATGCGGGAGAGTCCGATACGGAACTGGTTTTGGATGAGCTCGCCCACCGTGCGGATACGGCGGTTGCCGAAGTGATCGATGTCGTCGGTCGTGAAGCCATCCTGGCCGGCATGGAGCCCGACGATGTACTGCATCGAGCGGATGATGTCGTCGTCGGTCAGCGTGGAGCTTTCGTAATCGGGATCGAATCCGAGCTTCTTGTTGATCTTGTAGCGACCCACCTTCGCCAGATCGTAGCGCTGCGGATTGAAGAACAGGCCCTCGAGGAGCGTGCGCGCCGAATCGATGGTCGGCGGCTCGCCGGGACGGAAGCGCTTGTACAGCTCGATGAGCGATTCCTCTTTGGTCGTCGCGGGATCGCGGTCGAGCGTGCGCAGGACCATCTCGTCGTTGCCGAGCAGCGAGATGATCTCTTCGCGGCTTTCGGCCAAGCCGAGGGCGCGCAGAAGCAGCGTGGCCGGCTGCTTGCGCTTGCGGTCGATGCGAACCGACAGGATGTCGCGCTTGTCGGTCTCGAACTCGAGCCAGGCACCGCGTGACGGGATGACCTTTGCATTGTATATGGTTTTATCGGAAGTCTTGTCGCGCTCGGCGGCGAAGTACACGCCGGGTGAGCGGACGAGCTGCGAGACGACGACGCGCTCGGTGCCGTTGATGATGAAGGTGCCGCGCGGGGTCATGAGCGGGAAATCGCCCATGAACACGTCCTGCTCCTTGATCTCGCCAGTCTCACGGTTGATGAAGCGGATTTCGACGAAGAGGGGCGCCTGGTAGCTGACGTCCTTCTCCTTGCACTCGTCAACCGTGAACTTCGGCTCGCCGAACTCATGCCGGCCGAACTCGACGCACATGTCCTTCGTGCTGTTCTCGATCGGGCTGATATCGCCGAACGCCTGTGCAAGACCCTCGCTCTTGAACCATTCGAAGCTATCCGTTTGAATAGCGATCAGGTTCGGGACGTCCATGACGTCAGGGATCTTGGCGAAGCTTCTGCGATTCCTATAAAGGCTGGTGGGAGCACTTTTTTTAGCTTGAGCCACGAGGCTGTTCCTCCTTCATGAGAATCAGGTAAACTGCGAAAAAGTCGCGATTCCCTAAAATACGGCCCCGTAACCCTCCCGTCAAGAAAAAGTTTTTTGAATTGTGGTTGTTTTTTGATTTTATGAGCACGAACTGGGGTTTTGCAAATATGACATTTTGGTGCCGCAGGACGCGTGCACGGCTTTCTCCTTGGGAACGAATCTGGCGTACCTGGCAACAAAAGCACACGCCGAGCAGATGGAGCGCCTCCAACCGGTTGCCCGCCGCTCGACCGTGTGCCCTGTAGTGCGGCGGGGCCCGAGGAAAGCGACATCCGCCTTGGCTCCTGAGTGGGAATTCTCACCTTCATTCGTAATTCTTACTGAAATACTTGTAATTCTTCCTTCCCCACGCGCAGTTGTTGGCGCACAATACAGACAAGAGCGTTTCGCGCTCCGACTGCACGGCGAAAGGAAGCGCCATGTACCACCGTACCCTCCACATCGCGCTGTTCGGCACCGACTGCGAAACCGAAAAGGCCATCCGGTCGGTTGCGTGTCCCGAGCACTTCTCGTTCGATCTGAACGCGTATAAGACGTTCGACGCCGACGCGTTCGTTGCCTGCGATATCGCTCTCATCGACTGCGTCGGACTGTCGCTTACGGACATCACGCTTCCCCCGAAAAAGAACGCCGCGCGTACGGTCTTCCGCGTTGAGGCGCATCGAGTAGCGGAGCTGTTTTCATCGCATGCCAAAAACGCCGATGACATCTGGCTTTCACCCATGCCTCCCGAACTGGTCGCCTTCAGGTTCGCCAAGCTCATCGAGCACGAGAAGACAAGCGCCGACCTGGCACTTTCTCGGCAGTACCTCGACACGGCCATCGATTCGATTCCCGAACTCGTCTGGTTCAAAGACGCCCGCGGATCCCACCTCAAAGTGAACGACGCCTTCTGCAGAACCGTCGAGAAGACCAAAGAGCAGGTGGAGGGGCGCGGGCACTATTACATCTGGGACATCAGCCCCGAGGAGTATTCGCAAGGCGAGTACGTCTGCCTTGAATCGGAAGAAGAAACGATGGCGGCGCGCGCAACGTGCTTGTTCGACGAGCAAGTCAAGACAAAGAACGGCATGCGCCAGTTCAAGACGTACAAATCGCCGCTCTTCGACTACGACGGATCGGTGATGGGAACCGTAGGCATCGCCCACGACGTGACCGATCTCGGCAACATCGAAACCGAGCTCGAGATATTCATCGACTCGGTGCCGTACGCGATCGTCGTGCTCGACATCGACGAGACGATCCTTAATATCAACGAGAAAGCCGAAGAGTACTTCGCGGTCAAACGCGAGCAGGTTATCGGCGGCGCCTTCGATACCTGGAGAAGGCTCGTACTCGGAGACGCCGTGGTCGATTCGCACGACTTTTCCGATTCGACCTTCTTCTCGGCGGAAATCGACGGTACCATGAAGACGTTCGAGGTGAACCAACGCACGATCGTCGACGTATTCGAAAACGAAACCGGACAGCTGCGCATCTACCGCGACGTGACCAAAGAGCGCGAGCTTGAGGAGCGCGTTCTCAGAAGCGCAAATACCGACTACCTCACCGATTTGTGCAACCGGCGTTTTCTGTACGACCAGCTTGCGGCCCATGAGGGCGATCCCGTCGCGATCGCCTACCTCGACCTTGACGATTTCAAGGGCATCAACGACCGCTTTGGCCATCAGGTGGGAGACGAGGTGCTCATCGAGGCCGGGCGCGTGCTCACCGGCACGTACCCCGACAACATCGTCGTCCGCATGGGCGGCGACGAGTTCATCGTCGCGATATTCGATCCCCCCGCAGACGAAGTACTCAGAGAACGCGCATTCGACTGCATCGAGGCGATCGGCGAGCGGTTTTCTGCAGACGATTTCCCCCTTAAAACGAGCGGCTCGATCGGCATCGCCGTCGACCGTTCGGGCATGCTTTCGATCGACGACCTGATCAGGCAAAGCGATGAGGCTCTCTACCGCGCGAAACGGGCGGGCAAATCGCAGTGCTGCCTTGTGGAGGCTGCGCGATAGCGCTACCATAGCGCTTTGAGGGTCTATTCGCCACCGTCTGCATATCATTTTTTAGAAAACATCTTACATATAATTCTGTATACTGCTATACTCTGCCAACTTAGGTAAGATCTTTCATATATACGTACAGAACTTTGAGAAAGGACGGTCAGCGACATGGTTCGAACAGTTCGAAACCTCTTCGCCTTTTTCATGGCTTGCGCTTTAGCGTGCATGTTCTTGGGGACACCCCTTGCATCCGCGTATGCCGAAGAAGCGGCTTCCCCCGCTTCTGGGCCCCTTGAAATCGGCATCGTTACCGATGAGGAAAGCGACGCTTCTCACAATCAGGCGGAACAATATCCCCCTTCCGAGGACCCCCTCGCTTCCCCCGATTCGCTCTCTCACAACGCAGGCAACGGACCTGCTTTCCCTGGCGACGCGACGGCCTATGCCCCGCTTTCCTCGCCCACCACGCAAGCGGAGCTGCAACAGGCGCTCATCTCCGCCTCAAGCGGAACCACCATCGAGCTTTCCCAGGACATCGTGATCGACGGCAACGGCATGACGTACGATCATTCCTCCCAAATATGGTCGCCGGCTACCGACGTGCCGCTTTTCATACCCTACTCGCTCTCTTCGATCACGATCGACGGCAACGGCTACAGCCTCAAGCTCGCGCCCGGCTACACGGGGCTCCACATCAACGCCGAGGATCGCCCGTCCGCCTCGCGAACCATCACGCTTAAGGATCTCGTGCTCGAAGGTCATAACGTCGGCATCGATCCCGCCACGGCGCTCGACGTGCGGCTGCCGGGCGGCGGCATGCATGTTGACGGCTTGTACACGACGCTCGCCTGGAACAACGTCACCATGACGGGAGTCCACGGCATAGGAACGGGCGGCGGACTCGTCAACTACGGCTGCAAGGTCGTTCTCACTGACTGCACCATCAAGGACGTGTCTGCCACGAGCAACGGCGGATTCTACACGTCGTCGGGCGGAGGCAACAGCTACGGCGGCGGCCTCACGATGAACGGCGGAACGGTTACGGGCGCACGCTCGGGTGGCAACGGCGGGTTCGCCCTTCTTTCGGGCGGCTCGCACATCTTGACTGGCGTCACCTTTGAAGACTGCTCGGCTGCCGGCGAAGGCGGCGCCATCTCGAACGCGCAAGGATCGAGCACGTATGCCCTCGTTTCATGCACGTTTACCGGCAACTCGTCGGGTGGCGGAGGTGGCGCGGTTCACGCCCAGAACGGTGGCCACACCATCACCGACTGCACGTTTACGGGAAATACAGCAGGAACCAATCCGAGCGCGTGGCTCAAGGTCGGCGGGGCGCTTTACCTCAGCCACACCACGCAATCCAATTTCTCAACCATCTCGGGATGCGCCTTCACGAACAACACGGCCACAGACGACGGCGCGGTTTACGGCCAAGGATTCGATTTCGCGAACGTGAGGTTCATCGGCAACAGCGCAACCGCGGGCTCAGGCGGGGCGGTGAACTGCAATCCCCATACCTGGTTCACGCTGAACGGCGGGTACTTCGAGGATAATTTCGCTTCGACCGGTCAACTCAACTGGGACGTCGACAACCCGCAATCGTGCCTTGATTCGGGGCTCGCCTTCTCCGACCTCGCAAACCACTACAAGGCGAACGTCGCGGACGAGACCGGTTTGACTGCGCAGGCGGCAAACGCCAGGGTGGCGCCTTCGAACTGCATGAACAACTACGATATCGCCCCCTACCCGTTCACCACCTACTTTTTGACTACGGGCACCGGTGCCGTATGGAGCGATCGCGGCACCGATGCGCAGCGCTCTTTCAACGTGGGCACGCAGACGATATCGGATGCGTTCGATAGCCGCAGCATCTCGGTTTCGCACGAAGACGGCAAGCGCCTGCTCGGTTGGTGGTTCCCCATCGGTCAGCTTACGTCAGGCGGCGTTCCGGTGACGTTCGAGGGGTACGGCGACGACCCGTACGTCATCTCGTACGGCGTGAACGATGCGTTGCTCAAGGCGCAGGGCTTCGACGAGAGCGCCATCGTGGACGAGAGCACCTATGTCATCCGCGGAAGCTACCACTACCTTGTTCCAATCTGGGAGGATCGAGCCGACCTGGTATACCATCCCGATAGCTCCACACAGGTAGCGGATCCCGACGGCCCCTTCGGCATGCTCACCGAAACGCCCGCAAAAAGCCTTGGGGCGCTCGGGGCCGAATCGTCGGCGCCCGAAGGCCAGGTGCTTGTCGGCTGGGCGCTGACCGAGCACACCGTCGACGGCGAGACGCTCTACGCCCCCGGTGACAGCATTGTGGTGGAGACCGACGATCTCGAGGACGGCGAGGTGCACCTGTACGCGCGCTACGGCGATGCGCCGGATCCGTTCGAACTTTCGGTTGCGCGCCTGTACGGCGAGCACCGCTACGCAACCTCGAAGCAGGTTTCGACCTACGAGCGCACGACCGAGAACACGGTGATCCTTGCCTCGGGCGACGATTACCACTTCCCCGATGCGCTCACCGCATCCTCGCTTTCCGGGCACCTCGGAAACGCGCCCATCGTACTCACGCCCACCGACTGGCTTACCAAGGAGGCGAGCACGGCCATCAACGACGATCTTTCGGCGGGCACGGTCATCATCATCGGAGACCAATACGCCGTTTCGAACGAAGTAGAAGCCGCGGTGCGGGCGCTTCCCTCGGTTGCCGACGTACAGCGCATCGGCGGTGTCGATCGCCAGCATACCGCCGAGCTCATCAACGACGAAATCGGTTCGGACCGCTATTCGACAGCCATCATCGCACGTTCTGACGATTTCCCCGATTCGCTTACCATCTCGTCGTGGTCTGCTATTACGACAAGCCCGATCTTCCTGACCGAAAACGGATCGGCAAGCCTCACCGCAGAGACGAAAGCAGCGCTTGCCTCCGGCGGGTTCAACCGCGTGATCGTGCTCGGCGACCAGTACGCGGTGGCCGATTCGGCGCTCGAGGAAGCGAAAGCTGCAGCAGGATTGACCGATGCGCAGGTGATTCGCCTCGGCGGCGTCGACCGCTACCACACCTCTTCGCTCGTAGCGGAGTGGACGACCTCGAACGATCGCTCTGACTTCGAGCGCCTGTGCTGGGAGAAGCCCGCCATCGCCC
Organism: Raoultibacter phocaeensis; assembly: GCF_901411515.1. NCBI lineage: Bacteria > Bacillati > Actinomycetota > Coriobacteriia > Eggerthellales > Eggerthellaceae > Raoultibacter > Raoultibacter phocaeensis. Next base: position 1,891,764 of record NZ_CABDUX010000002.1, read on the forward strand.
GCGGCGATGTGCACGCCGACTCGCTCACCGGGGGCGCCCTCCAAGGACGCGATCGCTCGCCCGTGCTGCTCACGAACGGCTCGGCGGCAAGCGATTACGCGACGGCTTTGCTCGCCGCGCAGGACGGATTGGTTTCCGAGCTGCGTTTCTTCGGGGATCACTACGCGATATCGATCGAGACGACCAAGGCGTTCATCTCGACGCTCACCTGGGATTCGATTTCCTGGAAGCCCGACGATGGCGTAGCCATCGACCTGACGTAGGCTCGGGGGCCGTCGTATGAAGGCGCCCGCCGAATGCGTTTCGGCGGGCGCTGCTGCATAGGGGATTCTGACACGTCCGCGCGGGTTGCGCTGGCTGTTCAAGGTTCAGGGATCGGCTGACCGGAGTTCGGGATCGCAGTCGGACCGACCGCACGAACCTACTGCGTTTTGCTCAGGATGAACCTGCCCGACGCCATATCGATGTCAAACGTGGCTCCGCCGTTTTTGTGCACGTAGGTGCCACCGCCTTGCTGAGACGTTTCGAACTGGCTTTCGAACGAACCCGACGCTTTATCAACGTAGGCCGTGAATCCGTCGTTTTCGGGAATCGACACGGCGATGGTTCCGCTTGCCATGTCGGCGTCGATGGTGCGCGGGCATGCACTGCTTATCACTTCGATGCGGCCCGACGCCGCATGGGCCTTGAGCGTCTCGGTGACGGTGCCGTTCGCGAACGATTTGCCGCTCGCGACGTCGATGGCAAGCTCGCGCGCCGTGAACCCGTTTGCCTCGAGTTCGCCTGAAGCAAGGTCGACGTCGAGCTTATCGCAACCGATGCCATCCACGTTGTAGTACCCCGACGCTCCATCGATGTCCACCACGCCCAAACTTGCGGCGTATTTTTCGGGAACCCTGATTTCCAAGCTCTTACTGCCCCAGAAAAAGCACGAGAACCATCCGCCGTAGTCGATGTGCAGCGTATCGCCCGACACCTTCCAACGCATCTCGCGGCCCTTCGTAAGGCCCTCGCCCGTTTCGATAAGCTCGATCTCATCTGTGCTCGAGGCGACCACGTGCATCTGAACCGACCCCGCCGCCCAATCGACTTCGATGTTCTTAACGTCGCCTGCGGCGACGGTTGCGCTTCCGATCATAGTATCGCTCCCTAGTCTCAGCTGCCATGTCGAGCAGCTCGCTCCGAATCCTGCGATGGCGAACAGCGCCACGGCAAGCAGGATCGCAACGGTGATTTTGGCGTAGGACGCCCCTGTCAAACGAGCCATGGTTTCCTACCTTCTGTTGTTCGGGTCGTTGTCGATGACGTGGGCAATGTAATAGTAAAGGGGGATGGTGAGGAACACGATCCACGCCGGATGCCAGATGCCCCAGAAAAACCCTGCAAGCAGAAACACGATCACGCACAAAATCGGATACGGGAAGCTCGACCACGAACCTTTGCTGCCGGCGTTGATCTCACCTGTAGCGCTGCGCATCTCGCGCTCGACGTACGCGTCCTCCCATTCTTTGCTGCCAACGGGATACTGCGCTGGATTCGGCTGTGGCGCAACGCCGGGCGCGGGAGGCTGGCCGACGGTACCGGAGCCGTACGTCTTGCCGACGGCACCGGGTATGGGAGGCTGTGCGGGCATGGTGTAGTACGGATACGGCTCGCCCGTGGGCGGCGGGAATGCGGATGCTTGGCCAGTCCCCGGTGTGGCGGGCCCCTGGACAGCTCCCGATGCAGCGGGTGCTTGGTGCGCTTGGGTAGTACCCGATGGGGCGGGCGCTTGGTGCGCTTGGGCTGCTGCTGCGCTCTGGACAGCTTGAACGTGCGCGGCTGCTGCAGCCGCTTGCGCTGCGGCAACGCTCGCCTTCTCGGCGGCTGCTTGCGCTTTTGCCTCGGCCGAGACGGTGCGGTCTTGAGCTTCGTAGCGAATATCGTCTTCGAGGTCTTCGTCGAAGCGAAGCAGCTCGTCGAGTGTCACGCCGTACAGTTTCGCGAGCGCGACCAGGTTTCCGGTGTCGGGAGACGATTCCGCGCGCTCCCACTTCGATACCGCTTGACGGGACAGTCCGAGCTTTTCGGCAAGCTCCTCTTGGCTGTAGCCCTTATCGCGTCTCAACTCTGCGAGGCGTTGGGCGATCTCGACGTTCATGAATGATTCCTTCCGTGATGTTCGGGCCATGTTGCTTTTCTCTTTCGTCGACACGTCCAACACTATCGTTGCGGCAGCGGTTGCACCAGCAAGTCTGGTAATCATTTTACGCAACCGACGGTTGCATTTACGTGTGATATGGGGAAATGTCAAAAAACCGCGCGAAGCACGCAGGGTGGTGAGTGTTTGGTTTTGGGGATCGAAAGCAACTCCGCCCACAGGCTACGTAGACTTTGCAGAGAACCGTTCGCATTCGCACGTAAAAGCGGTAAGGTTCACGTGATATCGGTGCAAGGTGCTTATGCTACGCTCTATGTATGAAGTATTTCATCGGATACGATTCGGCTCTTGAGTTTTGGCGGTCGCCGCTTGCCCCAGCCCGACCGCAGCCCACTCGCGCGCTCCCTACACCAAGCTCACGCATGAACCGAAGCGAATTCAGATCGATCGATTTCGCCAGCCTCGGCATTTCTGAAAAACCTGTGCATCTCGTTATCGCCGACAATGCCAGCCGCGTACGGTTCGATCATGTAGTATGCCACTGCGTCGGCGCATCAATCCCCCGAGGCTCCTTCGTCAAACTAACGGATACCGCGTATGTGAGTTCCGTTGACTTTCTGTTTCTCCAAAAAGCATCTGAATACACCGTTTCCCGATTAGTGCTGCTGGGCATGGAATTATGCGGAACATATGCGCTTGACGAAACCGATCCTCGAGGGTTTCGGGATCGAGAACCCCTCACGTCAGTTTCGAAGCTGCAGCGCTTCGTCGAGAAGGCGGGAGTTATGTACGGTACCAAAAAAGCCCGAAGGGCATTGAGGTTTCTTGTCGACGGATCGGCTTCACCTATGGAATCCATCCAAGCAGTTTTGTTTTTTCTGCCCTGCTCTCTCGGAGGACATGGGGTCGCACGCGGCGAGCTAAACGGCCGCATCGAAGCAAGCGTAGGGGGTAGGCCCTTTCCGAACAACACATTTTATCGCTGCGACATCCTCTGGCGCGCGCACCGTCTTGTAGTGGAATACGAAAGCGATATGTGCCATACGGATCCCGACCGAATCTCCGCAGACTCGAAACGTCGCACCAGCCTAATTGCCGCAGGATACACCGTTGTAACGATCACTAAGAAGCAGTTGTTCGATGCACGAGAATTTGAAAAGATCGCCAATCTGCTGATCCGGCATACGGGTAAGCACGTTCGAAAGCAGCCTTACAATATCCTCACCAGAAGACACGCTCTGCGCAAAGAGCTTTTCGCAACCATCCCGAAGGCAAAAGGCCAAAATCCTTGCGCGCCGCCCGATCACGTCGAACCATCGGACGGCAACGATGCCGACAGGGACCCCCAAAACGTCGAATCACATACATAGATCACTTGCTGGCAAGCATGGCTTAACGTGCATATGAGACCTATCGTGCGCTTATGTAAAGATTCGGATTCAGGATCTGCTTACAGCTGGAGCAACGCCCGGGCAAGAAAACCAGCTTCTTGCAACAGATTTTTGGCTGTGTTAGACCACTGTTGACATATTCCAGTACTCTCCGAAGGGAAACGGAGTTGAAGGATAGTTCCTTCTGGTCGTCTCGTATGTTCCGCTTATGGCATTTGAGTACAGCACCTCACGACGGT